>CAZQEW010000008.1:0-67063 GCA_964591495.1 uncultured Klebsiella sp.
GGATTCCCCGCGAGGCAAGCGCCGCCGAACGGGAGCGGCTGCGCGCGAAGTTGGAAGCGCGGATGAAAGGGATCACCCGGGACGATTAAGCCGTCTCGCTTGCCCAAACGGGAAACTCGCCGCTCGCGTGGTGGGTTACTCTTTAACCAGCACTTCCGAGATCTGCACCGCGTTGAGCGCCGCGCCCTTGAGAAGCTGGTCGCCAGAAACCCAGAAGCAGAGGCCGTTGTCCAACGCGCAGTCCCGGCGGAGCCGACCGACCTCGCAGTTGTATTTCTCGGCGGTGAAGAGCGGCATCGGGTAGGACTTGTTGGCCGGGTCATCCACCACGTCGAGGCCCGGGGCCTTCTTCAGCACCGCGCGGGCGGCTTCGACCGTCACGGGCTTCTCGAACTCGGCGCTGACCGCCACCGAGTGCGCGCGATACACCGGCACCCGCACGCACGTCACGCTCGCCCGGAACTTCGGGTGATGCATGATCTTGCGGCCTTCGTTTTCCATCTTCATCTCTTCCTTCGTGTAGCCGGTGTCGAGGAACGAGTCCACGTGCGGCAGGACGTTGAAGGCGATCTGGTGCGGATAAACTTCCTTGGTGACGGGCTGCTTCTTGACGATCTGGTCCACCTGGCGTTCCAGCTCCTCAATGGCCTTCGCGCCCGTGCCGGAGACGGCCTGGTAGCTGGACGCGAAGATGCGCGTGACGCCGAAGGCCTGATGCAGCGGGTAGAGCGCCATCAGCGTGATGGCCGTGGTGCAGTTGGGGTTGGCGATGATGCCCTGGTGCTTCGCGCAGTCGGCGGCGTTGATTTCCGGCACGACCAGCGGGACGGTCGGGTCCATGCGAAACGCGCTGGAGTTGTCCACGACCACGCAGCCGGCCTTGGCCGCGATGGGGGCGAACTCCTTCGAGATGCTGCCGCCGGCGCTGAAGAGGGCGATGTCGATGCCCTTGAAGGAATCCTTGGTCAGCTCGGTGATGGCGATGTCCTGCCCGCGGAACTTGAGCTGCTTGCCCACGGAACGCGCGGAGGCGAGCAAGGTGAGTTTGCCCACGGGAAAATTCCGCTTTTCGAGCGTCTTGATCATCTCGACGCCGACCGCGCCGGTCGCGCCGACCACTGCCACATGAGGGTTTCGGTTCATACCAAAGGGCGCGCACTATACCGGTGGACCCAAGCCTGTCAAACGTGCGCCCCCCGCCTGAGCGCGCCAAAAGGCGGGGAATGACCGCCAATAGACGGCGAGCGGTCATCGAGCGGAAGGGGAAGGCTGCACGCGGACTTAGCACCGAATAACACACGATGAAAACCTTCCTCCTCACCGCCCTCGCCATTGCTGCCCTCGCCTTCTCCGCCGCCGCCGAGAGCAAGGGCAAGTCGATCACGCTCTCCGGCAAGGGCTGCTGTGCCAAATGCTGCCTCAAGGAGGCGGATACCTGTCAGAACGTCCTCACCGTCGAGAAAGACGGCAAGAAGACGAAGTATTACCTGGTGCAGAACGACGTGAGCAAAGGCTTCCACAGCCAGATCTGTGAAACCGTCAAGGACATCACCGTCACCGGCACCTGCAAGAAGGTCGGCGACAAGCTGGAAGTGACGGCGGAGAAGATCGAAGCCGCGAAGAAGAAGTGATTTTTCGCGGGCGGTCAGGTTATGGGTTTCCTGGCCGTTCGCGGGTTGAGCAGCAGGGAGCAAGGCGCTCCTGCGAGCCGGGCGCGGTTCCTAGCGAGCCGAGGCCGGGTTCAAGGGGGCGCCTTGCCGTTTTCCCCTGGCAGGATCGGGTGGGTCGGGAATCTCCGGGCTTTACCCAGTCTGGCCCGCCCCTACAGTGTCCCCATGACGCCAGCTGAAGACAAACGCTTCGCCGGACTCCTCAGCGAGGAACTGCAGGCGTTGGAGCACACCGCCAGGATGCGGCGGTTCAAACCGGGCGAGACCATTTTCCGCGCGGGTGATCCCGGTGACGGCTTTTACCTCGTTGAATCGGGGCGCGTCATCATTTCCGCCGTCGTCGGGACCGAGGCCCGCCCACTGGCGGTCATCAGTCCCGGCGAGTTTTTCGGCGAGATGGCGCTGCTGGACGACGCGCCCCGCTCCGCCACCGCCACCGCCGAAGTGGACACGCGGGCTTTCTGTATCGGGCGTGAGGAGTTGCTGGCGCTGCTGGAGCATCGCCCCAAACTCGCGCTCCACCTCATCCGTGAGTTCAGCCACCGCGTGCGCTCCCTGAACCGCAAATACATCGACGAGATCCTCCAGGCCGAGCGCCTCGCAATGGTCGGCCGCTTCGCGCGCACCATCGTCCACGACTTCAAGAACCCGCTGAACGTCATCGGTCTCGCCGCCGAAATGGCCGTCATGGACATGGCCACGCCGGAAATGCGCGGCCACGCGCAAGTCCGGATCGCTCGTCAAGTGGCCCGCATGACCAACATGCTCAACGAGCTGCTGGATTTCACGCGGAACACCAGCCATCAGCTCGTGCTGGCGTCGGTCAATTATGCCGAATACATCGGCGCACTTGGCGAGGAAATCGGCGTGGAAATCGCCGAGCGCGGCATGAAGCTGCGGGTTGAAACACCCCTGCCGGCCGTTCAGATCGAGGTCGAGCCCCAGCGCCTCTCCCGGCTCTTCTACAATCTGGTCAACAACGCCGTGGAGGAGATGAAGCCCGGCGGCGTCATCATGGTCCGTGCCACCGTCCGCGGGTCCGAGCTGGTGACGGAGGTCGAGGACACCGGCCCCGGCATCGCTCCGGAGATGGCGCAGCGTCTCTTCGAGCCATTTGCCACACACGGCAAGCAGAACGGCACCGGCCTCGGCCTCTCCATTTGCAAGAAGATCGTCGAGGACCACGGCGGCAAGATTTCCGCCCGCAGCGAGCCGGGCAAGGGCGCCACCTTTGTCTTCACGCTGCCGTTGAGCCGGTAAGGGAGAGTATTCAGTAACCAATGTTCAGGATTCAGTAAGGACGCTCGCGCCTTGGCGGCTTGGCTGAAAACTCATTACTGAACACTTGCCCCCTTCCCCGCCGGCAACCGACACTCCCGGACCGCGATGAACCGCATCCGCCTGCTGCCCGAAAATGTCGCCAATCAAATCGCCGCCGGCGAGGTGATCGAGCGCCCGGCCAGCGTGGTGAAGGAGCTCGTCGAGAACGCCCTTGATGCCCAGGCCACGCACATCACGGTGGACGTGCTGGCCGGCGGGCGCGGCTTGGTCCGCGTGACCGACGACGGCGTGGGCATGAGCCGCGATGATGCCCTGCTGTGCCTCGAACGCCACGCGACCAGCAAGGTGCAGAGCGCCGAGGATCTGTTCCGCATCACCACCATGGGCTTCCGCGGCGAGGCGCTGCCGAGCATCGCCAGCGTCAGCCGCTTCACGCTCACCACGCGCGAGCGCACCAGCGATTCACCCGAGGCCACCCAGGTCATCGTCCACGGCGGGAAACTCCTCGAAGTCCGATCCGCCGGTGCGCCCGCCGGCACCAGCATCGAGGTGCGCCAGCTCTTCTACAACCTCCCCGCCCGCCGCAAATTCCTCCGCACCGAGGAGACCGAGCGCACCCACATCCACCACTATCTTACGCTCGCGGCACTGGCCCACCCGCACGTCGCGTTCACCTTCACCACGGACAGCCGCACGATTTTCCAGCTTGCCGCCGCCTGGGCTGGAAACGATGCCGACGGCCAGCTCGCCGCGCTGCGTGAGCGCCTGCGCGCCTTGCACGGCGCGGACCTCAAGCTGCTGGCCGTGGACACCCAGGGGACTTACGAAGAACTCCGCGACCCCGCCGAACCTGAACCAGCCGCTCAACCTTCAACTTCCAACGCTCAACTTCGCCTCTGGGGTTTCATCGGCGCGCCCGGCGTCTCGCGCGGCTCGCGGGATGACCAGCATCTCTTCGTCAACCGCCGCCCCATTGAAAACCGCGCGCTGAACTTCGCGCTCATCGAGGGTTACCACACCGCCCTGATGAAGGGCCGTTACCCCGTCGCCTGCCTCTTCCTCGAACTCGACCCTGCGCAGGTGGACGTGAACATCCACCCGGCCAAACGCGAGGTGAAGTTCCACCACGAGCGCGCCGTGCGTGCGTTTGTCACGCAGGCCATCCGCGACACGCTGCTCAATTTCCACCGTGCCCCGGACCGCGGGTTGCCAGCTCGCAATGGCATCGAAACCGCACCGCAGGCACCTCAACCGGTTGCCCCGTCCGCTGCTCCCCCGCCCGCCACGCCGCCGTCCGCGGTTCCGCCGGACTTTTTTCCCTCGCTGCCCAGCAAGCCCATTACCGACTGGCCCGCGAGTGCCCCGAAGCAAACCCCGCTGCCGATGGGCTTCAGCAGAGAGCCGGCCGCAGTCAGCGTGGAGCCGAGGGCATCCGAAGCCACCGCGCCCCATGCCGCATGCCCCATGCCGCATGCCCCATTACTTTCGGTTCCCCTCCGCCTCGTCGGGGTCATAGGCCGCCTTTACGTGGTGCTGGAGAGTGACCGCGGACTCGTGCTGATGGACCAGCACGCCGCGCACGAGCGCATCCTCTTCGAGCAGATGCTGGACCGCCTCGAAGCCGGCGGAGAAGCGGATTCACAACGGCTGCTGCTGCCGGAAACCGTCGAGCTGTCCGTGCGCGATGGGGAATTTCTCCGCCGGCAACTGCCCATCCTCGCACGGCTCGGCGTGGGCCTGAGCGAGTTTGGCGAGCGCACCTTCCTGCTCGAAGCATTGCCGCCGTTTGCCAAAGTCCCCGACGCGCGTCGCTTTGTGCTCGAACTGGTGGACGCGCTCAAGTCCGCTGGCGAGGGCGTCAACGCGTTGCGGCTCGGCGAGGATGTCATCGCCAAGACCGTGTGCCGCCACGCCGTGAAGGCCAATGACCCGCTCGCCGGTCCGGAGCTGGAGAACCTTGTCGCCGACCTCCGCCGCTGTCGCATGCCCTACACCTGCCCGCACGGCCGGCCCACGCTCATCGAGATGAGTCTGAAGGAGCTGGAAAAGAAGTTCGGCCGCGTGCAGTGAGCGGCGGCGGGTTGCCATCAACACCCCGGCGCGCACGCGCGGCCAAAAAACTTTCCCCGCGTCCTGCCTTCCGCTTCAATCGTCGCCATGCAAAGCCGTCTCGCCCTCGTGCTCCATGCGCACCTGCCCTTTGTGCGCCACCCGGAGCACGACCATTTTCTGGAGGAGACGTGGCTGTTCGAGGCGGTGACGGAGACCTACCTCCCGCTTATCCAGGTGATGGAAGGCTGGGAGAAGCTCGGCATGGAGACGCGCCTGACGCTCACGCTCTCGCCCACGCTTTGCGCGATGCTGCTGGACCCGCTGCTCCAGGACCGCTACGTGCGCCACCTCGAAGGCCTGCTCGAACTCGCCGAGAAGGAAATCCACCGCACGCACTGGGACCGCGAGTTCCGCGAGCTGGCGTGGTTCTACCACCACCGGCTTACCAGCCTGCGCGCCACCTACTTCGCCTATGGTCGCAACCTCGTCGGCGCGTTCCGCAAGTTTCAGGAGCTGGGCCGGCTGGAAATCATCACCACCGCCGCCACGCACGCGCTCTTGCCGCTGCTGAACCACCCGCCGTCCGTCCGCGCCCAAATCCTCACCGCGCGCGATCACTACCGGAGCTGCTTCGGCTGCGACCCGCGCGGCATCTGGCTCCCGGAATGCGCCTACGTCGAGGGCGTCGAGGCCGTGTTGCAGGAGGCGAACCTCCGGTGGTTCATCATGGACACCCACGGCCTGCTGCACGCCCGTCCGCGCCCGCGCTATGGCGTCTTCGCCCCCGTGCTTACGCCCAATGGCATCGCCGCCTTCGCCCGCGATCTCGAGTCCGCCCGCCAGGTCTGGAGCCGCAACGAGGGCTATCCCGGCGATCCACGCTATCGCGACTTCTACCGTGACGTGGGCTATGACCTTGATTTTGACTACGTCCGCCCTTACCTGCCCAGCCCGGAACTGCGCGGCTTCACCGGCCTGAAATATTGCCGCATCACCGGGCCCACGCCGGACAAGGCGGTTTACGACCGCGCCCTAGCGCTGAAGGCCGCCGACGAACACGCCGGCCATTTCCTAGCCGCCCGTCGCGCCCAAGCCCGCCAGCTTGGCGACATTTTGGACCGCCCGCCGCTCGTCGTCGCGCCTTACGACGCCGAGCTGTTCGGCCACTGGTGGTATGAAGGTCCCGACTTCCTCGACCTCTTCGTGCGCAAGGCCTACTACGACCAGCAGGACTTCAAGCTCGTCACGCCCGGCGACTACCTGAAGGAAAACTCCACCCTGCAAGTCGTCCGCCCCAGCCCGTCGAGCTGGGGCGAGGAAGGCTACTGGAAGATCTGGCTTAACGAGACCAACGAGTGGATCGTGCCGCACCTCACCGTGGCCCAGGAACGCATGACCGCGCTGGCCCGCGCGCATCCGGACGCTGCCGGTCTCACGCGCCGCGCGCTGAACCAGGCCGCGCGCGAGCTTCTCCTGGCGCAATCCAGCGACTGGCCCTTCATCCTGCGCACTGGCACCAGCCCGGACTACGCGCGCAAGCGGGTGAAAGACCACCTCCTGCGTTTCCTCGCGTTGCACGAAATGCTCACCGCCGGGCACGTGGACGAGCCATGGCTCGCCCGCATCGAATGGCTCGACAACCTCTTCCCCGACGTGAACTACCGGTATTGGGCGTGAATCCGGCTGGCGGCAGCGCAGTTCAATACCGTCCAGCGAACACCTCGCGCGTGCCGACGTGGCCGTCGAAGTAGGCGGCGTTGCGGACGTTGCCGTGGCTGGGGCGGGGAGGCAACACGGCCACCCAGCCCGCCGTGGGGGAACCGAGCTGGTCCGAGTCTACCTTCATGAAAATGCGGTCGGCCGAGGCGAAAGCCACCACTTGGGCAAGCCGCATGGGGGGCTCCAATCCGACTGCCGGATCAGGATACCCGAACGGCCGCTGCCCCAACGCCACCGTGGGCCCGTTGGGCCCGTCCAAGCGGATGGTGGGGCCGGGCAGGATATAGTCTTGGCGGCCAAAGCCGGTGGCGGTGGATTGCAGGGCCGCCCGCTTGAAGCCTGGGCAGAAGAAATTGTCCACGGTGACCGTGGTGCCGGCGGGCACGGTCTCCCGGCGCGGGTGCCCAATGTAGGAGGCGATATAGGCCACGAGCTGGTCAGCGGTAGTTCGGGTGTATTGGGCCTGCTGGCCGCTCCAAAGCCCGGTCGTGGGTGTGCCGCACAACCGGTCACTGAAATCATCCGCGTAAAGCAGCACGGCCATGGTGGATTGCTTGAGGTTGCTCGTGCATTTGACTTGGATCGCCTTCTGCTTGGCCTTGGACAGCGCGGGCAACAGCAATCCGGCTAGGATCGCGATGATAGCGATGACGACGAGGAGTTCGATGAGGGTAAAGCCGGCGCGCCGGGTCGGACAGACACCAAGATCACGGAATGATGTGTGCATGCTGTGAGGCCGAACCTCACCCAACAGAACTCGCTTGGCAAGCAGGAGTTGGCCCGATGGACTTGCCTGAGCGCCGTCAGAACACCACGCCCAAGCCCTGCACCTTGCGGGTCTCCACGTGGCCGTCGAACCACGAGAAATTGCGGACGCCGCCATGCACTGGGAAGAGGGGTAGTTGCGCCCGCCAAGTGTTGGCGGGATTGCTGACGTTCACTTGGTCTGCGTCGGTCAGCATGTAAATGCTGGAGAGTGGGCCAATTCCTTCAAGCTGCGCCATGGAAAGCGGACGCTGCGCTCCGCTGGGCTGGCCGGAGGTATATCCGAAGGGGGTGTTCGTGGTGATGACCACATTGCCATTGGTGAATGCCCCGGTGACCATGTAATTGACCGGTGAGCCCCCCGCCGCCTGGTTGTTGTGCCGGGCATAACCTGAGCAGATGAAAACTTTGCCAGTGACCAAGGTGCCTGAGGGACGAGGAAGGCCAAGATAGGTGCTGGTGTGGAAAATGAGCTGGTTGTCGTTGCCGTTGTTGTAGCGGGCCTGTTGACCAGACAGATAACCGGACCCGTCGTTGCGTCCTGGCAGTCGATCGTTGTAGTCCGAGGTATACATTTGCAGCGCCAGAGCAATTTGCTTCTGGCTGCTCATACACGAGGCCTGCGTGGCCTTCATCTTCGCCTTGGAAAGCGCCGGAAGGAGCATGCCCGCCAATATCGCGATGATGGCGATGACGACGAGGAGTTCGATGAGGGTGAAGGCGGCCGAATGGCGGAGATTCAGATCGGATTTTGTCATGACTTATGCAAAGTGAACTGTGTCAACAATGTTGCCTGAGTTGGGCATTTGTCCAGCCCGGGGCGGCAACGGGAAGATCCGTGGGCCTTAGCCCACCAGCTCCCGCAAGGGGGTGATGCCGGAGTCCACCAAGTATTGCGGGCGGCCGGAGGCGTCGGTGACGGTGGCGGTGCTCACATCAATGCCCAGGCAGGTGTAGAGCGTGGCGAAGACTTCCTGGAATTTCACCGGGCGGTCGGCCACTTCCGCGCCGTTGCGGTCGGTCGCGCCGATGACTTGGCCGGTCCGCATGCCGCCGCCGGCAAGGAGGCAGAAGTTTGCCTGCGGCCAATGGTCGCGGCTGTTCATCTTGTTGATGCGCGGGGTGCGGCCGAACTCGCCCCACATGACGACGGCTACGTCGCGGTCCAGGCCGCGCTCCTTCAAGTCGGTGAGCAGCGCAGAGAGACCTTGGTCGAGCAGGGGGAACTCCTCGCGTGAGCTGGGGAAGTTCATGCCGTCGCCGCCATGCCAGTCCCAGCGGCTGTAGTTGAGCGAGACCACGCGCGCGCCGGCTTCGACGAGGCGGCGGGCAACGAGGAAGTTGCGGATCATGCGGGGCGCGCCGTCCCGCTGGTAGCGATCGTCATTCAGGCCGTAGCGCGCGGCGACGGCGGGATGTTCCTTGGACAAATCCAGCGCGGCGGTGAGCTTGGAGTCGGAGAGGATGCCGAGGGCCTGCTGGTTGTAGTCATCGAGGCCGGCCATCTGCCCGGCGGTGTCGGCATCGCGGCGGAACTGGTCCACGGCGGTGCGGAGCCGTTCGCGATCCTGGAGGCGGTCAAGCGTGATGCCCTGCAAAGTCAGGTTCTGCACGCGGGCGTGCGGGTCCTTGGCGACGAGCTGCATGGGCGCGTGCGCGTGACCGAGGAAGCCGCCTTCACCGGGTTCGCCCCAAGTGCGGTTGCCGGTGGGATACATCAGGGAAAGGTGGGCGGGCGCGCCGGACACGGAGCCTTGGACCTTCGAGACGCAGGCGCCGAAAGCCGGCCAGCCGCCGGCGGGCGCGGTGCGCTTCTCCTTTTGCGTGCGGCCGGTCATGCACTGGTAGCAGTCGTGCGCGCCATCGGAATCGGCCAAGGAGCGGACGAGGGCAAACTGGTCGGCCATCTTGGCGAGGCGCGGGAACAGCTCGCAGATCGCCATGCCGGGGACGTTGGTGCTGATGGGCCTGAACTCGCCGCGGATGTCGCTGGGCGCGTCGGGCTTGAGGTCGAACATGTCAAGGTGCGACGGCCCGCCGGGCAGGTAGATGTTGATGACGGCCTTGTGGGAGCGGCGGGTGCCGGCCTGGGCTTCAAGCTTCAGCAGTTGCGCGAGCGAGAGGCCGCCAGCGGCCATGCCGCCGATCTTGAGGAACTCGCGCCGGGCGAGGCCATCACAGTGGGCGGCACCGGGGATTCGTTGGCCAAAGAGGTTGAGCATGGAATAGAAAGTTCCATATACCGACGCGTTGGCACCGCAGTTTATTCCCCTCTGGCCCACCACCAATCAGGCAGCCGCTTCATGGTGGGGATGAAAAATAAGCAATTGCCTGATGAGGACAGCCAACTACTCTGGCACAGTCGCAGAATGAAAAGGTTCCAGATTGTCCGCGGGGGATGGCTCAGGTGTGTGCTCGTGGTCTTGTTGGCCGCCGCCAGTGAAGGTTGCCGTCGCCGCGCCAAACCTGCCGCCGCCACGACCGAAAACACTGCGGCCGAAAGTTCGGTGGTGGTCGCAGGGGACGCTCCGGGATCAGCTCCGCGCGTGAACCTTAAACCCGCCGAGCCCATCACTAACAACGTGGCTCCCCCACCCCGCGTGGACCAGGCCACGGGCAAGCTCATCCTCCAGACGGACGGCGTCATTCTCAAACAAAAGACCAAGGCCGAATAACCCAACCACTCCATGAGAGCCCGCACCAACCTCAAACGCGGCTTCACCCTCATCGAACTGCTCGTCGTCATCGCCATCATCGCCATCCTGGCGGGAATGTTGTTACCCGCCCTCTCGAAGGCCAAGGCCAAGGGCCAGTCCGCCGGGTGCATCAGCAATCTGCGACAGATCGCCACCGCCAACGGGATGTATGAGGCGGACAACGATGGACGCTTTCCCTACGCCTTCTTGCGTCCCGTCGGTGGCGTTCAGATAACCTGGGACGATCTGTTGGCCAGCAATCTGGGCGTCAACCTGACGCAGGCAGAAATGAACAACCAGGTCATGCTCGCCGAGCGGGCGCCAAAGGTTTTGAAGTGTCCCGCTGACAAGGTGAATGGCAATCCGACCTTTGTGAATCCCACTTCTGCGGGCGGCCTGGGCGGCACGAGACGCACTTACTCGATGAACGCCCACAACATGCTCTCCTGGCAGTTCGGCAGTTCACCGGCGCCGGTAGCGAATCGCGATTGGCCTCCGGGACCGGGGAATCTTACTGGCCCGGGGCTGGGCTGGGACATTGGAGGCCTGGGGGGTTCTCCGGCCACCATCAATTCCATCAACTGGCGCGGACCCACAGGCACCCTGAACATTGAGCAGCAGGCTTCCTTCCGGGAGTCCTCCTTCAATAATCCCGCCAACTCCATCGTGTATGGTGAAAAGGTATCCTCCGAGAATTTTGCGGGTGCCGGATATTCCTCGCTCCGTTCGGTCATCACCCGTCCGAACCTTCAGTTTGAATCCATCATCAACGGCGTCCAAGTCCCGGGCACGAGCTCCAACACGCTCCACGGCGCCTACGTGCTCGGTTACAGTTTCGCCGACGGCCACATCCAGCAGATCCAGCCGGTCAAAACACTGGGAGCCAACCGCACCGATTTGGGCGCGCAGACGGGGATGTGGACCATCGCGACCAGTGATGACTGAGGCGGCATAGGACGGGCGAAATGCTGCCGCCCAACCAGCAGCGCAGCTCCACTTGTCACGGCCACGTAGGCATCGCGGCAGATCCTGGGCTCTGCATTCTCTATCCCTTCGGTTTCCGGCCGATGCCCCAGATGAGCCAGACCGCCAAGGCCACGAGAAGGATAAGCCACCAGAAGTATCGCAGCTCGACGGCTGCCATTTCGACGAAGGCGAGGACGGGTTTGAAGAGCAGTGCGAGTCCAACGACCACCGCTACGAGGACCGCGAACTGAAACCAAGGCGGAAACCGAGGGTTCATGGGGCAGCGGGTTTCTCGGCCGGGCCAAGCGGCAGGAGCAACGCGGCCCCGGTGTTGTTGACGTCCGCCGGCACGACCAGCGGCGACTTGCCGTTCCAACGCTCGACGATTTGCAGCCGGAGAAACGCGGGGTTCAGCTTGAGCGCCTCACCCCGCACCTTGATCGCCTCGGCCTCGCCGCGCGCGCGGATGATCGCGGTTTCGGCCTCAACCTGCGTCTGCACCTGCGTGAAGCGCGCCTGAGCAGCCTGCTGTTCAGCCACCATCTTGGCCTCGATGGCGCGCTCCAGTTCGTTGGAGAGGTCGATGTTGCGGATCACGATGTCCTCGACCGTCAGCAGTGTGCCGATCTTGAGCTTGGCAGCTGCCATGGCCTTCAGCTTGATCTCCTCCCGGGTTTTCACAATTTGCTCGGCGGTCTGCAGGGCGGTGACCTCCTTGAGCGCCTCCTGCACGCGCGGGGCGATGAGGCTGTCAAACGGATCGCCGGCAAACTCCTTGTAAATCTGCACCACGGATTGTTCGGGCACGCGGTAGAGGACGCGCACTTCAAGTGATACCTGTTGGAGGTCGGACGAGAAGCAGTCAGCCTTAACCGGCATGGTCTTCTGCCGCACATTGACGGGCACGACGGTGGTGATGAAAGGTGCCTTGAGGCCAAAGCCCTCGGGCAGGAATCGGTCTTCCGCCTTGCCCAGCGTGACTTTGATGCCGCGCGTGCCCGGTTCGACCATGTAGCTCGTGGCCGAGCCGATCACCACCAGCACAAAGATGAGCACGCCCGCACCGATGAGCTTGGGGAGGAAGTTGGGGTTCATCGTGCTACTTGGCGGGCCGCCGAGCGGCGGATGCCGGGTTTTGGGCTGGCGCATTAGGACGGGTCTGGCGTAGGCGCTCGGCTTCGGCCAGGGGAATCAACAGGTTGTCCCCGCTGCCGATGACCAGCGGCGTGAGGCCGTCCCATTTGTCCACGATCTTGAGGTCCACGAAGGCGGGGTTGGCTTTCAGCGCCTCACCACGGATGCGGATCGATTCGGCCTCGCCCTTGGCCTGGATGACGGCGGTGTCCGCCTCGATTTGCGCGCGCTGCTGGAGAAACTTGGATTTTGAGGCCTCCTGCTCCTGCACCATCTTGGCCTCGATGGCGTGGCCCAATTCCTTCGAGAGTGCGATGTCCTGGATGACGATGTCTTCGATCACCAGCAGTGTGCCGACCTTCTGCTTCGCGATCTGGAGGGACCTGGTCTTGATCTGTTCGCGGTTCTTGACGATCTGCTCGGCGCTTTGCAGGGCGGTCACTTCCTTGAGCGCCTCTTGGACGCGCGGCGCGATGAGCGTCTCGAAGGGATGTCCATAATACTCCTGGAACAGCCTGACCACGGAAGCTTCCGGGATGCGGTAAAGCACCCGCAGCTCCACGTGAATCTGCTGCAGGTCCGCTGAGTAACAGTCCGCCTTGTCCTCTGCCGTCTGCTGCCGGATCGAGACGGGGTGGATCACCGTCACGATGGGAGCCTTCAACCCGAAGCCCTCCGGCTTGAAGGCAGGCGATACTTTACCCATGGTGACTTCCACGCCGCGAAAACCGGGCTGGACCACATACGTGCCTGACGACGCCATGATGACGGCACAAAAGATCAGCAGTCCGATGCCAACGGTGCGGGCGATGCCTTGGGGTGACATGGTGGCGTATGCTGCCGGCAGCGTCGTCCGACTTGGAGTCTTCCACAAGCCCGCATTTTGCTTCTTCCAAGCGGGCGCTCAGGCTAGGCCAAAATGCCCTTTACGAGCTCCCCGTGAATGTCAGTCAGGCGGTAGTCGCGGCCCTCGTGACGGTAGGTGAGCTTGAGGTGGTCCACGCCAAGGAGGTGCAGGAGCGTGGCGTGGAAGTCGTGAACGCTGACGGGATCCTTCGTGATGTTGTAGCCGAAGTCGTCGGTCTCGCCGTGCGTGATGCCGGGCCGGAAGCCGCCGCCCGCGGCCCAGATGGTGAAGCAGCGCGGGTGGTGGTCGCGGCCAAAGCTCTCGGGCTTGATTTCGCCCTGGCTGTAGCTGGTGCGGCCGAACTCGCCGCCCCAGATGACGATGGTGTCTTTCAGCAGGCCGCGTTGTTTCAAGTCCTTCACCAGCGCAGCGGCACCTTGATCCACTTCCTTCGCCTTGTTGGGCAGCGCCTTGGGCAGGCCGCCGTGGTGGTCCCAGTCGCGATGGTTCAACTGGATGAAGCGCGCCCCGCGCTCGGCGAGCCGGCGGGCGATGATGCAGTTCGCAGCGAAGCTCGGCGTGCCGCGTTTCGCGCCGTAAAGCTCGAAGGTTGAGTCCGGCTCCTGCGCGAGGTCCATCAGCTCCGGCACGCTCGTCTGCATGCGGAAGGCCAGCTCGTAGTTCTCGATGTGCGCCGCGATGGCGGGGTCGCCGAGCGCACCGAGCTGAAGGCGGTTCAGCTCGTTCATCGCGTCAATGGTCGAGCGGCGCGCGGCGTTGCTGATGCCCGGCGGGTTGGAGAGGTAAAGCACGGCGTCGCCCGCGCTGCGGAACGTGACCGCCCCGTGCTGCGCGGGCAGGAAGCCTGGGCCCCAATAGCGCGACTGGAGCGGCTGGCCGCCGCCGCCGGAGTTGAGGCAGATGTAGGCGGGCAGGTCGGAGTTCCCGCTGCCGAGACCGTAGCTGGCCCACGCGCCCATCGTCGGGCGGCCGGGCTGCTGGTGGCCGGTGCCGAAGAACGTGACCGCAGGGTCGTGGTTGATGGCCTCGGTGAACATCGAACGGATGCACGTCACTTCATCGGCGATGCCCGCGATGTTCGGCAGCAGCTCGCTGAAGTCCATGCCGCTCTGGCCGTGCTTGGCGAACTTGAACGGCGACCCGACGCAGAACAGGTTCTTCTGCCCGCTGGTCATGCCGGTGATGCGCTGGCCTTGGCGCACCGAGTCGGGCAGGTCCTTGCCAGTCATCTCCACGAGCTTGGGCTTGGGGTCGTAGAGGTCCAGGTGAGAAGGCGCGCCGGACTGAAAGAGGTAGATGACGCGCTTGGCTTTGGGCGCGTGGTGGAGGCGCTTGAGCAGGCCGGGCACGGCGGGGCCGCTGCCGGGCGTGGTGCCGAAGGCGTCGGGCTTGAGCAGCGAGGCGAGCGCGAGCGCGCCTAGGCCGGTGGAATTGCGCTGAAGGAAGGCGCGGCGGGTCTGGTGGCGGAGCGATTCGGCGGACGGCGTCATGCGGGCATTAGAGCGCGGGCGGCGGCCGGTCATTCACGCGGGCAGCCCGTCAGAGCGCCTTATGGTGCTGCTGCTGATGGGCGGCGGCGATGAAGCCACGGAACAGCGGATGCGGCGCGTTGGGCTTGCTCAGGAATTCCGGGTGTGACTGGCTGGCCACGTAGAACGGATGGTCCTGCAGCTCGATCATCTCCACGAGTTTGCCGTCGGTGGAGGTGCCGGCGAAGACAAAGCCCGCCGCCGCGTAGCGGTCGCGGTAGGCGTTGTTGAACTCGTAGCGGTGCCGGTGGCGCTCGTTGACTACGAAGGCGCCGTAGAGCTGCTGGGCCTTGGTGCCCATCGCGAGCTGGCAGGCCTGCGAGCCGAGGCGCATCGTGCCGCCCTTCTTCGTGACCTTCTTCTGCTCGTCCAGCAGCGCGATGACCGGGTGCGGCGAATTGGAATCGAACTCCGTCGAGTGCGCGCCCTTCAGGCCCAGGACGTTCCGCCCGAATTCAATCGTCGCGATCTGCATCCCGAGGCACAGGCCGAGGTAGGGAATCTTGTTCTCGCGGGCGTATTTGGCCGCGAGGATTTTGCCCTCGATGCCGCGCTCGCCGAAGCCGCCCGGCACGAGGATGCCGCCAAGGCCCTTGAGGATTTTCTCGGGGCCGAACTTTTCGATGTCCTCGGCGTCGAGCTTCTCGATCTCCACGCCGCAGTCGTTGGCCACACCGCCGTGGATGATGGCCTCGTAGACGGATTTGTAGGCGTCCTGCAGCTCGATGTATTTGCCGACCACGCCGATGCGGACGCGATGCTGCGGGGCGATGAGCTTGCGGATGATCTCCTGCCAATGCGCCATGTTCGCCGGCGGCACGGTCAGGTTCAGCACGCGGCAGACGAGGTCGTCGAGCCGCTCGCGCTGGAGCATGAGCGGCACCTCGTAGATGGAGTGATCCACGTCCTTGTGCTCGATGACGGCCTCGTAGGGCACGCTGCAAAACATCGCCAGCTTCTGGCGCAGCTCCTTGTCGAGCGGCTTCTCGCAGCGGCACACGAGCACGTGCGGGCTGATGCCGATCTCGCGCAGCTTGGCGACGCTTTGCTGCGTGGGCTTGGTCTTCAATTCGCCTGCCGCCTTGATGAACGGGACGTAGGTGACGTGGATGAAGCAGACGTTGTGCGGTCCGGCGTCCTGCGCGAACTCGCGGATGGCTTCCAGAAACGGCAGGCCCTCGATGTCGCCGGTGGTGCCGCCGACTTCGGTGATGATCACGTCCACCTTCGCGTCGTCGGCCAGCACCTGGATGCGCCGCTGGATTTCGTCGGTGACGTGCGGGATGACCTGGACGGTCTTGCCGAGGTATTTGCCGGCGCGCTCGTTGTCGAGCACCTGCTGGTAAACCTGGCCGCTGGTGGTGTTGTTCTTGCGCGAGAGCTTGGTGCTGGTGAACCGCTCGTAGTGTCCGAGGTCGAGGTCCGTCTCCGCGCCGTCATCGAGCACATACACCTCGCCGTGCTGGTAGGGCGACATCGTGCCGGGGTCGAGGTTGAGGTAGGGATCGAACTTTTGGAGCGCCACCTTGAGGCCGCGGTTCTCCAGCAGCGTGCCCAGCGCGGCGGCAGTGAGGCCCTTGCCCAGGGAGCTGACCACGCCGCCGGTGACGAAGATGTATTTCATGCAAGCGAAACGGCGGACGCCGCAACGTCGGGTGTCCGCCGGGCCGCAAGTCTAGGAGCCGTCCGGCCGCCGGGCAATGGGGAAAACCAAAGGCCGCGTCCGGGTCACCGGCGCGCCGTCCTGGCCCCGGCGGCGCCGATGCAGAAGAGATGCTTGTCGCCGCGCAGGTAAAGGCGGCCGTCACTGATGGCGGGGGAGGCGTAGGTGGGCTCGCCCAGTTCGTTCTTTGCGACCAGCTCAAAGGTGCGGCCCGGCTTAACGACATAGGCCACGCCGTCGTCATTGAGGAAATAGACCAGGCCGTTGGCGGATACGAGCGAGGCGTGGCTGCGGCCGATCTTTTCCGACCACAGCGGTTCGCCGGTCTTGGCGAGGAGGCAGTTGGCGTGCCCTTGGTCGCCGACGACGAGGAAGTAATCGCCCTCGCTGATGGGCGAGGGCACGTAGGAAACCATGCTCGCCTTCGTGTGGTGCCACGCAACCTGTGGATGGGTGATTTCGGGCAGGTGGTAGATGTCGCCGAGGTGGCCGCTGCCGGTGTGGCGCAGGCCGAGCAGGTGGTGCTGGGGGAAGCCGGCGGTCATGAAAAGGAGGTCGGCCTTTTCGTTGTAAACGAGGGAGGCGACGTATTGCTCGGTCGGCCCCTTGAAATACCAGTGTTGCTTGCCGGTGTCGGGGTCGTAGCTGGCCACGGAGCGGTCGCCGGAGAGGATCATCTGCGTGCGGCCGGAAAGCTGGCGGATGAGCGGGGCGCAATAGCTGCGGGTCTTGTTCGCGCGCGGCACCTTCCAGAGCGTCTTGCCCGTCGCCTTGTCGAGGGCGGCGAGGTAGCTCTCGCCGTCGTGGTCGCCGTTCACGATGACCTTGTCATTGTGCAGGATCGGCGAGGTGCAAAAGCCGTGGACGCTTTTGAAGACGCCGGGCCGCGCGACCCACTGCGGTTTGCCGGTGAAGTCATACGCCGCGACCACCATGTCCTGCACGTCGAGGAACGCGACGTAAACAAGCTTCCCATCGGTCGCGGGCGTGCTGGACGCATGGCTGTTCTCGCGGTGCTTCTTCTCCAGCGGCGACTTCACGACGGTCTGCGACCAGAGAACCTTGCCCGAGTGCTTGTCGAGGCAGAGCAGGTTGCGGCCCTCGGTATCCGCCACGGCCTCGACAATGAACAGCCGGTCGCCCCACACGATGGGCGACGCGTGGCCGATGGCGAGCGGGGTCTTCCACAGCACGTTCTCGGTGCCGCTCCACTTCACCGGGACATTCTTCTCCGTGCTCGTGCCGTCCCCGCGCGGGCCGCGCCACGCAGGCCAGTTCTCGGCGAGGGCACCATGGGCGAGCGAGAGCAGGACGGCTAAAGTGGTGAAGTGTTTCATGGGATGGGCACGGAGCAATCGAGGCTCAGACTTGGCCCGATGCCAAGGTATTTAACCCGGTCGTGCGATACCAGGCTGGCCACCCCCGCGTCCTTTAAGGTTCGCGGTTTATGAATAAGCGCCGATCCGGCAATCCAGCCTTGGGGCTTGATTTGCTGCGCGGGTATGCCGGATAGTCCGATGGTTCGCCGCCGATTTGCGTCAGCTACGCCATCGGTAGCGAACACAGAAATGAGCCGCTGCCGGGTTGTGGTGCTTTATTCGGGTCGCGTGCAGGGCGTCGGTTTCCGCTATACCGTCAGACAATTGGCGGCGGGTTACGAAGTGACTGGCACGGTGCGTAATCTGCCCGACGGCCGAGTGGAACTTGTGGCCGAAGGTGCACGCGATGAGTTGGAAGCGTTCCGGCAGGGCATCCGGGACGCCGGGCTGGGTGGGTTCATCCGGCAGGAAGACGCCCAGTGGGCCGAAGCCCGCAGTGAGTTTCGCGGTTTTGAAATAGTCCGATAAACGCCGTTCAATGAAATACGCGATCATCGCCGACATCCATGCGAACTGGGAAGGGCTCCAGACCGTGCTCGCGGATGCGCAGGCCAACAAGGTGACTCATTACGCCTGCTTGGGCGATGTGGTCGGCTACAATGCCAATCCCAAGGAATGCCTCGACCTCGTCCGCTCCATGGGCATGCCCGTGGTCAAGGGCAACCACGACGAATACTGCTCGGTAGATGCCGCCCTCGAGGGTTTCAACCCCCACGCCGCCGAGGCCGTCAACTGGACGCGCTCCCAACTGGCCGAGGAGGACATCCTCTGGCTCCGTGAACTGCGCTACATCCGGCTCGTCGCCAATTTCACCATCGTCCACGCGACGCTCGATGGCCCCAAACGCTGGGGTTACGTGTTCGACAAGCTCGCCGCCGCCTCCAGCTTCACCTACCAGAACACGGGCGTCTGCTTCTTCGGTCACACCCACGTTCCGGTCGCCTTCGTGAAAGACGCCACGGTGCGCGGCGGGACCTACTCAAAGTTCCGCGTCGAGCCGGGCAAAAAATATTTCGTGAACGTCGGCAGCGTCGGCCAGCCGCGCGACGGCAATCCCAAGTGCGCCTATGTCATCTACGACATGGACGAGCAGACCATTGAGCTGCGCCGCTTGGACTACGACATCGCCACGGCCCAGGCCAAGATTCGGGCCGCCGGCCTGCCTGAGCGCCTTGCCGAGCGGCTCGCGCTGGGCAAGTGAGGCTCCGGGCACCGCCAGGCAAACGCCGTCCTGAACCGAACGCGTCCGCTCCGCCGGGCGCGTTTCGTTTTATTGGGAACCCGACCCGCGCGTTTTCGTTGTGCCCCAGCCGCCCGTTTGTGGCTAACCTCCCAGCCTCATTGCGGTGAAGGTTCTCATTCTCAAGCCCAGTTCGCTCGGCGATGTGGTTCAGGCCCTGCCGGTCCTGCGCCTCCTCAAGCAGCACCGTCCCGCGGCCGAGGTCCATTGGTGGCTCGCCGCCGAGTTGGCGCCGCTGCTGGAGGACGACGCCGACATCGCCCGGCTCATCCCCTTCGAGCGCAAGCAATGGCGCAAACCTGCCTACTGGCCGCGCGGTCTTGCGCAGGTTCAAGCCATGCGGGCCGCCCGCTACGACTGGGTGATCGACCTTCAGGGCTTGGCCCGCAGTGCGGCCTTTGCGTGGCTCGCGGACGGCGCGTTCACCGTCGGCCTCGAACTGGAGCGCGAGGGCGCGCATCTGGCCTACGATCTCGCCGTGCCGCGCCCAAAGGACCGGCCGCATGCGGTGGACTGGTATCTCGCCGTGGCCCGCGCGCTGGGCATTCCGGTGCACGATGACTTCGACTGGCTGCCGGCGCGGCCCTCCGTTGCCGCCCAAGTGGAACTCAAGTGGGCCCGCGACGGCTTCCGCTGGCTCGGCATCAACCCCGGCGCGCGTTGGGACAACAAACGCTGGCCCGCCGGGCATTTCGCCGAACTCGTCCGGTTGCTCGCCGCCCGCGATGCCCGCCTCCGCTTTGCCCTGCTGGGTGGCTCCGGCGATTGGCAGCTCACCGAAGCCATCCGCGCCGCTGCGCCGGACCGCTGCGAGAACTTCGCCGGCCGCACCGCGCTGCCGGAACTCATCGAAGTCCTGCGCCGCTGCGAACTGCTCGTGACCAACGACACCGGACCGATGCACCTCGCCGCCGCGCTGCGCAAGCCGGTGGTCTCCCTCTTCGGCCCCACGCGCCCCGACCAGACCGGTCCTCATGGCCAGACGCACCTTGCGCTGACGCACCCGCTTCCCTGCGCGCCGTGCATGAAAGGCCGGTGCCATTGGGCCGAGCCGCTGGCTTGCCTGGCGGGCATCCCGGCCATGCGGGTGGCTGACGCGGTTTGGCGGCGGCTGGCCTGAGCGCCCCGTCAAACACCTTCCCCGACCCCCGTTGCGTGACGGAGGTGCGTGGCAAGCCAGTGCAGCTCCTCATTCGTCAGATGGGTGAAAAAGCCGTGTTTCTTCCCGTCACTTGTCTGCACTTTCAGCTCCTGCACCGGCACGTTGTTGATCCTGATGCCGCTGTCGCCGATTTGGATGGCGGCCAGGACACCAGCGGGTCGCTTGAAGGTTTTCGTGCCGAACAGCGACTGCTCAACGATGATCAGCTCATCGCGCGACGCCCGCAGGCTGGCTTTGCGCCGCATTTGGTTCACGGCGCCGGCCAGCAGCCCGATGCCGACCAGCCCGAAGGCTCCGATGATGAGGGCAGGCACTGTCTTACTTTGGACCCGGCGGCGCTTCGCCGTCTCGGGAGCGACGACGAAAACCGTCCCGATGATGCTAATGAATGTCAGCCAGATAATCGCGAAGACCAGCAGCCCGCGCGTGGCCCGCGCCCCCTGCGGCGGCACCACGACCACGATCCCGCCGGCTTGGTTCTGAATCGCGATGTTGGTCTTGGCCGGCGGATCAAGCCGGTCGCCACGGATAAGGTTTCGGTCAATCTCCGGGTTGGACTGCGTCAACGTGACCGGGCCCGGCGCGGTGCCAGTCCGGGCGGCGATGTCCATGTTGAGCTGGGCGGCCAACGCCTCCGCCCACTCGCGCGGATAGCCGAGCACCACCTGCCGCGGCCGGGCATCACCCACGTCGGCGGTCAGCGCCCCCACCTCGGACATGGGGCCGGAATTCACGGGTTGGCCGTTAGGCTGCATCGCGCGGGCGGAAAACACGAAGCGGCGGATATCCTTGAGCGGAATCCGGCGCGTCCATCGGAAAGGCCCGCCGCGCTCGCGCGCCAGCAGTTCGCCGTCGCGGACTTCAACCTCGGCGCGTCCGCACCAGGCAAACACCCCCAGGCCGATGATGCCCACCCCGACGACCAGGAACGGCAGGCCAAACAGCGCGAATATCATGTTGGCCGGACCGGGCGTGCCCTTGAGCAGGAAGCCCAGCACGCCCAGAATCCACAGGACTGCAAAACCGGCGAAGAACGTGCCAGCGAGAATGACGAAGAGGGCAACGAGCTTGAGCGGCCCCGTTTCGCGTGGCGGCAGACGGTAGCAAACCCCCTGACGGCTGGTCTCCACGCGGATTTCGGGCGGCAGCGGTGGGTTCATGATGGGAAGCTATTACACCTGCTCTGCGAGGCAACCACGGATCAGCTCGTTCATCCGCGCTTCACCGGGCCGCGGCCAGCACGGCGCGGAGTTCGGCCTCTGACAGTTGAACCGGGTTGGCCTTCATGCTGCTCGCTTGCATCGCCTTTGGCACGACGGCATTCACGTCCAGCGCCCCCAAGCCCCAGAGGCGCAGCGGCGGGATTTGCAGCACACGGCAAAGTTCTGCCGTCCATGTCACTCCGTCCTCAGCCGTGGCCTGCGGGCGACCGGTGAGCAGCCGCGCGACCTCCTCGTAGCGGCGCAAGGCCGGGCTGTCCGGCATGCGTTCGCGGAGGGCGCGGACGTTCGCCGCCATCACGCCAGGCAGCAGCGCGGCGCACACGGCCCCGTGCGGTGCGGGGAACATTCCGCCAATCGGCGCGGCGAAACCATGCACCGCGCCCAGACCTGCGTTCGCCAGCGCAAGTCCGCCGAACAGACTCGCCAACGCCATGTCTTCGCGTGCCGACTTGTCCGCGCCATGCTCGTAGGCCCGCCGCAACGAACGTGCGGCACGGCGCATCCCCTCGATGCACAACGCGTCGGTCATTGGGTTGGCCCGCCCGCAGACATAAGGCTCAATCAGCTGCGTGAGCGCATCCATGCCGGTGCTGGCGGTGAGCGCGGGCGGCAGATCGAGCGTGAGCTCCGGGTCCACCAACGCCACGTGCGGGAGCAGATGCGGGCTGCGCAAGCTGGCCTTCACCCGGTGCTCGGGCGACGCGAGGACGGCGTTGCGTGTGACCTCCGCGCCGGTGCCGGCGGTGGTGGGAATGGCCAGAAGGGGTGCGGCCGGCTTCGTCAGCGGCTGCGCGCGGCCGATGACTTCCAGATAATCCTCTAACTCCCCTCCGTTCGTGAGCAGCCCAGCGATGGCCTTGGCCGCGTCAATGGCACTCCCGCCACCGAACGCGATGACGCAATCGCAGTCTGCCGCGTGCGCCTGCTCAACGCCGGTCCGCACCGCATCCGTGGTCGGCTCACCGGCGAGGCAACAGACTTCCGCCGATGCTCCAGCCAGCTTGAGCTGTTCGACGAGTCGTTGCGCGCGTGCGGCCGATTTGCCGGTGACCACGAGCGCGCGCCGCCCGAGCGATGGGACGATGGCGTTGGCCTGTTGAAACGTGCCGGGGCCGAAGATGATGCGGCTGGCAGTGGCGAACTCGAAGGTCATGGCAATCCGGTAGTGGCCGACGGTTGAGACTTCGTTCCAGCCCAGCAGCGGCAGCCAGCGTTAAGCACGCCGGCTCCTACCACCCCGCGTCTTCGGGAAACACGTTCCCAAACTTCACGCTCGTGCGCGGCGCGGCCATCATCGGGGCCACGGTGTCACGCCAAGTGGCGTAGTGCGTGGTCTCCTTGTGCTGTGCAGGTGCGTCGGCGGTGCGATAGGCCTCGACGAGCACGAAGCGCGTCGGGTCATCCGCCTGCTGCATCACGTCGAAGCGCGCGATGCCCGGCTCCTGCACGCTGGCGCGCGCGTTGGCGAGCGTCGCGGCCTTGAAGGCCTCGACACACTCGGGCTTCACCTGGACTTGAACGTGGACGACGAGCATGGCCGGGCGGGTCAGAAGCCCATTTTCTGCAGCTCAAGCTGGAGCAGTTCCTGGAATTCCATCACGTCCGCCTGCGAGGGTTTGTAGCCCTTTTGTGCGGGCACGACGCCCATGCGGCCCATCTGGTCGAGATACCAGTCGGCGGTCTGGCCGTCGCTGAACGTGACCTTGCCGCTGACGATGGTGCCGGGCCGGGCGATGGCGTCGGTGGAGAGCTTTACGCCGCCGAGCCCTGGCGCATCGGCTTCGGGTGCCAAAGGCGCGGCTGAGGCCGGGGCGATGGGCTTGGCCGGGCCGGCGGTGGTGCCGGGGGGCGGGGCAGCGAGGGGGGAGTTGGGAGCGGGCTGCTTCGGCGGCTCGGGATCCTTTGGTTTTAGCCGCAGATCGTCCAGCAGGAAGCGCACTTCCATGTAGGTCATGCTCACGCCCAGTTCGGCGGAAATCTTCTTCTGCACGTCGGCCACCTTGAGGCCCTGTTCGAGCCAGGTGGAAATCTGCTGCTTTTGGGCGTCGGTTAAGTTCATGTGCGATGCGACCGCCTTGATACGCCCTTGCCGGCGCGGCTGCAAGCTGCGCGCTCGCGGCCCGGCCTCACCAGACCTCCACCGGCCCCTTCGGCACAGGGATGCTCTGCCGCTGCGCGGACGCGGGGTCCTGCATGAAGCTCGCCACCATCGGCGGCGGGGCGAAGCGCGGGAGCAACTGTCCGTCGCCATCGCAGAACTGCTGCCGCCAGCGCAGGTAGCGCTCCAGCACGTCGTGGAATTCCGTGCGGCTGCCGATGGTCACGACCTTCTTGTTGAACTCGTTCACCGGGCCGAACCGCTTGGAATACCACGGTGCGACCTTGCGGAACATCCGGCAGCCGTGCTCCTCGCCGAACACCTCGACCATCAAGTCCAGATGCCGGCACATCACGCGGATGCGCTCCTCAAACTTCGGCTCCGGCAGCAGCTCGCCCGTCGCGATCAGATGCCGCGTCTGCGAGAAAATCCACGGGTTGTAAAACGCCCCGCGGCCCACGCTCACGCCTGCGCAGCCGGTGTCGTTGAACATCTTCTGCGCCGCCTCGGGCGTGGTCACGTCGCCGTTGCCGATGACGGGAATTTTCACCGCCTCGACGACTTTGCGGATGCCCGCGAGGTTCACTGTGCCGCTGAAACCCTGTTCGCGCGTGCGGCCGTGAACGAAGATGGCCGCCACGCCGACGCCTTCGAGCGCGCGGGCCAGTTCCGGCGCGGTGATGTTCTCGTCATCCCAGCCGAGACGCATCTTGGCCGTCACGGGGATTTTCACGGCCGCGACCATGCCCTTCACCAGTGCGGCAGTCTTGTCGTGCTCCGTCATCATCGCGGAACCGCCGCCCACGCGGCAGACCTTGCGGACGGGGCAGCCCATGTTGATGTCCACGCTGGCGATGCCGCGCCGTTCCAGGTCCACCGCCGCGTCGCGCATCTCCCCGGGCACGGAGCCGAAAAGCTGCACGGCCAGCGGGCGGTCGCGCTCGTTGGTCTCGATGAGCTTGAGCGCCTTCTTGTTTCGCTCGAGCAGCGAGCGCGCGTTGACCAGGTCGGTGGTGCACAGGTCCACGCCGCCGACCTCGCGGATGACGAGGCGGAACGGCAGGTTCGTGTAACCCGCGAGGGGCGACAGAAACAGGTTCGACTGAAGTTCAAGCGGACCGAGCCGGAACATGGGGGGAGGATTGAGCGGGCTGGCAGGCTAGGCAAGCGTGGGTGGAGAAACCTTTCAACGCAAAGCCGCAAGGACGCAAAGACGCGGAGAAAGGGCAGGCGAAGAAATCCGCCCGTAAGGTTTACTCCATCTCTTTTCTTCTCTGCGTCCCTGCGCCTTTGCGTCCTTGCGTAAAGAAACGGCTCACCGCTCGTAGAGCCGCCTCAGTTCCTCCAACGGCACGCCCCGGTAGTAGCCCAGCGTCACCCGCCACATCAGCAGGTAAGTCCGCAGCGTGCCGAGCTTGGCGAATTTCCGGGCCGAGGTGACCACCGTTGCATCCGCCAGCGCGATCCGGCCCAGTGGACGCAGCCGCTTGCACAGCTCGAACTCCTCCATCAGCGGCACATCCGGCACGCCGCCGATGTGGTCGAGCGTGTCACGGCGCAGGAAGATGCCCTGGTCCGCCATCACGCGCTGGGCGACCAGCAGCCGCCACCAGCATTTGAAGCGCGAGCCGCGCACCAGCCAGTTCGGCGGGTCGCGGAAGACCTTGTAGAAACCACCCGCCACGACGCCGGGCCGCGCAAGGCAGTCGAGCAGAGCGCGCCCCGCGTGCGGGGGAATCCAAGTATCCGCGTGCAGGAACAGGAGAACTTCGCCGGTGGCCCGCACCGCGCCGGCGCGCAATTGCCGCCCGCGCCCCGGCTCGCCGTTGACTACGAGGCAGCCGGCGGCTTCCGCCAGCTTTACGGTGTCGTCCCGGCTGCCGCCGTCCGCGAGGATGATTTCCTTCACCTCCGGCACGAGCCGTATCCGCCTTAGAGTTTCGGGCAGCACACCCGCCTCGTTGAGCGCGGGGATGATGACGGAGATGCAGCCGCTCATGTGAGGCTGCGCGGACGGGCCGCGCTACTCCCACTCAATCGTTCCCGGCGGCTTGCTGGTAATGTCGAAGACGCAGCGGTTCACGCCTTTCACCTCGTTGATGATGCGTGTGGCGAGCTTCTCCAAAATCTCGTAGGGCAGCTTCACCCAGTCGGCGGTCATGCCGTCCTGGCTCTCGACGGCGCGCACGCAGATGGTGAAGTCGTAGGTGCGCTCGTCGCCCATCACGCCCACGCTCTTGCACGGGAGCAGCACGGCGAAGCTCTGCCAAATCTGGTAGTAGAGGCCGCTGGTTTTCATCTCCTCGACCACGATGGCATCCGCCTCGCGCACGATGCGGAGCTTGTCACCGGTGAGGTCGCCGAGCACGCGCACGGCGAGGCCGGGGCCGGGGAAGGGCTGGCGATACACGATTTCCTTCGGCAGCCCGAGTTCGAGGCCGAGCAGGCGCACCTCGTCCTTGAAGAGGCAGCGCAGCGGCTCGACGAGCTTGAACTTCATGTTCTTGGGCAGGCCGCCGACGTTGTGGTGGCTCTTGATGAGCGCGGCGGGATTGCCGGCGATGGGCACGGACTCGATGACATCGGGGTAAAGCGTCCCTTGAGCGAGGAACTTGGCTTTGCCCGCGCGCTTCGTCGCCGCTTGGAAGACATCAATGAACGCCCTGCCGATGATTTTACGTTTCTTCTCCGGCTCGGTGACGCCTTTGAGTTTCTTGAGGAACAGCTCGGTGGCGTCCTCGTATTGGAGCTTCACCTTGAAGTTGCGGCCGAAAACTTCCTGCACGACCTCGGCTTCGCGTGCGCGGAGCAGGCCGTTGTTGACGAAGATGCACGTGAGCTGGTCGCCGATGGCCTTGTGCAGGAGCGCGGCGGCCACGCTGGAATCCACGCCGCCGCTGAGGCCGAGGATGACGCGTTCGTTGCCGACCTGCGCGCGGATGTCGGCGACGGCCTGGTCGAGGTAGTTGCGCATCGTCCAGTTCCGGCCGCAGCCGCAGATGCCGTGGACGAAGTTGGCGAGCAGCTCCTTGCCGCGCGGCGTGTGGACGACCTCGGGATGGAACTGGATGCCGAAGAAGCGGCGCGCGCGGTCCTCAATGGCGGCGTATTCGCTGTTCTCCGTGGTGGCGACGGCGCGGAAGCCGGCGGGCAACTTCGTGAGCTTGTCGCCGTGGCTGTTCCAGACTTGGAGGGACTTCGGCAGCTTCTTGAACAGCGCGCACGCGGCGTCGCGCACGGTGAGGGTGCCCTTGCCGTATTCGCGCTTCTGGCCTTTCTCGACCTTGCCGCCGTTGAATTGCGCGAGGAGCTGGACGCCGTAGCAGATGCCGAGGATGGGCACGCCGAGGTTGAAAATCCCCTTGTCCGGCAGCGGGGCATCCTTCGCATACACGCTCGATGGGCCGCCGGAGAGGATGAGGCCGCTGGGCTTCAGCGCGGCGATTTCGGCGGCGGGGGTGTCGTAGCGGAGGATGGTGGAATAGACGCTGCACTCGCGGATGCGCCGCGCGATGACCTGCGTGTATTGGGAACCAAAGTCGAGGATGACGATCTGCTCGTTCATGCGAAAAGCGGAGTGTTTGCCAACGCGGGCGGGGAAGGGCGAGGAAAAAGACGGCCGGCCCGGCCGCTTACTTGCGGGCGAAGATGCGGTTGGCTTCCTCGAGGGTTTCCTTGGACCCGATGTCATACCAGATCCCGGGCACGGACCAGGTGAAGACGGGCGTGCGCGGGTAGAGCCACTGGATGAGGCGGCCGGGTTGGTCGGGGTTGTTGCCCTCGGCGAGGTATTGGGCCACGAGCGGCAGCGTGGCGCGGGGGTAATAGTAGAGGGCGATGCCGATCATCGTGCTGGCCGGCTGGGCGGGCTTCTCCTTGAAGTCGCTGATCACGCCGTCACGGTTCACGGCCACGACGCCGTATTTCTTGGCCGCTTCAAGGCTGCCCACGTCGTAAACGCCCAGCACCGGGGCGTTCTTGGCCCGGCAGAACTCGCCGAATGCTCCGAGTTTCTCGCTGAACAGATTGTCGCCGGCCACCACGATCAGGTCGTCATCCACCTTTTCCTGTTTCAGCACGAGGTTCAGGTCGCCGATGGCCCCCAGCTTGTTTGAATCTTCGGTGGAGCCGTCGTTAATCACGGTGAAGGCGAAGGGTGCGCGGGTGGCGTAGTCGTCGGCCCATTTCTGAAAATGCCCGGCGAACTTGGCATTGGTCACCACATAGACGCGGTCGATGCCCGGGATGGGCGCGAGGTTGTCCATCACGTAGTCGATCATCGGTTTGCCAACCACGGGCAGCAATGGCTTGGGCTGCGTGAGGGTGAGTGGATAGAGGCGGGTCGCGTAGCCGGCGGCCAAGATCAGGACTTTCATCGGCGTGGGTTGTAGGCTGAAGCCTGGCCAGTGTCAAAACGCAAGCCGCCGTGCAACTTGTGCCTTGCCGTTTCGCGCTTGACGGCTACTTTCCCGCGCGTGCCGAAACCGGTGAAAAAATCCAATCCGCCCAAAGCCGTCCTGCTCGGCGTCGGCCTGGACTCCGACGGCCACAAGCGCGTGACCACGGGGGACAACTTCGCCCTCGTCGGCGGCTCGAAGGACACGCACGAGCAGATGACCGAGAAAGCCATCAAAATCAACGAGAAGCTCCGGCAGAAGGGCAAACAGCTCGGCGAGGTTTCCCGGGAGGAGTTCGACGACATCGCCCACGAGGTCGGCCTGCACCGTCACAACCCCCACGCCAACTAAGCTCCCATGGGCGCCGAGCAACATCCCTACCTCTTCCTGCTGGTGTTCTTCGTCATGGCGGTGGGCTTTGCCGTGGGGCCGCTGGTGCTCGCCGCGCTCTGGGCAAAGTTCGTCTCCCCGCAGAAGCCCGGCGAGATGAAGAATTCCACTTACGAATGCGGCCTCGAATCGAAGGGTGACGCGTGGGTCGCGTTCAAATCCGAGTATTACCTCTACGCCATCCTGTTCCTGGTATTTGACGTGGAGACCATCTTCCTGCTGCCGTTCGCCGTGGCGTTCACCGGCCTTTCCGTGGGTGCCTGCCTGGCGATGCTGGTCTTCGTGCTGCTCCTTGTCGAGGGCCTGGCCTGGGCGTGGGTCAAGGGAGTGCTCACCTGGAAATGAAAGCTGCTCATGGACGACGGCCTTAAAAGCGAACTGACCAAGCAGGGCATCTACGTGGTGAAGCTCGAACAGCTTTACAACTGGGGCCGGAGCAATTCCGTCTGGCCGCTGGGTTTCGGCCTTGCCTGCTGCGCCATCGAGATGATCGCCGCCAGCATGGCCCGCTTCGACCTCTCCCGCTTTGGCGCGGAGGTCTTCCGTCCCTCGCCCCGGCAGGCGGACCTCATGATCGTCGCCGGCACCGTGACCAAGAAGATGGCCCCGCAGGTCGTGCGCCTCTACAACCAGATGCCCGAGCCGAAATACGTCATCGCCATGGGCGCGTGCGCCATCTCCGGCGGCCCCTTCAAGCAGGGCTACAACGTGCTCAAGGGCATTGACAGATACATCCCCGTGGACGTGCACATCCCCGGCTGCCCGCCCCGCCCCGAGGCGCTGATCCACGCGTTCATGACGCTCCAGCGGAAGATCGACGCCCAGAAAGTCTTCGGGCCGGACCGGGCGCGGCATTTCGACGCCAGCCAGCCCAGCGAATTTCCCATCCCGCTCTACGGCGAGCACGATCTCGTGCCGGCCAAGAACCCAAATGTGTGGGAGCCTCCGGTGGTGGTCCGGTAAACGATTCCTCGCCTCGTGGAAACCCTAGAGCAAATCAAAACCCGCGCCGAGCGCGTAGTGCCCGGGGCACAGTTGACGATCATCAAGAACGACAGCCCCAGCGCCCAGCATTCGCTGCTGGTGGCGGTCGAGCACGCCTTTGCCGTCGCCAAGTTCCTCCGCGATGACCCGGCGCTCCGTCTCGACTACTGCTCCAACGTCTCGGGCGTTGACTTCCTCGACGCCGAGCTGTCCGAGAAGGTGAAGGTCAAAAAAATCGTGGACGGCGTGGAGAAGGAGGTCGAGGAAGTGCGGAAGACCAAGCGCGCCGGCTATCTCGAAGTGGTTTACCACCTCTACTCGATTAGCCTGAAGCACGGTCCGGTCATTCTCCGCCAGCGCACGGGCAACCGCACCGACGCGACGGCGGTGATGTCGCTCACGCCGCTGTGGCGCAGCGCGGAGTTTCAGGAGCGCGAGGTGTTTGACCTCTACGGCATACACTTCTACGGCCACCCCGACCTGCGCCGCATCCTCATGTGGGACGGCTTCAAGGACCATCCGATGCGGAAGGATTACCAGGAGCCCGACGACTACGAATACGAGCCCACGCCGCACGATGACGTGTGTGACAAGACCAAGGCGCATTATCCCAAGCAGGAGGTAAAGGCGTGAGCGCAGCCACCGAGACTTCCGCAGGTGCGGTGCAGAACCTGACCTTTCCGGACGCGGGCCAGACGGGTTTCCAGCGGCGGGCCGAGGTCATCGGCGTCGGGCGCGAGGGTGAGCTCCTCGAGGTTGCAATGGGCCCGCAGCATCCGTCCACGCACGGCGTCTTCCGCATGGACGTGGTGCTCGACGGCGAGACCATTGTGAAGCTCAAGCCCGTCTTCGGCTACCTTCACCGGAACCACGAGAAGATCGCCGAGAACACCAGCTATCTGGCCTCGATGCCCTACACGGACCGGCTGGATTACTTCTGCTCGCTGACGAACAACTGGGCCTACGCGCTGTCCGTCGAGAAGCTCGCCGGCCTGCAAGTGCCCGAGCGCGCGGAATACATCCGGATCATCACCGCCGAGCTCACGCGCCTGCTGAACCACACCTGCCTCGCGGGCTTCCTGCTTCAGGACATGGGCGCTTTGGGCACGCCGCTCATGTATGCCTTCCGCGAGCGCGAGAAGATCCTCGACCTCTTCGAGTCGCTCTCCGGCGCGCGGATGATGTGCAATTACATGCGCTTCGGCGGCTGCCGGTGCGACTTGCCGCCGGGCTGGCTGGATGCGGCGAAAAAGGTCGTCGCCGAATACCCCAAATTCCTCGACGAGTTCGAGACGCTGTTGTCCGGCAACGAAATCCTCATGGCCCGCACGCAGGGCGTGGGCAAAGTTTCCGCCGAACTCGCCGTCAACGCCGGCCTCACCGGCCCGATGCTCCGGGCCAGCGGCGTGGACTACGACCTCCGCAAGGTGGACGCCTACGGCATCTACGCGCGTTACCCCTTCCGCATCCCGCTGGGCAGCCACGGCGACGTCTACGACCGCTACATGGTCCGCATGCTGGAAATGCGCGAGTCGCTCAAGATTCTGGAGCCGGCGCTCAAGGATATTCCCGAAGGCCCCGTCGTGGACCCGAAGGCGAAGCTCCGCGGCTTCCGCCCCAAAGCCGGCGAAGCCTACGGCCGCATCGAATCGGCGAAAGGCGAACTCGGCTTCTACCTCATCAGCGACGGCAGCCCGAACCCGTATCGCTACCGCGTCCGCCCGCCCAGCCTCATCAACCTCACCGTCCTCGAGGACATGTGCCTCGGCCAGACCGTGGCGGATGCCATCGTGAGCCTGGGCAGCGTGGACATCGTCCTGGGTGAGGTGGACCGGTGAAAACTTGCTTCTCGGCACTCAACGGCTGAAACTTCCCCCCTCGAATGCTCGGCACTGGCATCCTCAAAGGCATGGTGGAAACGGCGAAGAACTTCGCCGGCAGCTACCACGACCCCGAACGGCTCACGACCGTCGAGTATCCTGAGCAGCGCATCGCCGCGAAGGAGAGCGCCCGGCAGTTCCCGATGCTGGTCTTTGACACCGAAGACCCGATGAAGGGCCTGCGCTGCGTGGCCTGCCAGATCTGCGAGAAGGAGTGCCCGCCGCAGTGCATCTACATCGTCAAGAGCAAGGACAAGAAGCCGGACTACAAGGGTCAGCTCCAGTTCTACCCGGCGGTGTTCGACATCGACATCTCGGTCTGCATGAGCTGCCAGATCTGTGTCGAGGTTTGCCCCTTCGAGTCCATCAAGATGAACACGGAGTTCGAACTCTCGAACACCGACCGCTTCGGCGGCCTGCTCGTCCACAAGGAACAGCTCGCCAAATCCAACGAGCACTACCGGAAGATTCACCCCGCTGACGCCGCCGCGTCCGACGCCGTCCTCGCAGCCGAAACCGCCAAAGCCCAAGCCAAAGCCAAGGTCGACGCCGAAGCCAAAGCCGCCAAAGCCGCCGCGGAAGCCAAAGCCAAGGCGGACGCCGCTGCTGCTGCCGGAACCGCTGCGGCCACCGCTGCCCCGCCTGCCCCCAAACCCTCTTCCCCCGCTGCGGCTCCGGCTGCGGCTCCCGCCGCCTAGCCCATGGCCGAGTTTTTCCAAGCCATCGACCAATTTCCCGTCACGCTCAAAGCGTGGCTCATGGGCCACGCGTCGGGCGTCTTGCCGGAGTGGGCGCTGCCGCTCGTGTCGGCGGCGCTGTCCATCACGCCGATTCTCGCCGTGTTCCCGCTCCTGTTCGCGCTCACCACCGTCATCGAGCGCAAGGGCCTTGGCCGCATCCAAAACCGCATCGGCCCGAACCGCGTGGGCATCCCGCTCACGAACATCCGGCTCGCGGGCTTTGGCCAGTTCATCGCCGACGGCATCAAGTCGCTGACCAAGGAAGACGTGGTCCCGCACGTGGCGGACAAGGTCGTCCACTTCCTCGCGCCCATCACGCTGCTGATTCCGGTGTTGCTGACTTACTCCGTGCTGCCGTTCGGCAAGAACATGGTCCCGCTCGACCTGCCGCAAACCGGGTTGCTCTTCTTCTTCGCCCTCGGCGCGAGCACGGAACTGAGCGTGTTCATGGCCGGCTGGTCCAGTCGCAACAAGTATTCCCTCCTCGGCGCGATGCGGGCCATCGCCCAGATGGTCTCCTACGAAATCCCCCTCATCCTCTCGTCGCTGACGGTCGTGATGATGGCCGGGACGCTGTCGCTCGCGGGCATTGTGGAAAGCCAGGCCGACGTGCGGTTTGGCTTCCTGCACGGCTGGCACCTCTTCACTCCGTGGGGCTTCGTGGGCTTCTGCCTGTTCCTCACCGCCGCCGCTGCCGAGGCGAACCGCACGCCGTTCGACCTGCCCGAAGCCGAGTCGGAAATCATCGCGGGCTACTTCACGGAATACTCCGGCTTCAAGTTCGCCATCTTCTTCCTCGCGGAATACCTCGGCCTCTTTGCCATGTGCGGGCTGGGCATCACCCTCTTCCTCGGTGGCTGGCTGCCGCCGTTCAAGTTCCTCGGTTTCATCCCGTCGTGGTGCTGGTTCCTCGGCAAGCTGGTCGCGCTCATCCTGCTGTTCATCTGGCTGCGCGGCACGCTGCCCCGCCTCCGCACCGACCAGCTCATGGGTTTCGCGTGGAAATTCCTGCTGCCGATGACGCTCATCAATCTCGTCGTCGCCGCCCTGTGGCATCTGTCTGGCGGTTCCGTCCCGCTCGTTGTCCGTTGGGTTGTTGGCTTCGCGCTGCTGGCGGTTCCTTACTGGCTCCTCGGCCGCGGCTTCGAGGCCAAGGTCGGCAAACGCGAATACCGTTTCGCAAACTAATCACCAAGCACTCACCACCTTGACCCTACCCTTCGCCATCATCGCCGGTCTGACTGTCGGCAGCGCCATTGCGGCGATGTCGCTGCGGAACATGGTGCATTGCGCGTTGAGTCTGGTGCTGACGTTCGCGGGGCTGGCCGGGCTTTACCTCCAGCTCAACGCCGAGTTCGTTGGCTTCACGCAAATCCTGGTTTACGTCGGCGCGGTCTCGATTCTTATCGTGTTCGCCATCCTGCTCACGCGCAGCACCGACCCCAAGGACGAGCCGGCGACAGTCACCCCGTGGGTCGGCATCGCGGTGGCAGTGGCTGCGTTCCTGACGATGGCGCTGGCTGTCGTGTCCAGCCCCGTGGGCAAGCGTGTCGCCGCACCCGCCCCGGAAGTCTCCGTGAAAACCCTCGGCCAGAAGCTGATGACCGATTACGTCCTCCCGCTGGAAGTCATGGCCCTGCTGCTCACCGCCGCCATGCTCGGCGCGGTCATCATCGCCATGAAGGACAAGGAGGGCCAGCGATGACCCCGCTCTCCGGCTACCTCCTCGTCTCCGCGCTGCTCTTCTGCATCGGGCTCGCCGGGGCGCTCACGCGGCGCAACGCCATCATGGTGCTCATCGGCATTGAGCTCATGCTCAACGCGGCAAACCTGAACTTCATCGCCTTCTGGCGCTTCAGCGAGAACCCGGAGACGATGACCGGCCTGACCTTCGCGCTGTTCTCCATCGCCATCGCCGCCGCCGAAGCCGCCGTCGGCCTCGCGCTCATCATCACGATTTACCGCCACTTCAAGACAGCCAACGTGGACAAGGTCGAGGAGATGAAGGGATGAGCTGGATTCTCAAGAACCTCTGGCTCATCCCCGTGCTGCCGCTGCTGGCGGCGGGCATCAGCGCGTTGCTGAAGCGGCCCAACCGCTCGCTCGCGGCGGGGCTGGCCATCGGGGCGATGGGGGCCTCGTTCCTTGTGGCGGTTGCCGGTTTCATCGAGACGCTCGGCAAGCACGGAGCGGCGGCACGACAGGTTCACAACTTCGATTGGTTCGCCCTCGGCGACACCGTGGTCCGCCTCGGCTGGGTGCTCGACCCGCTCACGGCGGCGATGGTGGTGATGATTACCTTCGTCGGCTCGCTCATCTTCATCTTCAGCGTCGGCTACATGAGCCACGACGAGAACTTCACCCGGTTCTTCTGCTTCCTGTCGCTCTTCGCCGCCGCGATGCTTGGCCTCATCATCGCGAACAACCTGCTGCTCCTCTTCATGTGCTGGGAGCTGGTGGGCCTCGCAAGCTATCTCCTCATCGGCTTCTGGTTTCACAAGCCCAGTGCGGCGGCGGCGGCTAAAAAGGCCTTCATCACCACGCGCATCGGCGATGTGTTCTTCTTCCTCGGCATCGTGTGGCTCTATTCCGAGACGGGCACGTTGCTCTTCTACGATGCCGGCCGTGGCTGCCTCGAACAGGATGCGCTGGCCAAGATGGTCGCGCACTCGACCATCGGCGGACTCGCGGCCAGTTCGGCGATTGGCCTGCTCCTCTTTGCCGGCGCGGTCGGCAAGTCCGGCCAGCTCCCGCTGCACGTTTGGTTGCCGGACGCGATGGAAGGTCCCACGCCCGTCAGCGCGCTCATCCACGCGGCGACGATGGTGGCGGCGGGCGTCTTCCTCGTGGCGCGCGTTTATCCCCTGATGTCGTTACAACAGGCCGGCGCGTCCGAACCCATTCCGCTGACGGCGGTGACGTGGATTGGTGCGGTGACCGCTGTCTTCGCCGCGCTCGTCGCGGTGGCGCAGACGGACATCAAGCGCATCCTCGCCTACTCCACGGTCTCGCAGCTTGGCTACATGTTCATGGGCCTGGGCATCGGCGGCGTGGGCGTCGGCATGTTCCATCTGCTCACGCACGCATTCTTCAAAGCGCTGCTCTTCCTCGGCTCTGGTTCCATCATCCATGGCTGCCACGAGGAGCAGGACATCCGGCGCATGGGCGGCATCAAGAAATTCATGCCCGTGACCTTCGCCACCTACGCCATCGGCATGATGGCGCTGTCCGGCGTGCCGCTGGTCTTCTGCGGGTTCTGGTCCAAGGATGAAATCCTCCACGCCGCATGGCTCTATCAGCCGAGCAAACTCCCGTTCTTCCTCGGTCTCGGCGGCGCGTTTCTCACGGCCTTCTACATGACCCGCCAAATGTGCTTTGTCTTCGCCGGCAAGTATCGCGGCGGACACGAGGCGGCGCACGATGACCACGGCCATTCGCATTCGCACGGCGATGCCCACGCGCACGACCCGCACGAAAGCCCGGCAGTGATGACGCTCCCGCTGCAAATCCTCGCCGCCTGCACCGTGCTGCTCACGCTGGTCAGCACGCCGCTCTGGCCGTGGCTGCCGCATTACCTGAACGGCGAGGCTGCCCATTTGGACCCGGGCCATTTGTTCAACGCTGGCACGCTGACGTTGCTGCTCGTTTCGGCCGTGGTCGTCGCGGCAGGCATCGGGCTGGGCTGGTGGTTCTACGGCCTGCTGCCCGCCGAGAAGCCCGACGAGACGGACCCGCTGGAGCAGCAGTTCCCCGAGCAGTTCAGCTGGTCACGGGGCAAATTCTTTGTGGATGAATTGTATGCCGCGACCTTCGTGAAGTGGAACGCCCGCCTCGGCGTGTTGTGCCACGACCTCGACCGCCGGGTGCTCGACCTGCTGGTGTCCATCGTTGGCTGGGCTACGACCGGCTGCGCGCACGTCGCGAAGCTCTTCGATGAGTTCGTGGTCAACAAGCTGTTCGATGCCGGCTGCACTGAGGTTCGGCGCGGCGCGGAAGCGGCGTCGGAACTGCAAAGCGGTCAGATCCACCAATACCTGCGCAGCATCGGCCTCGCGCTCGTGCTGTTCGTCTTCATTCTCGCCGTGGGGTGCAACAAGTGAACGGTCTCCCGCTCATCTCGATTTTGACCTTCCTGCCGCTGGTGGGGGCTGCACTCGTTTTTGGCGTCGGCCGCGAGCGTCGCCAGCTCGCACGCGGCGTCACGCTGGCGGTCAACATCCTCGCCCTCGCGGTCGTCGCCGCGTTGTGGGCGAACACCAACCCGGCGGACGGCGCGATGCAGTTCGTCGAGCGGCACACTTGGATTCCCACCCTCGGCATTGAATATCACGTCGGCCTTGATGGGCTCGGGCTCGTCATGCTGATGCTCGCCGCGCTCGTCATCCCGATGGCCGTGCTGGCCTCCGAAAAGGTCGAGGAAAACGTCCCGCTCTACTGCGGCCTGTTCCTTTTCCTGCAAGGCGGGCTCTTCGGCGCGTTCACCGCGCTGAACTTCTTCCACTGGTTCCTGTTCTGGGAACTCAGCCTCATCCCCGCGTTCTTCCTCATCAAGCTCTGGGGCGGCCCGCAGCGCTCGGACGCGGCACTCCAGTTCTTCGTTTACACCATGGTCGGCAGCATCGCGCTGCTGCTGGCATTCGTGGGCCTGTTCCTCGCGACGGGCACCTTTGATTTCACCAAGCTCGCCGAGCTGGCCCGGACCAAGGCGCTTGGCCCCGCGGTTGAAGCGAAGTTCGCCTGGCTCGGCTGGGGCGCGGGGAAGGCCTACCTCGTCCTCTTCATCGGCGCGCTGCTCGGCTTCGCGGTGAAAGTGCCGCTCTGGCCGTTCCATACTTGGCTGCCCCTGACCTACTCGGAAGCGCCGTCGCCGGTCTCCATGGCGCTGACCGGTGTGATGTCCAAGCTCGGTGTGTATGGCTTCGTGCGGCTGCTGCTGCCCATCTTCCCCGAGCCGATGCAATCCGTGCTCACGCCGCTGCTTTGGCTGGCGGTGGCGACCATCGTCCTCTCCACCTTCGCCGCGCTCGCCCAGCGCGACCTCAAGCGCATCCTCGCCTACTCGTCCATCAACCACCTGGGCTACTGCCTGCTCGGCGTGTTCGCGGCCGCGAGCGCGACCGGCACGGCGCTCGACCGCACGGCGGCGCTCAATGGCGTGGTGCTCCAGATGTTTAACCACGGCATCACCGCGAGCCTCCTCTTCTGCTTCGTCGCCTTCCTCGAAGACCGCAGCAATGGCGCGCGCGGCCTCGATGATTTCGGCGGGTTGCGGAAGGTCGCTCCGTTCTTCTGTGGGCTGATGGGCATCGCGCTGTTCTCGTCGCTGGGCTTGCCGGGCTTGAACGGCTTCATCGGCGAGTTCCTCATCTTCAAGGGCGTCTTCCCGCTCGTGCCGTGGGCGGCGGTGCTGGCGCTGCCGGGTCTGCTCGTCACTGCCATCTTCATCCTGACGGTCATCCAAAAGGTCTGGTGCGGGCCGCTCAACGAGAAGTGGGCCGGCTTCGCTGACCTGACCTACAACGAAGGCGCGGTCGTCTTTCCCGCGACGCTGCTGATGTTCGTGCTCGGCGTGTGGCCGCAGTTCGTCATCGCCATCATCAACCCGACCGTCGCGCACTGGGTGCGGCAGATGCCCTTCTGAGCCATGCTCGCCTGGACCATTTACCTCTCCTTCGCCGGCGCGCTTGCGTGCCTGCTGACGCCCCGCGAGAACCCGCGCGCGACGCGGGCGGTGGCGTTCGGCACGGCGCTGGCCGGGCTGGTTTGTGCGCTCATCGGCGCGGTGCAGTTCAAACCGGAGAGTGGCCTCGAAGTCATTACGAACGTCCGGTGGATTCCCGCGCTGGGCATTGACTACTCGCTGGCGGCGGATGGCATCAGCGTGACGCTCGTGGTGCTCACGGGCCTGGCGGCGGTGGCGGGCGTGCTCTTCTCGTGGAACGTCGAGCATCGCACCAACGAGTTCTTCGCCTACTTTTTCGCGCTCATTGGTGGCGTCTATGGCGTGTTCCTGAGCCTCGACCTCTTCCTGCTCTTCGTGTTCTACGAAATCGCCATCGTCCCGAAATACTTCCTCATCGCCATCTGGGGCTCGACCCGGCGCGATTACGCGGCGATGAAGCTGGCGCTCTACTCGTTCATTGGCAGCGGCATGGTGCTCATTGGGATGCTGGCGGCCTACGCGGTTTCGGGGGCAGGCACTTTCGACCTTGCGGCTCTGGCGCACCACAAATTTACGGCCGACTTCCAGCGCTGGGCCTTCCCGCTGGTCTTCGTCGGCTTCGCCATTCTCGCCGGCATGTGGCCGTTCCACACCTGGGCACCGACCGGCCACTCAGCCGCGCCGACGGCCGCATCGATGCTGCTGGCCGGCGTGGTGATGAAGCTGGGTGCCTATGGCTGCCTGCGCGTGGCGATGACGCTCTTCCCCGAGGGCCTCAAAATGTGGCAGCACGAACTCGCCGCGCTGGCGGTCACGGGCATTGTCTATGGCGCGCTGGTCGCGCTGGTGCAGAAGGACTTCAAGTTCGTCATCGGCTATTCGAGCGTGAGCCACATGGGCTTCGTGCTGCTCGGCCTCGTCACGCTCAACGAAATCGGCTGGAGCGGCGCCGTGCTGCAGATGTTCTCCCACGGCATCATTGCCGGCCTGCTGTTCGGCGTCGTGGGCCGGATGGTTTACGACCGCGCACATACCCGGGAATTGGACAAACTCGAAGGCATGGGCCTGCTCAGGGCGCTGCCCTTCGCTGCCGTGACCTTTGTGATCGCTGGCTTTGCCTCAATGGGCATGCCTGGCTTCAGTGGCTTTGCGGCGGAACTGCAGGTCCTTATCGGTGCATGGCATGCCTTCCCGAAGCTCGCCATCCTCGCGGGCATCGGCATCGTCGTCGGGGTGGTATACACGTTGAAGACCACGGCGAAAGTGTTCTTCCCCGACCGGACGCCGGGTGAAATCCACGCCGCCCACGACCAGGCTGAGCACGAGTTGGAACCCATTTCCATCCCGGAGCGACTGGGCGCGGCGTTGCTCATCTTCTGCACGGTGCTGATCGGCCTCCACCCGCGCCTGCTGCTGGACCTGATTGTGCCGAGCTTCAAATCACCCCTGTTCGAGGGGCTGAGAAAGGTGGCGGGCCTGTGAATACCTCCGACTATCTCGCCCTTTTAACGGCCCTGGCACCCGAAGTCATCGTGGTGCTGACCGCCCTGCTGGTGCTGGCGGTTGACCTGCTCGGATCCCAGGACACGCCGCGCAGTTACCGGATGAGCGTCGCCGCCGGGTTGACCACCGTCGGCTGCGGCGGTGCGGCGGTTTGGATGCTTGTAAACTCAACCGTTGGCAACTGGCACGGGGGCATGTTCGTCGTCGACCCGCTCAACGAACTCGTCAAGACGGTCCTCCTCCTGCTCACCGTGCTGACGGCGATCCTGTCGGTGGACGCCAAGTTTACGCGGCACTGCGGGGAGTATTTTGCGCTGCTGCTGCTGGCCACTGCCGGCATGATGGTGCTGGCAAGCACCGAGGACCTGCTGTTGATTTTCGTGGCGTTGGAGCTGGTCAGCCTTTCGCTCTACATCATGGTGGCGTTCGACAAGGCGAACCGCGCCTCCGCGGAGGCGGCCCTCAAATACTTCCTCTTCGGGGGCATGAGCGCGGCCTTCCTGCTGTTTGGCTTCAGCCTGCTCTACGGGCTCACGGGGACCACGCATGTCCCGCGCATGGCTTACAAGATCTTCGCCCTCGGACCGGACCCGCTGGCGAGCGTGGCGTTGGTCATGGTCATCATCGGCTTCGGCTTCAAGGTTGCGGCCGTGCCGTTCCACCTGTGGTCGCCGGATGCGTATCAAGGCGCGCCGCTGCCGTGCGCGGCGTTCATCGCCAGTGGCTCGAAGGTCGCGAGTTTCTTCGTCTTCGCGAAGGTCCTTCTGCTGGGCTTCAGCCAGCTGGGCTGGGGTGGCGCGAATGCCGCTGCCGGCGGCTGGATGCCGTTGCTCTCCGTGTTGGCCGCCGCCTCAATGGTGTTGGGAAACTTGGCGGCCATCCGGCAGACCAGCGTTCGCCGCTTGCTCGCTTATTCGGCCATTGCGCACGCGGGTTACATGCTGGTGGGATTCCTCGCGTTGGGTGGCGAGGCCTTCGCATCGGTGCTCTTCTACGTGACCACCTATGCCATCACGACTGTCGGTGCGTTTGGCGTGTTGGGGGTGGTGGAGGCCGAGGTGGGGGGCGACTCGCTTGAGGACTTCGCCGGTCTCGCGCGCCGTGCACCGGTTCTGGCCGTGTGCCTCATGGTCTTCCTGCTTTCGCTGGCAGGCATCCCGCCGCTGGCCGGATTCTTCGGCAAGTTTTACCTCTTCGCCGCCGCCATGACGAATGAGGCGAAAAGTCTGCCGTTCCTCTGGTTGATCGTGCTCGGAATCGCGATGAGCTGCGTTTCACTCTACTACTATCTGCAGGTGTTGAAGCAGGCCTTCGTTGTGGAGCCTGATCCTGAAGCTCGTCCGCTCGCCGTCCCGTTCCTGGCCCATGCCGTCACCGTGGTGCTGGCGGTGACCATCGTCTTGCTGGGTTGTGTGCCCGGTTGGCTGCTGGATGCGTTGCATCAGGTCATCGGCAAGCAGGGGTGGTAGGGAATGCCTGGGCCGTTGCGGCTTGGGAATTGATGGCGTCCGGTGCTTGTTGCCCGCCAATCACGTGCTTGACCCTTACCCCTTACCCCGCCACTTTCTTTCTGCCCATGAAGTCATTTTGCTCCCTGCTCGCCACGTTCGCGATCCTGGCTCTTCCTGCGTTTGCGGCGGATCCGGAGAGGGCAGTCGTCCAGATTTTTACCTTCAGCCAGGAGGCGGACTGGGACGAGCCGTGGAAGTTCGGTCCGCTGCGCCGCAGCAGCGGCACGGGCTTTGTCATCAAGGGCCGCCGCATCATGACCAACGCCCACGTCGTGAGCTGGGCGCGGCAGCTGATGGTGAAGCGCTACCAGGATCCACGCCCCTACCTGGCGCGGGTCGTGTTCGTTGGTCACGACTGCGATCTGGCGTTGTTGGAAGTGGAGGATTCGCAGTTCTACAACGGCGTCGAGCCGCTGGAGTTTGGCACGCTGCCGAAGGTCCGTTCCACCGTGGTCACGTATGGCTACCCGGCGGGCGGTGAGCAGATTTCCTACACGCGCGGGGTTGTATCGCGCATTGAGCTGCAGACCTACGCGCATATTGGCAACCGCTCGCTGCTCGGCGTGCAGACGGACGCGGCCATCAACCCCGGCAACTCGGGCGGCCCGGTGATTCAGGACGACAAGGTCATTGGCGTCGCTTTCCAAGGAATGCCCGGGCTGGAAAACGCGGGCTTTTTCATTCCGCCCCCGGTCATTCAGCATTTCCTGGACGACATTCAGGATGGGAAATACGACGGCTTCCCCAGCGCCGGCATCCGCACCGCGCCGCTGCAAAACGCCGCCTACCGCCGCAAGCTCAAGCTGCCCGACGATGACCGTGGTGTGCGCGTGGACTCAATCATTCCCGGCACGCCCGCCGAGCAGGTGCTGCGGCCGGATGACGTGATCTTGCAGGTGGGGCGGTATCCGGTCGGTAGCGACGGCTCCATCGTGTATGAGGGCAATCGCATGGCGTTGGCGATGGCGGTCCAGGAGGCTCAGCACGGCCACAAAGTCCCGGTGAAGATCTGGCGTGACGGAACGGAGCAGAGCGTGGCCCTGCCGGTCGAGGTGAGCGCCAACGACAAGGTGCTCGGCAACCAATACGACCTGCCCCCGCGATACTTCGTTTATGCCGGGCTGGTGTTCACGCCCTTGAGCCTTGATTACTTGAAGACCTTCGGCCGCAGCTGGTCCGATACCGCCGGGGCGGAGCTGACTTACGAGCTGTTCTACCGCCGGCATGAGTCGCCCAAGACGTTACGGGCGGAACCGATCGTGCTTTCGACGGTTCTAGCGGACAGCATCAACGCCAACTTCCGCATCCGGGGGCGGGCGATGGTGGACAAGATCAACGGCATCCGCATTGAGCGGCTCGAGGATGTGATCCGAGCCTTTGAAAATCCATCCAACGGCCAGCATGTAGTGGAATTCCTGCCCAAAAACACCTTCGAGTGCCTGGAACGGTCCGAGGCCGACAAGGCGAATGCGGAGATCCTCAAGACCTACGGCATCCAGCGCGACCGGCGTTTGTGATTCCGCTCCCCGGCCGCGCCCAACCACCTCCCATTCACTTCCCCATGCACCTTCCGCTCCTTATCCTGTGTCTGCTGGCGTCCGCCGCCTTGCTCCCTTCCGCCCCTGCCGCTGAATGGGAAAACTCGCTGGTCTTTCTGGAGGTCACCCGCAAGGGCTACGATGTCTTCCAGCCGTGGTCGCCCCGCGCACGGGCTGTCCAGAAAAACGGCCTCGTGATCGGCCCGCGCGAAATCCTCACCACCGCCGAAGAGCTTTCCGACCGCACCCTCATCCGCGTGCAAAAGGGCGGGCGGGGCAAGTGGTGGAATGCCGAGGTCACCTGGATCGACTACCATGCCAACCTCGCCGTGCTCACCGCGTCAGATGCGACATTGTGGGCCGGCCTGAAGCCCGCCGCCTTTGTCACCGGCAAGCCACCCAAAGATGGCCTGCAAATTGTCCGGTGGCGCAATGGCAACCTGGAGGTCCGAAAGGCGGAGTTCAACCAGTTCATCGTCGAGGATGCGCGGCTCTCGTTCATCCAGCATCTCCAGCTTGAGTGCAGCACCGAGATGCAGGGCGTGGGCTGGGCTGAGCCGCTGGTAGCCGGCGGCAAAATCGCCGGCATCGCCTCGGGGCAGTCCGGCAACAACGCCCGGTTTCTTCCCGCGTCCTTCATCGAGCCGATACTTACCGCGCGAAAGGCCGGCAAATATCCCGGCCTTGGCTATTTCCCGTTCACATGGACGCCGGTGGAGAATCCCTCAACTTTCAAGTTTCTGAAACTGCCCGGCGAACCGCGCGGCGCGCTGGTGATCGATGTGCCCGCCGTGCCCAAGCTCGAGCAGAACCTCAAGCCGCGCGACCTCATCCTCTCCGTGGACGGTTTTGATGTGGACAACCAAGGGTATTACAAAGACCCGGATTACGGCCAACTCATCGTCGAAAACCTCGGCTCGCGCCGGAAGTTTGCCGGTGATGTGGTGAAGATGAGAGTCTGGCGCGATGGCGCGCAGCTGACCTTGGACTACAAGCTGCCCAAACTGGACTACTCCGTGAAACTGCTGGCGGAGCAGACCTTCGACCAGGCACCCGAATACCTGATCGCCGGCGGCCTCGTCTTTCAGCCATTGAACATCCCGCTGCTGCGTGGCTTCGGCGATGACTGGAAACGCCGCGCCCCCTTCCGGCTGGTGCACTTTGCCGGCGAACTTCCCTCGGCGGAGCGCAGCGCGCTCGTCGCCCTTACCAGCGTGCTGCCCGACCCGTATGTGCTTGGCTATCAGGATGCGCGGTTGCTGGTGGTGGACACCGTCAATGGCCGGAAAATCAGCCGCGTGGCCGATGTGCAGGAGGCCATGCGCCAGCCGCAGGATGGATTCCATGTCATCGAATTCCTGCGGGGCGACAATCTTCGGCGCATCGTCCTCGACGCCAAGGAAATGGACGCGGCGACCAAGCGCATTCTGGAGCGCTATCGCATCCCTGCGGCCAGTCACGTTGCGGCCCAGTAACCCGGCGGCGGGGATTCGCGTTGCCTCGTTTTCTGCCGCTCCCTAAACTTACCGGTGCATGAAACATCAGCTCGAGTTCGAGAAGCCTATTTTCGAGTTGCAGCGGAAACTGGACGAGCTGAGAAAGCATCCGGAGAAACATGCCATGGGCGTGAGCTTCGAGGAGGAAGCCCAGTCCATCGAACGCAAGCTCGAGGAAACCCGCCGCCAGATTTACTCGAACCTCACGGCCTGGCAGCGCGTCATGCTCGCCCGCCATCCCAAGCGCCCTTACACGCTCGACTACTTCCGCACCGTCTTCACCGACTTCACCGAACTTCACGGCGACCGGCTTTACTCGGATGACCGCGCGATCGTCGGCGGTTTTGCCAAGCTCGCCGGTCGGCCGGTCATGGTCATCGGCACCCAGAAAGGCCGCGACACCAAGGAAAACATCCTCCGCAACTTCGGCTCCGCGCATCCGGAGGGCTACCGCAAGGCGCTCCGCCTCATGCGCATGGCCGACAAGTTCGGTCTGCCCATCGTCACGTTGATCGACACCGCAGGTGCTTATCCCGGCATCGGCGCGGAAGAGCGGCACATCGCCGAGGCCATCGCCGTGAACCTGCGCGAGATGACCCTGCTGGAGGTTCCCATCATGGCTGTCGTCATCGGCGAGGGCGGCTCCGGCGGTGCATTGGGCATCGGGGTGGCGGACCGCGTGCTGATCCTGGAAAATGCCTATTACTCTGTCATCAGCCCGGAAGGGTGTGCCGCGATCCTGTGGAAGGATCGCGCTGCTGCCGCCAAGGCCGCGGAGGCGCTCAAGATAACCTCCAAGAGCCTGCTGGAACTGGGTTTGGTGGACGAAGTCATCCCCGAGCCGTTGGGTGGCGCGCACAATGACCTCGCCACCACGGCCGCCACCGTCCAAGCGCACCTGCTCAAGCACCTGGCCCAGCTTGATGGGCTGGCCACCGGCGAGCGTTTGCGCCAGCGCTACGGCAAATACCGGCATTTCGGTCATTTTCACGAGACCGCCGCCGCATTGGGTGGGACGACGCTCGATGCCAAACCGGCCTGAGTTCCCTTCGGCGACGCGGTCAGGCGAGATAATTGCGGGGTGCCATCGTGGGCTTGTGCGCGACTGCGGTCTGGTGCAGGGTTCGACCGTCGTGGCGTCAAGGATGCGACCGGTATTGACCAAATTCCCCGTTCGCGTGCCCCGTCCCGGCTTTTTTTGAGACATGGCCAGTTTTGTTGATTTGATTCGCGGCTTGGTGGATGACGGCGAGGAGCTCAAGGCTTCGGCGCGCTTCCGCCTGGGCAGGCTTGTCGCCAAGGGCGGCATGGGCGTCGTGTATGAAGCCGAGCAGATCGGCGCGTATGGCTTTTCCAAGAAGGTTGCCCTCAAGCTCATCGAGCCATCCACCTCCGGGCAGTCCGAGGTGGTGAAGGCGTTCATCGGGGAGGCCCGGCTCGTGGCGCGGCTTGTCCACCCGAACATCGCTCAAGTCTACAACCTCGGGCGCACCTCCAACCACATCTTCATCGTGATGGAGTTTGTTCACGGCCTGAACTGCCAGGAACTGCTCGCCCGGCTGGCCTCGCAGGGGGCGCGGTTGCCGCGCGACTTCGCAGTTTACATCGTCCACCGCATCCTCCGGGGTCTGTCCTATGCGCACCGGCTGACCGGTGACGATGGCAAGCCGCTGGGCTTGGTGCACCGGGACGCGCACCTGCGGAACATACTTGTCAGCTTCGAGGGGGACGTGAAGCTGACCGACTTTGGCATCGCCCGGGCCCGTGGCTTCCTGCCCAAAGAAAGCCCCGATGTCATCGTCGGCCGGCCCGACTTCATGAGTCCCGAGCAGATCACCGGCAAGCCGCTGGACCTGCGCTCCGACGTTTTCACCGCGGGGGTGGCGCTGGCAACACTGCTGCTCAACCAGAATCCGTTTGCCGGTGAAAGCCTCGACGACACGCGGCATCGCATCACCGAGGCGCCGCTGCCGAACTTTGCGACCCTCGACGGCCGGATCGACTCCGAGCTGCATGACATCCTCCGTCGGGCGCTCGAGCGTGACCCCGAGCAGCGGTATGCCAGCGCGGAAGCCATGATGAACGACGTGGAGCGCTACCTGTTCATCAACCGCGTGGGGCCGAACACCGAGAGTCTGCGCCGTTTCATGCAGACCTTTCAGCGGTCGGTGGACGACGATACGCGCGTTCTCAACCGGGCCGACCTCGACGTGCCGCCCCTGGAGGACACGGAGCAGATGGTGCTCCCCGCGAGCAATTCGCTGCCGCTGATAGGCGTTTGAATCGGGCGGCAGAGAACACACTTTCCCAGCCCGGTTTTTGTGGCTATAGCAGGCGAATGAACTGCTCCTTCGGCCTCCTTGCCCTTACATGGCTACTCGTCTCCAATGCCCATGCCGCTGACTCCGGCACAGGTGCGAGCTTCAAGGGTCCCGTCGGCCTCCAGCTTTACAGCCTGCGCGGCATTGCCACGCAGAACCCGCCCAAAGCGCTGAAGCAGGCCAAGGACTTTGGCCTCACCCTCGTCGAGACTGCCGGCACCTACACCCTCCCGCCGGCGAAGTTCAAGGCCCTGCTGGAGCTGCACGGCCTGAAACCCATCAGCGGCCACTTCCCCTATGACCGGTGGAAAACCGAGCCCGAGAAGGTCATCGCGGAGGCCAAGGCCATTGGCCTGCAATACGCTGGCTGCGCTTGGATCAACCACAAGGCACCGTTCGATGAGGCCGCCGCGCGCGATGCCATCGCCACCTTCAACAAGGCCGGCGAAATCGGCGCCCAACACGGCATCAAGGTTTTCTACCATGCGCATGGCTTTGAGTTTCATCCGCACGGCGACGGCACGCTCATGGACCTGCTCATCAAGGAGACCAACCCGAAGCATGTGAGCTTCCAGATGGACGTGCTGTGGGTCGTCTTCCCCGGCCAGGACCCGGTGCACTGGCTCAAGAAGTATCCGGGCCGCTGGGAGCTGATGCACTTGAAAGACCTCAAGAAAGGCGTGAAAATCGGCGACCTCTCCGGCAAAACCGACGTTACCAACGACGTGCCGCTGGGCACCGGCCAGATGAACTGGCCCGCCATCCTCAAAGCTGCGCAGGAAAGCGGAGTGAAGTATTACTTCATCGAGGACGAATCCCCGACCGTTGTCGAGCAGGTGCCGCAGACTTTGAAGTATCTGGAGCAGGTGAAGTTCTAAACCCGGCTTGGTCGCGAATACGAACCCCCTTCCGGCGTCCGCTCTATCCGCATTATGAATCGCTTCCGCCTGTCCGCTCTCCTCCTCGCCTGCGCCGTCTCCGCCCTCGCGCAGAACAAGCCCGAGGATTTCCCCAAGCAGCCTGACGTGCCCGCGCTCTCGCCCGAGGAACAGCTCAAGAAGTTCCAGCTTCCGCCCGGCTACAAACTTGAATTGGTCCTCGCCGAGCCGCACATCAAGGAACCGGTCGTTGCGGTCTTCGATGGCAATGGCCGCATGTTCGTCGCCGAGATGCGCACTTACATGCAGGACATCAACGGCACAGACGAGCTGACCAACCGGAGCTGCGTCTCGCTCCACTGGTCGAGCAAGGGCGACGGCAAGTTCGACAAGCACACCGTCTTCGCCGCCAACCTCAAGCTCCCGCGCATGATTCTTCCGCTGGGTCCCGGCGAGCTGCTCATTAACGAGACCGACACGCAGGACATTTTCCTCTGGCGCGACAAGGACGGGGACGGAGTGGCCGACGAGAAGAAGCTCTGGTATGCCGGCGGCCCGCGCGGCGGCAACATGGAGCACCAGCAGTCCGGCCTCATCTGGGCCACTGATAACTGGCTCTACATGACCTACAACGCGTGGCGCCTGCGCTGGCAGGGTTACGACAAGGAGCCGCTCAAGGAATCCACGCCCGGCAACGGCGGCCAGTGGGGGCTCACGCAGGACGACTGGGGCAAGCCTTGGTATGTGAACGCCGGCGGCGAGCGCGGGCCCATCAATTTCCAAACCCACATTTACTACGCCGCGCTGAACCACAAGGAGCAGTTCGTCGGCGATTACGCAGTGGTCTGGCCCATCGTCCCCATCCCCGACGTGCAGGGCGGCCCGAACCGCTTCCGCCCCGACGAGAAGACGCTCAACCACTTCACCGCCACCTGCGGCGCGGAGGTGTTCCGCGGCGACCGCCTGCCCGCTGACTTGCGCGGCGACCTGCTCTTCTCCGAGCCGGTGGGCCGCCTGATTCGCCGCACGAAAGTCGCCGTGACCAACGGCGTCACGCGCCTGAGCAACCCCTACGAGTCCGTGAAGGGCGAGTTCATCCGCAGCACGGACCCGAACTTCCGCGTGGTGAACATGAACACCGCGCCCGACGGCACGCTGTATCTCGTGGACATGTATCGCGGCATCATCCAAGAGGGCAACTGGACGCGCGAAGGCAGCTACCTCCGCAAGGTCATCCAGCAATACGGCCTCGACAAAAACATCGGCCGCGGCCGCATCTGGCGGCTCGTCCACGACGGCTTGAAGCCCGGCCCGCAGCCCAAGATGGACGCCGAGAAATCCGCCGACCTCGTCGCGCACCTCGCGCACCCGAACGGTTGGTGGCGCGACACCGCGCAGCGCACGCTCATCGTCCGCGCGGACAAATCCGTCGCGCCCGCCCTGCAAAGCATGGCCCGCTCGCACGCAAACCCGCTTGCCCGGATGCACGCGCTCTGGACCCTCGATGGCCTCGGTGCGCTCGACGCCGCGCTCGCCCGCGAGAAGTTGAAGGACGCCCACCCGCAAGTCCGCATCGCCGCTCTGCGCGCGAGCGAAACGCTCTACAAGGGCGGCGAAAAGTCCTTCGAGGCCGACTACGCCGCGCTCGCGAAAAGTGCGGACGCCGACCTCGCGTGGCAGGCGTTGCTGACTACCCGCGCCCTCAACCTGCCCAACGCGAAGCAAACCTTCACCAGTGCCGTGCTCGCCACCAACGCGCCCGCCGTCGTCGCCTCGCTCGGCAAGTCGCTCCTCGCTCCGCCCACGAGCTGGCCGCGTGAGTTCAGCGGCGCGGACAAGGCGCTGCTCACCAAGGGCGAGGCGATTTTCCAAGAGCTGTGCTTCGCCTGCCACGGCTTCGACGGACGCGGGATGCAGGTCGAGGGCGCGAAGCCCGGCACCACGCTTGCGCCGTCGCTCGCCGGTTCGCCCCGCGTCGCGGGCCAGCGCGAGGCGCTCATCCACATCCTGCTCAAGGGCCTCACCGGACCCATCAACGGCAAGACCTACGAGGCGCTGATGGTGCCGATGGAAAGCAACGACGACGCATGGATTGCCGCCGTCGCGAGCTACGTCCGCAACAGCTTCGGCAACAAAGCCGGCATGGTCAGCGTGAAGGAAGTCGCCGCCTTGCGCGCCGCGTCGAAAGTCCGCACGCAGCCATGGACCGTCGAGGAACTGCTCGCCGCGTTGCCCAACCCGCCGCTGATGAACCGCAAAGCTTGGAAGCTCACCGCCAGCCACAACCCCGAGTCGCTTGCCAACGCCGTGGACGGCACCGCCAGCACGCGCTACGACACGCGCAAAATACAAACGCCCGGCATGTGGGTGCAAATCGAGCTGCCCGCCGAGACCACCCTGACCGGCGTGCGACTCGACGCCAGCGGCTCGAACAACGATTACCCGCGCGGCTACACGCTGGAGCTTTCGGCTGATGGCCAGAATTGGGGCCAGCCCGTGGCGAAGGCCGAGGGCAAATCCGCGCTGACGGAAATCAAGTTCCCGGCGGCCAAGGCGAAATTCCTCCGCATTACGCAGACCGGCAGCTCACCCGGCAATTTCTGGTCCATCCACGAGCTCGACCTCCTCGGCGAAGGCCAGGGGAAAATCACCGAAGGTAAGGCCGCCGCTAAGAAGCTGGACCCGAAGGATTTCCAGTAATCCTTGCGCTCCGGCGCCGAGGCAGCAACCGCGCGGCCGGGCGTGACAGCGCATGATTGGAGGCCCTCGCTTTGGACCGAAGCCTGCTTGACTAGCGGGCTGCCAAACGGGGGCAACTGTCACCTTTCGGCGTCTCATGTCATCTACGGTCTCGCCATGTGTCGCTTGCTCTCGCTCGTTCTTGTCCTGCTGGCCGCCGTTACCTCGGGTGCCGCGCCCGCGAGGCCCAACGTGCTGTTCATCTCCGTGGATGACTTGCGCCCAGACCTGGGCTGCTACGGGAGCCACGTAGCCAAAACGCCGAACATGGATCGCATCGCCGCACGCGGGACGGTGTTTGCCCGCGCCTACTGCCAGCAGGCGGTCTGCTCGCCCTCGCGCACGTCGCTGCTGACGGGGCGGCGACCGGATGTGACGAAGGTTTGGGACTTGGAGACGCACTTCCGTGTTGCGCTGCCGAACACGGTCACGCTACCCCAGCACTTCAAGGCCAACGGCTACCACTGCGCGGCGCTGAGCAAGATTTACCATGTGGGTTTCGAGGACGGCCGCTCATGGAGCGAGCCGCACTGGTATCCCAAGGGCCAGAGCGTGGACACCGACCCGGTGGACTGGACGAAGCGCATCGTCACCAAACACGCCGTGAACACCTCGGAATTCAGCGTGCCTTTGGAAGGAGGCCCGGACCGGAAGAATGGCAAGAGCGCGAAGAAAGGCGCGGCGTTTGAGGTCAGCCCCAAGGCCGACGACGAACTGCCTGATGGGGCGACCGCTGCCGAGGCCGTGAAGCGGCTGCACGCCCTGAAGCAGAAGGGCGAGCCGTTCTTCCTCGCCGTCGGTTTCCTCAAGCCACATCTGCCTTTCGTCGCGCCCAAGAAATACTGGGACCTCTACAACCCGGACACGCTGCCAGTGCCGGCGTTTGACCGGCTGCCCAAGGACAGCCCCGCATTCGCTGGCCACAACAACAGTGAGTTGCACAACTATCCCGGCGTGCCGAAGGAGAATCCGATTCCCGCCGACTTCGCGAAGCAGCTCCGCCACGGATACTACGCCTGCATCAGCTACACCGACGCGCAGGTTGGCCGCCTGCTCGACGCGCTCGACCGCGAGGGGCTCGCCGACAGCACGGTGGTCGTCCTCTGGGGTGACCACGGCTGGCAGCTCGGTGAGCACGGCCTCTGGCACAAGCACACGAACTTCGAGCTGGCCACCCGCGCACCTCTCCTTTTGAGCGTGCCCGGTCTGAAGCCGGCCGGCCAGACCTGCAACGCCCCCGTCGAGTTCGTGGATGTTTATCCCACCCTTGCCGATGTGTGCGGCCTCGCGATTCCCGCCGGCCTCGATGGTAAGAGCTTGAGGCCGCTTCTCCAAAACCCCGGCGCGCCGAAACTCAAAGTCGCCGTCAGCCAGTATCCACGCAGCACGCCCGAGGGACCGGCGATGGGCTACAGTATACGTGATGAACGCTGGCGCTGCACCTTCTGGCGGGAGCGCAACGGCGCGAAGATTATCGCCACCGAACTTTACGATGAAGTTAGCGACCCGGCGGAAACCGTCAACCTCGCCAGCCTGCCTGCACACAAGGCGCTCATCGAGTCCTTCGCGAAACACCTCCCGCCCGTCGGTTCAGCCGCGAGCGGGGATGGCAAAGCATCCCCCAAGCGTAGCGGCAAACTGAAGGCCAACAGCAAGTCTGTTGCACCCCCGGCCGATGAGGACCGAGGCGCGCGGTTCGACCGCCTTTATCCCGGCAAAACGAAAGTCACCCGCGAGGAATATCTCGCTAAGCAATTCGATCAGGCCGCTGCATCTGAGCGGTTCACCAAGTTCGACGCGGACAAAGACGGACTGCTGTCGCGCGAGGAATTCATCACCGGCGGAGGCAAAAATCCGTTGGCTAAGTAAGCGCTTATGATGCGAATCTTTGTGATACTCGGGCTGGCCTGTCTTGCGTCCGCCCAGCTTCTGGCTTCGCCCGCGCGGCCGAATATCGTCTTCATCCTCGCCGACGACCTCGGCATCGGGAATCTCAGTTGTTACGGCTCGGACAATTACAAATCGCCACACATCGACAAGCTGGCCACCACCGGCACGCGGTTCACGCAGTCGTTCACGGGAGCGCTCTGCGGACCGTCGCGGGCGCTCATCATGACGGGGCGCTACGCCTTCCGGAATGGTTCCTCCAATCAGGATGCATGCATGGTCATGCCCAACTCGGAACTCCAGTTGGGCCGTGTGTTCAAGTCCGCCGGATACGCCACCTCGTTCATCGGCAAGTGGGGCCAGCTTCCCGGCGACCCTGACGCGGCCGGCTTCGATGACTACCTGCGCTTCAAAGGCAGCGGCGTTTACTGGAACAAACCGGACGCCAGGCCCGAGGCCTATCGCGTGAATGGCAAGGAACTGAAACTCGGCACCAAGGAATACATGCCGGACCTCATGCACAGCCGGGTCGCGACCTTCCTCCGCGCGAACCAGACCAAGCCATTCTTCCTTTACTACTCGATGGTTCACGTCCATGGCGACATCCAGCCCACGCCCGACAGCGCGCCCGACAGCAAGGACCTCTTCGGCGACAACATCCGCTACATGGACAAGCTCGTCGGCAAACTCGTCGCCGAACTCGAAGCGCTGAAGCTGCGCGACAATACGCTCATTATCTTCATGGGCGACAACGGCACCGGCAAGGGCCAGAATGCGCGTTCCACGATCGGCGGACGCAACCTTTCCGGCATGAAAGGTTCCATGCTCGAATGCGGCGGCCTCGTGCCAACCATCGCCAACTGGCCCGGCAAAGTTCCGTCCGGAAAAGTCTCCGCCGACCTGATTGATTCCACAGATTGGCTCCCCACCTTTGCCGAACTCAGCGGCGGCAGGCTGCCTGCGAAGACCATCTTCGACGGCCGCAGCTTAGCCCGGCAACTCCTCGGTCAATCGGGCACCAAGCGCGAGTGGATTTACAATCAGCTTGCCGCCATGTGGTATGTGCGCGAAGCCGGCTGGAAGCTGAACGAGAAAGGCGAACTCTACGACATGAGCGGCGCGCCCTTCACCGAGACGCTTGTTCCGTCATCTGCCGACACGGAGACCAGCAAGGCTGCCCGCGCCCGCCTCACTGCCGTGCTCGCCAAGCTCAACCCCGCCGGCGGCATTCCTGACTCCGGTGATGGGACGGGCCGCCACGCGAACAAGGAAAAGAAGAAGAAGGCACCTGCTCCGCAGCCCAAACTCCCAGACCTCAAGCCCGGTGCAGGTGCGCCTCTGCCACACTGATGCACTACCCGGACTTCCCTCGGAAAGTTATTCTCGCCTAGGCTCGCAGACATGAAGTTCCGCCTTGCCTTCTTGCTCGCAGCGCTCCTGCTGTCCGCCTTCTTCAGTTCTGCCGCACCGCCTGCCCGCCCTAACATCGTCTTCGTCCTCGTAGACGACATGGGCTACGCGGACCTCGGCTGCTACGGTGCGAAGGACATCCGCACGCCGCACATTGACCGGCTTGCGCGCGAGGGCGTCCGCTTCACGGATTTTTACGCGAACGCCCCGGTCTGCACGCCGACGCGCTGCGGGTTCATCACCGGACGCTGGCAGCAACGCGTTGGGCTGGAGTGGGCGTTTGGCTTCACCGCGGAAGCGTTTCGTCGCCAGGGCAACGACTGGGTCAAGGAGCCGGACATGCATTCGCTCGGCCTGCCCACGACCGTCCCGACGCTGCCCAAGCTGCTTAAGACCGCCGGCTATGCGACCGGCGCGTTTGGCAAATGGCATCTCGGCTATCGCGATGAGTTCAACCCGACCAAGCATGGCTTCGACGAATACTTCGGCGAGCTGCTCGGCCACAGCGATTACTACACCCACGCCTATTACGACGGCACCTACGCACTGCGCGACGGCCTCAAGCCCGTGAAAGTGGAGGGCTACCTCACCGACCTGATCAACCAGCGGGCCACGCAGTTTATCCGCACCCATGCGCGCGAGCCGTTCTTCCTCTACGTGCCGCACCTCGCGGTCCACTGCCCCTTCCAGCCGCCCGGTCGGCCGAAACCCAGCGTGTCCAAGGCGGGCATGTATGAGGGCACGCGCCGCGACTACGCCGCGATGCTGGAGAAGGTGGACGAGGGCGTGGGCATGATGCTCGCGGAGTTGGAAAAGCAGGGCGTGCTTAACAACACGCTCTTCGTCCTCAGCAGCGACAACGGCGGTGAACGCCTCTCGGACAACACACCGCTTGCGCACAAGAAGAGCACGCTCTGGGAAGGCGGCATCCGCGTCCCGTGCGTGATGCGCTGGCCGGCGCAGTTGCCGAAGGGCAAAGTGACCAGCCAGCCCGGCATCACGATGGACCTGAGCGCGACCTTCGCCGCCGTAGCGTTTGGTGTCCCGCCTTCAGGCGGTCCGCTGCCGGCTAAAGCCGGGACACCGAACTTCGACGGCCACAACCTGCTGCCCATCCTCACCGGCGCGCAACCGGAGCAGGAGCGGACGCTCTACTGGCGCATTGACCGCGCATCCCGGAAGCAGAAGGCCATCCGGCACGGCGACTGGAAATACCTGCAAGATGGAAACATCGAAATGCTGTTCAATCTGAAGGACGACATCGGTGAACGCCGTGATCTGTATCGTCACCACCCGCAGGTGATGAATGACCTCAAGCACCGCCTTGCTGCGTGGGAGGCGGAAATGGCGAAGCACCAGACGGAGTTTCTCGTGAAGTGAGCCGCCGAGGGGTTGCCACGAAGAGTTGCAAAAGGCGCAGACAGAAATGCTCTTGAGCTTCTTTGTGCCCTCTGGTGGCTAAAGCAAGTTCGCCTGCTTCCCGCCGGCCGGCTTCAGTCCGAGTTTCTTGAAGCTCAGCTCCGTCGCCACGCGGCCTTGGGCAGTGCGCTGGAGATAGCCTTCCATGATGAGGTAAGGCTCGTAGACTTCCTCGATGGTGTCCGGCTCCTCGCCCACGGCCACGGCGAGAGAACTCACTCCCACCGGCCCGCCGCCGAACTTCGCGATGACCGTCTCGAGGATGCGCTTGTCCATCTCGTCGAGGCCGTTCTGGTCAATCTCCAGCATCGCGAGCGCCTTGTCGGCAACGGTTTCGGAGATCCGGCCGTCATGGCGGACTTGGGCATAATCGCGCACGCGGCGCAGGAGGTTGCCGGCGATGCGCGGGGTGCCACGGCTGCGCCGGGCGATTTCGAGCGCGCCGGCTTCCTCCATTTCCACATTCAGCAAACGCGCAGCCCGGAGGACAATTTTTTGCAGTTGTGCGGCATCGTAGTAATCCAGCCGCTCGCGCATCCCGAAGCGCGTGAGCAGCGGTGCGGAGAGCAGGCCGCTGCGGGTGGTCGCGCCGATCAGCGTGAAGCGCGGGAGGTTCAATCGCACGCTGCGGGCGTTCGGTCCCTGGTCAATGATGATGTCCAGCTTGAAGTCCTCCATCGCCGGGTAGAGATACTCCTCGATGGTCTTTTGCAGGCGGTGGATTTCGTCGATGAATAGCACATCGCCCTCCTCCAGATTCGTGAGCAGGCCCGCGAGATCGGCGGCTTTTTCAATCGTTGGCCCGCTGGTGGCCTTGAGATTGGAGCCCATGGCCTTGGCGAGGATGTTCGCAATCGTCGTCTTGCCCAGGCCGGGCGGTCCGCTGAGGAGAATGTGGTCGAGCGCCTCGCCGCGCTGTTTCGCAGCCTGCACGGAGATCTCGAGCCGTTCCTTGACCTTTGCCTGGCCGGTGAAATCCGCGAAGACCGACGGCCGGAGGGTCGTTTCCAGCGCCGAGTCAGGTTTGTTGAGGGTGGCAAGCGGTCGGTCGGCCATCGCGCGCGAGGATGCGAGAGCCGGCGCGCGAGCGGCAAGGGGAAAGGCGGAAACTGTCGTCTTGTGCCGGCCGGCACAGTTCGCCTAGGCTCTCGCCAGAATCCATGAAGCCACCGGACGACTCGATGCGGAGCACCATTTTCATCCGTAAGACCGGGCCGGATGGTCAGGCGGAGAAATACGTTCCGCAGCCAGCCGCCAAGCCCGAGGCCAGCACGCTCAAGGAACTCTCGCCCGAGCAGCGCAAGTCCGGACTCGCCGCATGGCTGGGTTGGTTGTTCGACGGCTTGGACATGCACCTCTATGGGCTCGTGGCCACTCCCTTCGTCGCCTACCTCCTGCACAAGGAGGGGCTCATTCCGGATGCGGCTGACGTGGCCAATGATCTGGTCAAGCAGCGGAGCGGCTGGATCCAGGGCTCGTTCCTGATCGGCTGGGCATTGGGGGGCGCCTTTTTTGGGCGGCTCGGTGACATCCTTGGGCGCAGCCGCTCGCTGGCCTTGACGATTCTGACCTACGCCGCGTTTACCGGGCTCTCCTTTTTTGCGCAGAACTGGTGGCAGCTGATGATCTTTCGCTTCCTTGCGGCACTGGGCATCGGCGGCGAGTGGGCCGTTGGCTCGTCACTGCTCTCGGAGACGTGGCCCAAGAAGTGGCGGCCGTGGGTGGCGGCCGTGCTGCAAACCGGGGTGAACCTTGGCGTGCTGCTCGCCTGCTTGACGACGTATCTCGCGGCGTTGCACCCGAACTATCATCCCAAATGGGTTTTCCTCGTGGGCGTCCTGCCCGCCCTGCTGGTCTTCTGGATCCGGCGCCATGTGCCCGAGCCTGAGGAGTGGCACGCCGCCAAGGCGCAGTCGCTTGACCGTCAGCCGGGCATTGCGGACTTGTTCCGCGGCGAGGTGCGGCGCACGACGCTATTGACCATCATCGTCTGCGCCTGCGGCCTGACAGCCTGGTGGGCCTTCCAATTCTGGCATGCCCAGCATTTGCGGAACTTGCCGGACCTCGACGCAGCCGCGAAGGCGGAGTTTGCCCGGCTCGCCCCGGGCCCCGACCCGGCGCGCTGGGTGGCTTCCTACAAGCAGAAGATAGTCAGCATCGCGTTCTTCGTGGTCATCAGTGCCAGCATTTTCGGCAACTTCGCGGCCGCGGCGCTGGCCCGGTGGTATGGCTACCGCCGCTCCATCGCGATCTGCTACACGGGATTCTTCCTCGCCATGGGGGCGGCATTCATCCAGCCGCGTGGCTGGGAATCACTGGTCTGGTTCTGGTTCCCGTTGGTCGGGTTTTTCTCCGGCGTGTTCGGGTTGTTCACCATGTATCTGCCGCCGTTGTTTCCGACGCTGCTGCGCACCACCGGCGCAGGGTTCTGCTACAACATCGGGCGCATCGCCTCGGCCACGGGCGTCATTTTCTCCGGCTCGCTCGCCAGCGGCGGCGATTTCAAGCGCACCCTGCTCTTTGCCGCTTGCCTGTTCGTGCCTGCCATCTTCGTCGCGCTCATCCTGCCGGAGCCCAAGGATCTGGGGGATCATGCGACGGAGACGGAACTGACTGCCACGGAATGAGGAGTGTCCCCAGCCGGCTGCTCGTCTTCCTCAAGGCACCCCGTCCCGGCGCGGTGAAGACCCGGCTTGCCGCGGCGCTCGGGCCGGACGCCGCCTGTGCCGTTTACACCGAACTCCTGGAAACGCTGCTGGCGCGGCTGTCATCGCTCCCCGGCGTGCAGCTGTGCTACACCCCTTCCGAGGCCAAAAGTGAAATCAAGCCATGGCTGCGGCCCGGCTGGACTGCGTGCCCGCAGACGGGCGGCGACTTGGGGGCGCGACTTCAAGCTGCTTTCGCAGACCATTTCGAGTCCGATGCCCGGCGCGTCGTCGTCATCGGCTCGGACTGTCCGGAAGTCACGGCGGCGGACATTGAGGATGCGTGGCTGGCGTTGGAGGCCCACGATGTGGTGATCGGTCCGGCGTTGGACGGCGGTTACTGGCTCATCGGTCTGAGCGCCTCCCGGCCCGGCCTGTTCACGGGCATGCCCTGGAGCACGGACCGCGTGTTCACCGAGACCATGTGCCGCGCTCGCGAGAGCGGCCTGCGGGTGGCCGTGCTGCGTGAACTGGCCGACGTGGATACCCTAGAAGATTGGGAAAGGTGGCAGGCGCGCACCAAACCACCGACCTGACCGATGGCGGGATGACTGGAGCGGGCAAGCCTCAGGCTTTGAACTCCAGCCCGGTCAGCGTGCCAGCGCTGGTGCCAAATTTGTCCGTTTCAATCCCCAGCCCCTGGAGCAGGTTGACGTAAAGGTTGCAGAGCGGCGGCGGATTCTTTGGGTCAAAGTGCAGGTGCTGGCCGTGTTTGAAGCCGCCGCCTGCGAGGAGAACTGGCAGGTTCGAAGTGGAGTGACTGCTGCCGTCACCCAGATTGCTGCCGAGGAAGACACTGGTTCGGTCCAGCAGCGTGCTGCTGTCTTCTTTCGACTGCTTCAGCCTCATCAGCAAGTCGCGAACAGTCTTCATGGTTTCGACCTCGACGATTTTGAGCTGAGCGAGCTTGCTGGGATCCTTGCCGTGGTGGGAGAGGTCATGATGCCCCAGCGTCACCCCTTGAATCGGCGGGGCGTAGGTCGAGCCGCCAAGCATGATGGTGATCAGCCGGGTGGAATCCGTTTGAAGCGCCAGGTGCGTGAGGTCGAACAGCAAGCGTGTGCGGCTGATCAGGTCGGCGGTGTTGGTAACGTCAGTGGGCGGCTTCACATCCACCTTGGGCTTGGGCTTACGCGCCCAGCTTTGGTCGTTCACCATGCGGCGTTCCAGCTCGCGGATGCTGGTGAGGTATTCGTCGAGCTTGTCGCGATCCTCACCGCCCAGTTTGGAGCGGACGGATTTCGCCTGGTCGCCCACGTCGTCAAGGATGCTGCGACCGTCTTCCAAACGGCGCATTTGTTCCTTCACCTCCTCGCTTTTGCCCTCCAGGAAAAGCCGGGCAAAGACCTTTGCAGGCGAATTGTCCGCAGGGATGAGTGCGCCGGTGCGGGTCCAAGAAAGTCCCCCCGCGCCCTCGCCCGACAGCGCGAGGCTGGGAAAGCGGGTCTGGGTGCCGATGTGCTCGGCGGCAAACTGGTCGAGCGAGATGGCGTTGCGGAAGCCGGGCCGGCCTGCTCCCGGCACGCCGGTGAGAAAACTCGCCGAGGCTTGGTGTGCGAAGCTCGAACCCATTCCGGCGTGCGCAAGCCCCGAGACAACGGTGAACTCGTCACGGAACTCGCCCAGGATTTCAAGATAGGGGGACAATGCGTAGCTCCGGCCAGCTTGTTGCGGGAAGAAGTAGTCGGGGTGGAGGCCCAACGGCGCGCAGATGCAGACCATGCGGCGCGGGGTGGCGCTGGCGGACGGTCGCTTCGCTTCGGCTGCAAGCAGGTCGAGCCACGGCAGTGCGAGCGAAACGCCAGTGGCACGGAGGAACCTGCGGCGTTCGATGTTCATGGTGGTCATTTTGATTGGAACACGGGACTGCGCACGATCTCGTGTATCAGGGCACGAAACCCGTGGTTTTGGGTCCGAAGCTTTTGGACAATCGCTTCGACATGTGGTTGATCCACTTTGGCGGGGGCGGCACCGGTCGCGTAGGTGAGCAATTTCTCAGTCAGGCAGCGCGCCAGCTGGTCTTTGTCTTCGAGCAGCAGCCGCTTGTATTCGTCGATGTCGCGGAAGCGCCTTCCATCGGGCAGGGCGTCGGCGGCCTCCACCATCGGGCCGGGGCGCACGCGCCGGCCCTGGCTGTCTTTCTCGCCGTTGTTCGCCAGCGCGCGGTAGCGCTCCCGCCAGCCGCCGATCACGTCGAAGTTTTCCAGCGCGAATCCCGGCGGGTCAATTTTCCGGTGGCAAGTTGCGCAGCTTTCCACCTGCCGGTGCTTGGCCAGCTGCTCCCTGATCGTCGTGGCTCCGCGGATGTCCGGTTCAATGGCTTCGACGTCTGGCGGCGGCTTGGGGGGCGGTGTGCCCAGGATGCGTTCCAACACCCAGGCGCCGCGCAGCACCGGTGAAGTGGTCGTGCCGTTGGCCGTGACCTTGAGCACGCTGCCCATCGTCAGCACGCCGCCCCGGCGGCTGCCCGGTGGCAGCGTGACCCGGCGCATCTCCGTGCCCTCAACTCCCGCTATGCCGTAGTGTTTCGCCAGCCGTGCGTTGAGAAAAGTGAAGTCGGCCGAGACGAAGCTCGTGAGCGGCAGGTCCCGCCGCAGCACCTCTTCGAAGAAGAGCGTCGTCTCCTTGAGCATCGCCGTTTTGAGCATGTCGTCATACTCGGGATAAAGGGTTCGGTCGGGCAGCGTCGCATCGATCGCCCGGAGCCCAAGCCATTGACCGGTGAAATTCACCGTGAACGCCTTGGCCTTCGGGTCCGCCAGCATCCGCTCGACCTGCTGCCGCAACACTTCCGGCTGGTGGAGTCGGTTCGCGGCGGCGAGCTGAAACAGGGTCTCATCCGGCATCGAACTCCACAGGAAATACGAGAGCCGGCTGGCGAGGGCGAAGTCGTCCAGTCTGGCCGAGCCTGCGGGCTCGCGCAGGAACAGAAAATTGGGCGAGACAAGAATCGCCTTGAGGCCAACGCGCATGGCCTGCTCGAAGGAATAGTTTTGGTCGAGCTTCGCTTTCACCCGCGCCAGGAATGGTTGGAGGTCCGCCTCCGTGACGGGCCGACGGAACGCCCGCCGCGCAAAGTCGCGCAGCACGCGCTCGGCGTCGGCCAGGGGCTGGGTTGAGACAACCTCGCGGCGGTCGGGATCCGTTGCGCTGGGCACTCGCTCCTGACGCAGGTTGCCAAAGATGGCCTTGTGCGAGGGCGGCGGCCAGGATTCGAGCAGCGGTCCCTCAACGTCCATCCACTGGATCACCAGACCAGGGCCGGTGTATTTGTCCGCTCCAATTTTCTCCACGGCCGGCGGCAACGCGGGCAGGCCGTCGGCGATGATGCGGATGCGATTCTCCGGTTCGAGCTGTTCGGTGAATTCGATGACCGTGGGCTGATCCGCCGGCACCGCGAAGTAGTCGATCAACCGCTCTTCCGTCACCTCCTTGAGGGTCCCGGCATTGACATGGAAGTTGACCGGCTTGCCGCCGCTCTGAAAGCCGTATCCGGAAATGCGGAACCGGTATTTGCCCCGCACGTGGCTGCGAAAATTCCACATCGTCACCCGGATGTTCGCGGATTCCCACACGGCGAAAATCGCGACGCCATCGTCCACATGCCGATACACGCTGCCGGTCGGCTTGACGCTGCGCTCCTCTTTGAGATCGAAGCGCTTCTTGAGAATCCACGGCTGTGGCCGGTTTGCGATGGCTTCGTCCAACACCCGCCCCGCCGCATCAAGATAGCTGCGCAGCAGATACGATGATGTGTGCAGGAGCTCGGCGGAGTTGTCGAAGCCGCTCGTCGAAGTGTCCGGCGGCAGCAGGTCGGACAAATCTACCTCCACGCCCAGCAGGTCGCGCATGGTGTTGGCATACTCGGCACGGTTGAGTCGCCGGAGCACGACCCGGCCCTCAGTTTCCCGCCGGGTGATTTCCGCCGCGTTAATCCGCGTGCCGATCCAGCTCGCCAGCGCCTTTACTTCCGTAGCCGGTGGCCGCGGCTTGTCCTTTGGCGGCATGTCGCCCGCTTCGAGCTGTTCCAGGACGCGCTCCCAGTGACTTCGGTTGGCCTTGTTCGTGAAATCCGGCGTCAGCGTGTCCACCCGGATGCCGCCTTTCGGCTTCGTGCCGCCGTGACATTTGAGGCAATGCTGATCAAAGAAGGCGCGGAAGTCTGCGGCTGCTTCGGCAGCGCGGCTTACCGCGGTCAGCAGCCCGAGCGCGCCGATGAGGCCCATCATCCACGCGCCGCGGTGGCGTTTGGCCAGTTGACGGGCAAATTTGCCGGGTCGTGAAGTAATGCTCAAAGCAAAGCCTGACACTTGCTCGTCGTCAACGCACACCGTCACCATTTTTCCTTTGCGTCCCAAGTGCCATTTCGCGGCTAATCTCTCCATGCTCAACCTCGCTTTCGTTGGCCTCGGTTTCATGGCCGCCACGCACCTCAAGGCGCTGCGGCAGGTGCCCGGTGTCCACGCCGCCGCGCTCTGCAACCCCAGCGGCCGTCACCTCGACGGCGACTTCACCGGCGTCGCCGGCAACGTGGGCGACAACGCGCCGGTAAAGCTGGAGCCAGGCAGCTTCAAGGCCTTCCGTGACTACGCCGCCCTGCTCGCCGACCCGGACATCCACGCCGTGGACATCTGCGCACCGACGCTGGCGCATCGCGACCTCGCCATCGCTGCGTTGCGCGCGGGCAAGCACGTGCTCTGCGAGAAGCCCCTGGCCCGCACGGCCGCTCAAGCGCGCGAGATGGCGGCGGTCGCGGCCGAGACGGGACGCATTCTCATGCCGGCGATGTGCCTGCGCTTTTTCCCCGAGTGGGTCTGGGTGCGCGCGGCCATTGCTGACGGGCGCTTTGGCAAGGTGTTGTCGGCTCGCTTCCGCCGTGTGGCCGAGCCGCCGGGCTGGGGCCAGCAGAACTTCCTCGACGGCGCAAAGTCCGGCGGCGCGCTGCTGGACCTGCATATCCACGACACGGACTTTGTGCAGTTCTGCTTCGGCCGCCCGCGCGCGGTGCGCTCTGCTGGCTACTCGAAAATCAGCGGAGCGATTGACCACGTCGTGACGGAATACGAGGTGGCCGGTGGCGCGCTGGTCCATGCCGAGGGCGCGTGGTGCTTCACGCCCGGCTTCGGCTTCAACATGAGCTACACCGTGAACTTCGAGCGTGCGACGGTGGACTATGACCTCGCGCGCGGCGCGGATGCGCTCAAGCTCTGCGAGGCTGGCCAGCCCGCCCAGACGCTCAAGCTCGGCCAGCCCGACGGCTATGTCGGCGAGCTGCGGCACTTCGCGGAATGCTGCACGGCCGGCATGCCGACGACCGTCGTGACGGCGGCGGACGGCGTGAGCGCGATGGAGATTTGCGAGGCGGAAGAAGCATCGGTGCGCGAAGGCCGGCGCATCGAGCTGGCGTGAACTCCCCGCGCCTTTGCGCTGTCCGTTCGTCCCCGGCTGAGTTTTAATCCCCGCGCAGCTCATGTGCGCCATCTGCGGCATCGTCAACTTCGACCGGCGGCCCGTCCCGGAATCCGAGCTCGTCACGATGCGCGACGTGATGATCAACCGCGGTCCGGAGCACGGTGGCCAGTGGTTCGGTGGCCACGCGGCGCTCGGCCACCGGCGGCTCCGCATCATTGACCTCTCCCCGCTCGGCAACCAGCCGATGACCAACGAGGACTCCACGGTGTGGGTCACGTTCAACGGCGAGATTTACAACTTCCAGTCGCTCCGGGAGGAGCTGAAGGCGCTCGGCCACCAGTTCCGCTCGCACTCCGACACCGAGGTCATCGTCCACGGCTTCGAGGAGTGGGGCGAGGGCGTCGTCGCGCGCATGGACGGCATGTTCGCCATCGGCGTCTGGGACACGCGCAAGGACACGCTCCTCCTCGCCACCGACCGCTTCGGAAAAAAACCACTCTACTACTCGCAGCACGGCGCGACCGTGCGCTTCGCCTCCGACAGCAAGGCCTTTTGGTCTCTTCCCGGCGCGGCGCCCACGGTGAATCCCGCGGCGATTGACTGCTACCTGCACCACCTCGCTGTCACCACCGACCACACGATTTGGAATGAGGTGAGCAGGCTGCCGCCCGCGCACTACCGAATCTTCGAACGTGACGCTGCGGGTGCGCTGCGTGCCCGCGAAGTGCGTTACTGGCAGCCCAACTTCCGCCACAAAATCCAGGCCACCGAGGTCGAGGCGCTGGAGCGCATTGACGCCGCGCTGCGCGAAGCCGTCCGCAAACGCATGATTGCCGACGTGCCGCTCGGCGCGTTCCTCAGCGGCGGCGTGGACAGCAGCCTGGTCGTCGCGCTGATGAGCCAGCTCGCCAACAAGCCGGTGAAGACCTTCAGCATCGGTTTCGAGGAACAGGACTTCTCCGAATTGGAATACTCCGACGCCGTCGCCAAGCGTTACCAGACCGAGCACCAGCAAATCCGCCTGAAGCCCGACGTGCTCGAAATTCTCCCCTCGCTCGTGTGGGAATACGGTGAGCCCTTCGCCGACTCCTCCGCCATTCCGACCTACTACGTTTCGAAAGCCGCGAAGGAATTTGTGACCGTCGCGCTGACGGGCGATGGTGGCGACGAGCAGTTTGGCGGCTACGACATCGCCCGCGCTTCCTTCCACGCGATGCGCTACGACGCGTTGATGCCCGGCTTCGTGCGCGGGCCTTTGGAGGATTGGCTCTTCGCCGCCGAGCGCACCGGCCTCGCCCAAAAGCTCAAAACCCTCGCCACCCACGCCAGCCCCGACCCCGCGCGTCGCCACGGCTACTCGATGGCCTTCAACCAACGCCAGCGCGAAGCCCTCTACACCGACAGCTTCCGCGCCAGCCTCGGCGCGCACCGCCCGTGGCACATTTTCGAGCGCCATGCCGCCACAATGGCCGAGTTGTGCATCCTCGACCAAAACCTCTACCACGTCCTCATGGCGCGTCTGTCCAACGACTACCTCGTGAAGGTGGACGTGGCCTCGATGAAGGTCGCCCTCGAGCTCCGCAGCCCCTTCCTTGACATCGACCTATGCGCGCTCTCCAGCTCCCTCGACCCGTTGCTCAAGGTGAAGGGTGGCGTGCAAAAGTATCTGCCCAAGAAGCTTGCCGAGCGCTACCTGCCGTGGGAAGTCATCTACCGTCCGAAGAAAGGCTTCAGTCTGCCGCTCAAGCACTGGCTCCGCACCGACTTTGCCCCGCTGCTGAATCGCCTGCTTCCCGACGGCAACCTCGTCAAGACCGGCTGGTTCAAGAAAACCGAAATCCAGCGCCTCATCGCCGAACACACCAGCGGCGCGACCCAGCACACCCACCGCCTCTGGTCCCTCCTCTGGCTGGAGCTGTGGCACCGCATCTTCATCGAACGCTCAATGACAGGACAGGAAAGCCTCGCGAAGTAAGGTTTCATGGCAGGCCCGCAAGCGACACCAACTGAATCGAGCAGAATGAGGCCAACGCTCTATTTGGAAACGACGATTCCGAGCTACCTGACCGCGCGGCCCAGCCGTGATCCGCTGCTGTCCGGCCAAGCCGCCGCGACCAAACACTGGTGGCGTTTGCGGCGACGCGACTTCGATCTGTTCATTTCGCAGCTCGTTTTAGATGAGTCCAGACGCGGTGACGCGGGCGCGGCAGCCCGAAGGATGCGAATTCTTGCGGGCCTCCCTCGCTGGCCAGTGACACCCGAGGTGGACCGTCTGGCAGAGGCGATTCTCCAACGGCATTTGCTGCCTCCGAAGGCCGCCATTGATGCCTTCCATATCGCCACCGCCACCGTGCATGGCGCCCATTTCCTGCTGACATGGAATTGTGCCCACATCAACAACCGCGAGATGCTGCCGCAAGTGGAACGGCTGTGCCGAGATCACGGTCACGAGTTTCCTCTGGTTTGCACGCCACTGGAATTGATGGGAGTATCCACCACATGAAAGACGCGATCGTCGCAGAGATTCACCGCCACCGGGCGGAGCACGCCCGGCGGTTCAACTATGATGTCCATGCGATTGGTGCAGACATCCGCCGGCGTGAGGTCGAAACCAAAGGTCGGTTGGTCGAGGTCAAGAAGCCGGCGGCACTGGGGCGGAAGAAGACGCTCGCGGGCAAGTGAGCAGCCCAATCAAGTGAGAACAGTTGGCTATATTTTCGCTGCCGCAGGTTCACTGCTGCTTTGCGTTTGCGTGCTCTTCCTCGCATTGAGTCTCGTTGACCCCATCAGTCTCACTTGGCTTGGCAGACCGGAAGAATTTGTATCGGTTCGGTTGGACTCTGGCGGGCTAGTCTTGCTAGCCGTGCTGGGTCTGATTTTCTGTTCACTCGGAATTGTATTGGTGAAAAGAAGCGGCAACGAAAACACAAACTTATGACCTCCCTCACCTTCCCCTTTACCGAAGCTCAAGTCCGCGCGCTCAAAGTCGGCGACGAGGTGTCCATCTCGGGCATCGTCTTCACCGGGCGCGATGCGGTGCACAAGTATTTGCACGAGGGCGGCAAGCTGCCGCCGGGTGTCTCGTTGCGCGACGGTATCATCTACCACTGCGGGCCGGTGATGATGAAGCAGCCGGACGGCTCCTACAAATGCACCGCCGCCGGCCCCACCACGAGCATCCGCGAGGAGCCGTATCAGTGGCAGATCATCCGCGACTTCGGCGTGCGCGGCGTCATCGGCAAGGGCGGCATGGGCGAGAAGACGCTCGCGGCCTGCAAAGAACATGGCTGTGTTTACCTGCATGCCATTGGCGGCGCGGCCCAGGTGCTGGCCGAGTGTGTGAAGAAGGTCCGCAACGTGTATTTCGCCGAGGAATTCGGCTCGCCGGAGGCCATCTGGGAATTGGAAATCGAGAACTTCCCGGCCGTCGTCACGATTGATTCGCACGGCAACTCGTTGCACAAGGAAGTCATGGCCGCCAGCAGCGCCGAACTGGCCAAGCACCTCACCGCCGCCCACTAAAAACCCGCTCTCTCCCATGAAACGCCGCGCCTTCTTGAAAACTTCCCTCGCCGCCTCCGCTGCCACGGCCGCCACGGCTGCTTCCGCCGCCGCCAAGCCCGGCCCCGAGTATTACGAGCTGCGCACCTGGTCGCTCAAGGCCGCGCAGCAGCCGCGCCTCGACGCCTACCTCAGCCGCGCCTTCATCCCCGCGCTCAAGCGCCTCGGTCTCGGGCCCGTGGGCGTGTTCTCGGAGACGCTGCCCAACGGCGAGTTGAAGGTCGTCGCGCTCATCACCTATTCCGCTCCCGAGCAGTTCGCCACGTTGTCCGCGCGCCTCGCCGCCGACGCCGAGCACCAGACGGCCGGCGCGGAGTATCTCAACGCCAAGGCCGCCGATCCCGTTTACTCGCGCATCGAAAGCGCCTTCTTCGTCGCCATCGAGGGCTTGCCCAAGCTTGCGCGGCCCGACGTCTCCAAGCCCCGCCTGTTCAACCTCCGCATCTACGAGAGCCACAACGAGCGCGCGGGCAAAAAGAAGATCGAGATGTTCAACCGCGGCGAGCTGGACATCTTCAAGCGCGTCGGCCTCACGCCCGTGATGTTCGGCGAGGCGCTCGCCGGTGCCGCCATGCCGAACCTCACCTACCTGCTGGTCTTCCCCAACGAGGACGGCCGCAAGCAGGCCTGGGACAAGTTCCGCGCCGATCCCGCCTGGCTCAAGCTCAAGGCTATCCCCGAATACGCGGACAAGGAAATCGTTTCGCGCATCACCAACCGCCTGCTCACGCCCGCGCCGTATTCGGAGCTGTAAGCGGCAACGGCAACTTTCCGCGTGCGCGCGTGACGGCGGCGGCTACCCTCGCCGTCAATTCTCGCACGTAATGAACACCTCCCCGCTCGCCGCTCCCCTGTGCCGGCGACTTCCAGTCGCCGTCCGCAGCCTCCGACTGCTCGAAACGGCTGCTTGCCGGCCACCCGCAACACGGCGGTTGCACACCGCCGGCACGGCCCTCGCGTTCGCCATACTTTTTTCCCTGCCGCTTCCTGCCGCCGACACCTCGGCGATGACCACCGCCAAGCCGCTCACGCCGCAACAAGCCCTCGCCTCGCTGCAAGTCGAGGCCGGCCTGCGCGTCGAGTTGGCCGCCGCCGAGCCGCTCACTGCGTCGCCCGTTGCGCTGGCGTGGGATGAGCGCGGGCGCAGGTTCGTCGCTGAGAATCGCGGCTACCCCGTCGGCCCCG
>CAZQEW010000009.1:0-30536 GCA_964591495.1 uncultured Klebsiella sp.
ATGGCGCCCTCGTCATGTGCGAAGTCATGATGCCCGATGGCAAGCCACACATTACAAACGCCCGCGCCACCATTCTTGATGATCCCGACGCCTGGTTCGGCTTCGAGCAAGAGTATTTCCTTTATCAAGACGGCCGCCCGCTCGGCTTCCCCGCCGAGGGCTTTCCGGCTCCTCAGGGCCTCTACTACACCGGCGTCGGCTACAGCTCCGTCGGCGACATCGCCCGCGAGATCGTGGAGCGTCACCTCGACCTCTGCCTCGACGCCGGCATCAACCACGAAGGCATCAACGCCGAGGTCGCCAAAGGCCAGTGGGAATTCCAGATTTTCGGCAAGGGCTCCAAGAACGCCGCCGATCAAGTGTGGGTCGCCCGATACCTCCTCATGCGCCTCTGCGAGAAGTATGAAGTGGACGTCGTCTGGCACTGCAAACCCCTCGGCAAAGACGTGGATTGGAACGGCTCCGGCATGCACTCCAACTTCTCCACCGAGTATATGCGCACCGTCGGCGGCAAGGAATACTTCGAGGCCCTCATGGCTGCGTTCGACAAATACAAGAACGAGCACATCGCCGTGTACGGCCCCGACAACCACCTGCGCCTCACCGGCCTGCACGAGACCCAGTCCATCGACAAGTTCAACTACGGCGTGGCCAATCGCGGCGCGTCCATTCGCGTGCCCCACAGCTTCGTGAACAACGACTATAAGGGCTACCTCGAAGACCGCCGCCCGAACTCCCAAGGCGACCCCTACAAGATCGCAGGCCGCATCCTGCAGACGATCCAGACCGTGCCCCTGCCTGCCAAGAAGGCCGGCAAGAAGTAACGGCCATCCCGCGCAGCTCCGTTCCCGGGCGTGCGCGTGATATTCTAGTCCGGCGTTATGCTGGATCGCTAGACGGGGAACCCTGTTGAAAATGACACGGCGCGGGCTTCGGCCCGCGCCGTTTTTTTTCGGATTACCTGCTGCCCCACCCAAGCGGCCGCTATTTCAACTCCTCCACCACCTTGCGCGCCACGGCGTGGATGATGCCGCGCTCTCCGGCATGGTCGGTGGTGAAGGTGACCAGCACGAACTTGCGGCCGTCGACCAGCTCCACATACACGCAATCGTGCCGCGTCTGGCTGGTCCAGCCGGCCTTGGACCAGAGCTTCGCGCCCGCAGGCAGCGCTGAACCGGTGAACTTGCTCTGGCTGTCGGGATCCTTTTCCAGGCCGAAGGGATCGCGTTTTAGCAACGACATCATCTCCCCGCTCCGCTTGGCTGATACGCACCGGCCCAAGACGATTTCCGTCATCAGCCGCGCCGTGTCGTCGGTGGAGAGAAAATTGCGCTTCGGCTCAAACGCCTTGATGGCCTGCGATTCGCGTCCATATGGGCCCTCACACCAGGGCTTCTTGTGTGCGATGGCGTTTCGGTAACCGAGCCCGGCGAAGTAGCGAGTCACGGCATTGCGCTGATCGAACCATCGCTTCAGTTCCGCCTCCGGCAATTCCGGGCCGCTGGTGGTGGCCGTGAGCAGGTCAATGACGTAGTGCGTCGCCTCGTTGTAGCTGTGAATGATCATGTCGCTCATCGCGCGACGCAGCTCGGGAGTGTCAGACAGCCGGCCGTCCTCCATCCACCGGTGGGCAGCGGCGAGATAGAAGAGCTTGATGACGCTGGCCGGGTAAATCTGGTCACCGCCGCGATAGCTACCGCGCTCGGGTTTTGCCGGGTCGCGCAGGTCCACCACCGTAACGGCAATTTGATCGGGTCGAAGCTTCGGAAACTGTCGGCGTGCCTCGGCCACCGAGCCATTCACCACTGTCTCCAAACGGGCGGCGGGCAGGGCGAATTCTGTGACGACTTGGGCCTGAACATGAGCCACGGCGGAGACGGATAACACGGTGGCGAGGAGAAGTTGAGCCCGAAGCGAAGCATTCATGCCGCGAGTAAAGCGCTCCCAAGGACCAGTGTCCAACCTCTGTCACCTCCCTGCGCTCTGCCGGTCGCCGACGGAACTCACCGCCTCCGGCCTTGACCCTAATGCGGGCGGTCTGGTGAAGTGCCCTCAACATTTTCACCATGCCTATTGGACTCCTAGCCGCCGCCAGTGATGTCAGCCTATGGCCTTTGGCCGTGCTGGTCATCTCCGTCGCGTTCGTCGTGGTGATGATTTCCGTCGTCCGAGCGCACGCGTTCCTCGCGCTCATCCTCGCGGCCATTCTCGCCGGCCTGATGGCGGAGCAACTGCCCGGCGCGAAAGCCCGCGTGCCTAAGCCAGATTCGCCGGTCGTCGCGCCCGACGGCAAGGCGCTCAAAAACCATTGGGTGCAGGCGGTGGAGCTGACGAGCATTGAGTTCGGCCGCACGGCGGGCGGCATCGCGATTGTCATCGGTTTGGCCACGATCATTTCCATGTGCCTGATGGAAAGCGGCGCGGCAGACAAGGTGGTGCGGCGCTTCCTCGCATTCTTCGGCGAGAAGAATGCCGGCCTCGCGCTGCTGTTGAGCACTTACGTCCTGTCCGTGCCCATCTTCTTCGACACGATGTTCATGCTCATGGTGCCGCTGGCGCGGGCGCTGCGGCTGCGGACGGGCAAGGACTACCTGCTCTACGTCATGGCCGTCTGCTGCGGCGGCGTCATCACGCACTCGATGACGGTGCCGCATCCCGGCCCGCTGGCGATGGTGGAGAACCTGAAAATCGACGTGGGCGTATCCATTCTCGCAGGCATCGCGGTCGGACTGTTTCCTTTGGCGGTCGGGTGGTTCGTGTGCCAGTGGCTGAACCGCAAGTTCGACATCCCGATGCGCGAGACGCCCGGCACCACGCTGGCCGAGCTGCGCTCCATCGTGGACAAGCCGGAGTCCGAACTGCCGTCGTTCGCGTGGTCCATCACGCCGGTCGTGCTGCCGATTTTTCTCATCAGCCTCTCGTCGTTCATGGTCATCGGAAAGGACAACGATGCGTTTGTGAAACTGCTGGGCGGCCGCGAGGCGTTTGCTTCGACCTTTGCGTTTGTGGAATTCATCGGAAACAAGAACGTTGCGCTGCTCATCGGCACACTGGTCTCGATGTTTGTGCTGGCGCGGCAAAAGGGCTACAGCGTGGCGAAGATTTGCGAGCTCATCGGCCCGCCGCTCGAAACCTCCGGCACCATCATCCTCATCACGGCGGCGGGCGGGGCGTTCGGTCTGATGCTCCGCAACGCGGGCGTGGGCGACGCCATCAAGGCCGCCGCCACTGGCCACGACATCTCGATGTTGTGGCTGTCATTTGTGGTCGCCGTCATCATCCGCGTCGCGCAAGGCTCCGCCACCGTGGCGATGCTCACCACCAGCGCGATGATGTATCCCATCATTACCGGCGGCGGCGCGCTGCCGTATGACCCGATTTACGTTTTCCTGGCAATCGGCTTTGGCGGCTTTGCGTTCTCGTGGATGAACGACAGCGGCTTCTGGGTCGTGAGCAAGCTCGGCGGCCTGACCGAAGCCGAGACGCTGAAAACCTGGTCCGTGCTGCTGACGGTGAACTCGTTCGTCGGGATGCTCGCGACGTGGCTGCTATCAATGGTTATCCCGTTCCCGATGGGAAAACCGGGGCAGTGAGCAGTCTTCAGTGTTCAGTATTCAGTCGCCACAGAGCACTTGAGCAGCCCCGCCCCCTGAACACTGAACACTGATTACTGATAACTTCCCATGCGTGCCCCAGTCTTCCTGCTCGCCGCCCTCCTGCTCGCCGGCTGCGGAACCTCACCGCGCACCGCCAACCGCCCGCTGCGCGACATCCTCTTCGGCTCGTGCCTCAACAAAACCGAGCACCCCATGCTCGACCGCACCGCGCGGCTGCCGATGGACCTCTTCGTCTTCCTGGGCGACAACATCTACGCCGACACCACGAACATGATGGTCATGCGCGCCAAATACGACGCGCTCAAGGCCACGCCGTTCTTCCAAACCGTCCGCCGCAAAGCCCCCGTGCTCGCGACGTGGGACGACCACGACTTCGGCATGAACGACGCTGGCGCCACCTACCCGATGCGCCGCGAATCGCAGGTGGAATTCTTCAACTGGCTCGACGAGCCCGCCGATTCGCCCCGCCGGAAACAGGAAGGCGTTTACCACGCACAAACCTTCGGCCCCGCAGGCCGCCGGGTGCAGGTGATTCTTTTGGATACCCGCTACTTCCGCAGCCCGCTAACGCGTGGCGACCACGGCGCGGAGCCCAGCGGCGGTCCCTACGTGCCCAGCCCGGACCCGCAGGCCACCGTGCTCGGCGATGTTCAATGGCGTTGGCTGGAGGAGCAATTGCAGCAGCCGGCGGAAGTGCGCCTCATCGCGTCGAGCATCCAGTTCGTCGCGGAATTCGCCGGGTGCGAATCGTGGGCGAACTTCCCGCGCGAGAAACAGCGCTTTCTCGAACTCCTTCGCCGCACCCGCGCCAACGGCGTCCTCCTTGTCAGTGGCGACCGCCATTGGTGCGAGCTTTCCCGCATGGACAGCCCTGGCGGCTACCCGCTTTACGACCTGACGGCGAGCGCGATGACCCAGCGCCATCCGCGCGGCACGCCCACTCCAAACCGATTCCGTCATCTGCCAAAGACCTTTCATGAGGCGAATGTGGGCCGCCTCCGCATTGACTGGGAGCGCGCCGACCCGCAGCTGACCTTGGAAATCCTCGACGTAAACGACCACATCCAACTGGAGCAGCGCCTGCAGTTGAGCGATCTCCAACCGCGCTGACGCCCAGCTTCAACCCGCTCCACGATGCGCGCTGCAAGCCTGCGGCCTTGAAATAACTTGCCGCCCCCATGGCTGGCCCATAGGCTCTGCCAAATTGCTAGGCGCATTTCATGTTGTCGCAAGTTAAAAGCCTGTTTTCCAACGACATCGGGATAGACCTCGGGACTGCCAACTCCCTGGTTTACGTGCGCGATCAGGGCATTGTCTTGCGGGAGCCTTCAGTCGTCGCCATTCAAGCGGGGACGACCAACGTGCTCGCCGTCGGGGAAGAAGCCAAGCGCATGCTCGGCCGCACCCCCGGAAACATCCTCGCCATTCGTCCAATGAAGGACGGCGTCATTGCCGACTTCGAGATCACGGAGGCGATGCTGCGGCACTTCATCCAGAAGGTTCACCATCGCAAGCTGATCGCCCCGCGCGTGGTCGTAGCCGTCCCTTCGGGCATCACCGAGGTGGAGCGGCGGGCGGTCAAAGACTCGGCCACCCATGCCGGGGCGCGCGAAGTCTATCTGATCGAGCAGCCGATGGCCTCGGCCATCGGTGTCGGTCTGCCGGTGCACGAGCCGGCCGGCAACATGATCGTGGACATTGGCGGCGGCACGTGCGAGATCGCGATCATCTCGCTCGCCGGCATCGTGTTCAGCCGGAGTCTTCGCGTGGGCGGGGACGAGTTTGACGAGACGATCGTGGCGCACATGAAGCGCACCTACAATTTGATGATTGGCGAACGGACCGCGGAGGAGATCAAAATCCGCATTGGTTCGGCCTTTCCGCTGGAGCAGGAACTCACGATGGAGGTCAAGGGCCGCGACTTGAGCGCTGGACTTCCCAAGACCATCACCATCCGCTCAGAAGAGATTCGCGAAGCCCTGAAAGAACCCTTGTCGAGCATCTTGGAGTCGGTCCGCATCACGCTGGAACGCTGCCCTCCCGAATTGTCCGCGGACTTGATTGACCGCGGCATCGTCATGGCGGGCGGCGGCGCGCTGCTGCGGAACATCGACCGCCTCGTCGCGCAGGAAACCGGCTTGCCGGTCCACATTGCCGATGATCCGCTGACCGCCGTGGCCGAAGGCACCGGCCGCGTCCTCCAGGAGCTGCAGTTTCTCAAGCGCGTCGCAACCTCCAGCCAAGGCTGATCGGTCCATTCGCCCGCACTGTGACTGCGGGCCATGCTGCGCAAGCCGCAATACATTCTCTCCGCCCTCGTGGCGCTGGTCGGGCTGACATTCCTCAGCCTGCCGGAGTCTCTGACTGGACGCGTCAAACTCGCAGTCACCGGGCTGTTTCTTCCCCTCTTCGGCCTGACCGAGTCGGCACAGAGCGCCGTCCGCCGCGCCGGCAATGCGGTCGTCCCCCGCGAAGATCTTGTGCGCGAGCTCGAGCAGCTCCGTGCGGAAAAGCAGAAGCTGGAGTTCACCCTGGCCCAGGCGCAGGCCGCAGCCCGCGAGAATGACCAGCTTCGCAAGCAAGCGGGCTACCCAGCCCGGGCCCCTTGGAAACTGAAACCGGCGCGCGTGATCGCCCGCGACCCGGCCAACTGGTGGCGCACCATCTTCTTGGACGTGGGCAGCCGCGACGGCGTGCGGGCGGACATGCCGGTGGTCACGCCGGACGGTCTCGTGGGTCGCATTGCCTCGGTCGGCTCGACGCGGGCACAAGTCTTTCTGCTCGGGGATCAGAATTGCCGCGTGGCCGCCCTGGTGAAGGAGACGGCTGAGAATGGCGTAATCATGCCTTACGCAGCCGATCCAGCCATCGTGACGCTCACGTATCTCTCACGCGGCAGCCCGGTGAAAGGTGGCCAGACCATTGTGACCAGCGGGCTGGAGTTGAAGCCCGGCAACGAAGTTCTGACCAGCGGCCTCGGCGGGGTCTTTCCGAAGGACATCCGCATCGGCGAGGTCGTGGACGTGCGCAGCGTGGGCTTCGGACTATACCAGGAAGCGCGCGTTAAACTGGCGGTCAACCTCAACACGCTGGACCAAGTCTGGGTGGTGGCCCAATGAACCGACTGGAGACCATCTCCATCCTACTCGCCGCCTGGGTCGCGGTCGCTTTCGAAGTTTCCTTCAACGGCGTCCGCAACCTCGTCGGCGCACAGATCAATCTCCTGCCGGCGCTCATGGTTTACGTGGCCTTGTCTTCGTCGCTGCCGAGTGTGGCATTGCTGGCCGTCGTCGGCGGCTTGGCCGAGGATTCCTTTTCAGCCAATCCGCTGGGCGTCACCACCATGGCATTGGCGATGACGGGCTTCATCCTTCACCACCAACGCGACCTGGTGCTGCGCGACCAGCTCTACGCCCAGGTCCTGACCGGGTTTCTGGCCAGCTCGCTGGTGCCCGCGTGTGTCATCCTCGCCCTAATGAACACGCACAGCCCCGTGCCACTGACTTGGCGGCTGCTGGGTCAGTGGCTGGTAATGGCCGTGGGCGGCGCGGTGGCCACGCCGCTGGCCTTCCGGCTCTTTGCGCTGATCAACCGGCTGTTCACCTATCAACCGCTGCCCGAGTCGCATTACCGTGAGACCCGGCAAATCAAGCGGAACCGCATCTGACCATGACACCGCTCAACCCCATCAAGCAGCCGGACACGCAGTTGCGTGTGCTGGCGATTTTGGTGGGGGCGGGCTTCGCAGTGCTCCTGGCCGGGCTGTGGTATGTGCAGGTGTTCTCTTCCAAGAAATTTGCCGAGAGCCTCGAAGACCAGGCTGTGCGCAGCGTTCGCATCCCCGCCGTGCGCGGTAAAATCCTCGACCGCAACGGCCAGGCATTTGCCGAAAACCGACCAACCTACAACGTCGAGCTCTACCTCGCCGAGCTGGGCAAGCATTTCCACGCGGAGTATCTGCGCCTGCGGCCGGCCGGCGCACGCCTCACCCGGGGCGAGCGCGAGCAGCTGGAGTGGACCGCGCGCTACAACGTGGTCAGCAACATCACCGCGCAGGTGGGCGACTGGCTTCAGCAACCGCAGGTCATCGACCAGCGCAAGTTCCAACGGCACTACAACGAGGTCCGGGCCCTGCCCATCTCCCTGCTGCAAAACCTAAACGCCGTGCAGGTCGCGCGCTTCGCCGAACGGCCCGGGGTGTTCCCCGGACTCGACCTGGAGATCCAGCCGTTACGGGTTTATCCGCACGGCAGCCTCGCGGCGCACGTCCTTGGCTCGCTGACGCGCGATGACAGCTCCCAGGAGGAAGAGGATGCCTTTTATCACTACCGCCTGCCGGATTGGAAAGGACAGACCGGCATGGAGGGAGTGTTTGACGGGCAATTACGCGGCACGGCCGGCACAAAATCGATGACGGTCAACCGCCTTGGCTACCGCCAGCAGGAAACGGTGCTGCGTGCGCCGGAGCCCGGGGACAACCTGGTGCTCACGCTGGATTTCAAGCTGCAACGCGCCGTCGAGGCCGCGCTGGTGACGCCCATGTTCGGCGCGCAAACCCGCGGCGCAGCCGTGGTCCTGGATGCGCAGAACGGCGACGTGCTGGCCATGGCTTCGGCGCCAAGCTTCGAGCCGGCAGAATTCATGGGCCGCATCACGGCCGAGCGCTGGACCAACGTGCTCAACCATCCCGTGCAGAAACCGATGCTCAACCGCACCACGCAGGAGAACTACCACCCGGGCTCGATCCTGAAGATGCTTACCGGTCTTGCCGCGCTGGAAATGGGGCGCCTGGACCCGCAGGAAGTTTACCACGTCGAGCCTGACCCCAGCCGTCCCGGGAAAGGCTGCTACCACCTGGGCAACCGCAAAATCGAGGACACGGTCGCGGCCGGTCCCTACAACTTCAAGAAGGCGCTGATGCACTCATCAAACGCCTATTTCATCCACCACGCGCTCAAACCGGGCGTGCTGCAAAAGGCCATCATGCTGGGCGAGAAGTTCCACCTTGGCGAGCGCACCGGCATCCTGCCCCGCCAGGAAACCGCGGGCGAGTTCCCCGACCAGACCGATCTTGTGCGCCGCTGGCAGCCCGGCGACACCGCCAACCTCGCCATTGGCCAGGGCAAGGTGTCCGTCAGCCCGTTGCAGATGGCCGTCATGATCGCCGCCATTGCCAATGGTGGCAAAGTCTACTGGCCGCGACTCGTCCTGAAGCTGGCCCCCAGCGACCCGTTGCCCGGCGACAAAGTCTCGGAGTTTCCCGTCAAGCTGCGGGACGAGCTGGGTGTCAAGCGGGAGCACCTCCAACTCATCCACGAGGCCATGCTGGCGGACACTGAGGAAGCCGGCGGCACGGGCACGGCCGCCGTGGTGCCCGGGCTCAAAATTGGGGGAAAAACGGGCACGGCAGAAATTGAACGGGCCGGCCGGGTGGCTGACAAGACTACGTGGTTTGCCTCGTTCGCCCCCGTGGGCCAGCCCAAATGGGCGGTCGTGGTGATGGTGGAAAGCGGGGCGTCCGGTGGCAAAACCTGTGCGCCCATTGCGAAGAAGATTTACGAAGCCCTGCTCGCCCGCGAACGCGAAGGCGGCCAGCGGCAAACACCTCGGCTCGCCAGCTTGAACTGACCCATGCTCGCCCGCCCCAACATCGCCGAACGGCCCGCCCGGGTAGACTGGGTGCTGCTCTGCGCCCTGCTGGGGCTGATGGTGCTGGGCGTGCTGTTCATCCACAGTGCCCGTTACGCCTCGGAGTCGGGGGCGGGCGTGCCCTGGTTCAAGCAGCTGCACTTCCGGCAGATCATCTTCTACGGGCTTGGCCTGGGCGCGATGGCCGCCGTGTGCGTGATCCCCTACCAGACGCTGGCCCGCTGGGCGTATGTGGCTTACTGGGGCAGCATTCTTCTGCTTCTGCTCGTGCTGATTCCGCACATCGGAGCCATGCGCTTCGGCGCGCGGCGGTGGATCGATCTCGGCATCTTCCAACTCCAGCCATCGGAGATCGCGAAAATCGCCTTCATTCTGGCGCTCGGCAACTTCCTCGCGCGCCCACTGGACGAATTGAAGCTGACCGGCAACTTCTGGAAGGCCCTGGCGATGCTCGGACTGCCATTCGCGCTCATCTTCGTGGAGCCAGATCTCGGCTCCGCGCTGGTGTTAATCCCGACCGGGTTTGTGATGATGTATGTGGCCGGTATCCCGGCGCGGTATCTCCGGCGATTCCTCGGCGGCTCGGCCTTGATCATCGTGCTGATCCTGGTGGACGTCCTGTTCGCGCCGCCGGGCTGGCAGTTGAAGCTGCAGGACTATCAGCGGCGCCGGCTGCTGGTGTATTTCGGTCTGGATCACAAGTATTTTGCTCCGCCCAACGCCACGGCGGCGGAGCTTCAGAGGGCCCGCACACAAGAGCGCAACGACAGTTACAATGTCGAACAAGCGCTCATCTCGGTCGGCTCCGGCGGGCTGACCGGGAAGGGCTGGCGGCAGGGAACCCAGAACGTGTTGGGCTACCTGCCGCGCGCCGTGGCCCACAACGACTTCATCTTCTCCGTGCTTGCCGAGGAGAGTGGATTCGTCGGGAGCTGCGTCGTGCTCTCCCTTTATGCGGTGGTCCTGTTCGCCGGGATCAGGATCGCCGGCCAGGCGCGCGACCGCCTGGGCAAGATGATGGCGGCAGGAGTGGTCACGCTCCTGTTCAGCCACATGTTCATCAACATCGGCATGAACATCCGTTTGATGCCCGTGACAGGCGTGCCGCTGCCGCTGCTTTCCTACGGCGGGACTTCAGTGATCTGCACCCTGGTCGCCGCGGGCCTCCTCCAAAACATCTACCTGCACCGCAGGTCTTACTAACCCACATGAGCAATCGTTTCTCCAACCGCCGCGGCTCCCACCGCTTCCGCCCCTCGGGCGGCCTCAACCCCAACGCCAAGCCCGACAAGGCCGCGCTTCAGGCGCGCCTCGCCGCCACCTCCACCCTGGGCCCGGAGAAGATCTCCGGGGATGAAAATGTCTTCGCCAAGCACCGCGAACATGAAATCCGCCGGGCCGAAAACCTCGCCGCCGGCCTGCCCGCCGACGCCGATCCCTCCGCGCACGCCGAGGCCAAGGCTCCCGGCCGACACGATTACCGTGAGCCGAACTTGGAGACGCCCGAGGAGGTCAACGCCGAACAGGAAGGCGAGTTCAAGCCCGTCGAGGTGAAGGAGCAGCCCAAGGGCATTCTCGGCACCATCAAACACGCCGCCCAGAAGGTCGTGGCCAAGGTCAAGAAGCTCATCAAGCCCGAGAAGAAGGTCCACAAGGAAGTCATCATCAACGCCGAGTCCCTCGAAACCCGCGTGGCCGTGCTGGAAGACGGCCGGCTGGAGGAGTTCACCATCGAGCGCACCACCGAGGAACGCCTCGTCGGCAGCATCTACAAGGGCAAGATTCGCAACCTCGAAGACGGCTTGAAGGCCGCCTTCGTGGACATCGGCTTCGAAAAGAACGCGTTCCTCCACTACTGGGACATCGTCCCCAGCAACTTGGACAGCGGCGTGGAAGTCGTTGAGCGGGAGAAGAAGTCTCCGCCCAAAGAGAAACCCAAGGTCACGCAGAAGGACATCCCCAAGCTCTATCCCAAGGGCACGGACATCATCATCCAAGTCACCAAGGGCCCCATCGGCACCAAGGGGCCGCGCGTCACCACGCACCTGGCCCTGCCCGGCCGCTACCTCGTGCTGCTGCCCAACTCGGATCAGTCCGGCATCTCACGCAAGATCGAGGACCACGAGGAACGGCAGCGCCTCAAGAAAATCGTCCGCAAGCTCAACATCCCCGACGGCATGGGCGTCATCATCCGCACCGCCGGCGAGGGCCAGCAGGAACGCTACTTCATCCGCGACCTCGCCTTCCTGCTGGAGGAGTGGAAGGCCGTGCAGGAGCGCATCGAGAAGCAGGGTTCCGCCACCTGCGTCTTCCAGGAGCCGGACCTCATCGAGCGCACCGTGCGCGACTTCCTCACCGAGGATGTCGAGCGCATTGTCATAGACGACAGCCGGCAGTTCGAGCGCATGCAGACCATGATCGGCAAGATCTCCCGGCGCTCCATCAACAAGGTCAAACTCTACAACGAATCACAACCCGTCTTTGACCGCTTTGGCATCAGCCGCCAGCTCGAAGCCACCTTCTCCCGGCAGGTCCACCTCAAGAGCGGCGGCTACCTCGTGGTGGACGAAACCGAAGCGCTGGTGGCAATCGACGTCAACACCGGCAGCCACAAGAGCAAGGAGCCGGACAAGGACAAGGAACAGACCATCACCAAGGTCAACCTTGAGGCCGCCGAAGAAATCTGCCGCCTCCTGCGCCTGCGCAACCTCGGCGGACTCATCGTCCTCGACTTCATTGACATGCGCCACCGGCGGGACCAGCAAAACGTCTATCAGCGCGTCAAGGAAGGCCTCAAACGCGACCGCGCCAAGACCCACATCCTGCCGATCTCCCAGCTTGGCCTCATGGAGATGACCCGCCAGCGCCACACCGAGAGCATCCGCTCGACCGTCTACCAAGACTGCCCTTACTGCAAAGGCCGCGCCAAGGTGAAGAGTGCCCTCACCATGAGCGTGGAAATCCAGCGCAAGCTCCAGCAGATCCTCAAAGGGCGGCCCCGCTCCGAGGAGGACTTCCAGCTCCGCATCATCTCCCATCCCACGGTGCTCGACCGCCTGCGCAAGGAGGACGAAAAGATCCTCATCGAGATGGAGAAAAAGTTCTTCGGCAAGCTCACCTTCCGCGCCGACCCCGCGTTCCACGCCGAACAGTTCAAGATCCTGAACGCGATCACGAACGAGGAACTGGCCACGGTCGGCGGCTAAGGGTAAGCCCGCGCTTAAGCGAAGCCCTCTTTCCTCTCCGGGAAGAGGGCTTTTTTCTGCCGCGGATCATCACTCATGCAAGGTGCCAAAGTGGCGGGCTCCGCCGACCTTTCGCATCCTCTGCAACCGAACAAACATCGCCAGCCCTGCCCCGATGACCGAAATGACCAGCAACGGGCGCGTTGATGGGTGAACCCGGCTTGCAGGGGTGCGGACATCGACTTACACGGCCTTAACAATTCTCGCTGCCGCGCACACAAAGCCTTTACAGAAACGCCCGAAGCTGCGAACAGCTATGTCCACCTCCAGCATGAAGTTCCCTCGCCCAACGCCACCGCGTCGGAGCTTGCCGATGGCAGGCTGCGGTGCGCTCGTTCTTGGTCTAGTCGCAGCGGCTTTGGCCCAAACCGGACAGCCAACCGAGCCGAAAGGAACGGGCGGACGCGGCGACAATGGCGGCAAGATGGGCAAACAATACGCTGCGCCGGCGGGCGATGGCATTAACCCTGCGCCCAGCCAGGTGACCATCGCGATCGAAGGCAATTTCCGGGTGATCCGTGCCAATGGCCTGTCCGACCACGCACCGGGACAGTTTCCCAACCGCGGCAACCCGCACTCGATCGCGGCGCAGAACTACCAGTTTCGCGTGCCCGTGGAGCCCAAGCCCAACGGCCAGTTCACGCGCCTGGCCATGCATCCGTTTGGCGTCGCGCTCAACGGCGTAGTGTTCGACCCCGGCGCGGCGGAGTGGTGGCAGATGAACCCGCGCTCCGGCTGGACGCTCGACCCCATCAGCGGCCCGCAGAAGCTCGGGCTGGACCGGCATAACGCGCATGTGCAGCCATCCGGCGCGTATCACTACCACGGCCTGCCAACAGGCCTGGTGAACCAGCTCACCGGCGGACAAACCAAGGTGGTGCAGGTGGGCTGGGCGGCCGATGGCTTCCCCATCTACGGCCCATGGGATTACAGCGATCCAAAGAGCACGAACAGCCCGGTCAAGAGGGTGAAGTCCAGCTACCGGCTGCGGACAGGGACACGCCCGGACGGTCCAGGCGGAAAATTCGACGGCACCTATGTGGAGGACTTTGAATTCGTGCCGGGAGCAGGTGACTTGGATGAAGCCAACGGGCGTTTCGGCGTGACCCCCGAGTTTCCGCTCGGCACATATCACTATGTGTTGACGGATGACTTTCCGTTCATCCCGCGGCAGTTTCGCGGCACGCCGGATAGCAGTTTCTTCCGTCGCGGGCCGCCCCCGATGCGCTTCGGGGCCGGGGACGTTAACTTCAAGGGTGGCGCCGGCGGCAAGGGCCCGCCGGGTAAAGGCCGTCCCTTTTGACTCACTCCACACCATGGCCGCCACCACCGCGCCACGCCGCAGCGAAGCCACCGTGCCGACGCTCATCGTGGTCGCGCGCCGTGATTGGGATATGCGCTGGCGGTCGCCGGTGCCGCGGGATGCCCACCTCTTGCTAAGCCCAGACGGGCGGGATGCTAACCTCGAGGCCAAGGTGGGGAAGTGCGCCTCACGGATAGCGAAGCTTGGGGCTGAACTGCCGATTTTCACCGCGCGCGAGGGGGTGGCGCTCAAGCTCTAGCGTATGGACGAAACGCTTCCCGATCCTTCGCCGAAATCCCGCCGCGAACAGCCGGAGGTCAACCCGGTTGACGAGACCCAGCTTGGCGCTGGGCAACAAGCGGGCATGGCCACACCGACGAGCAGACCGCACTCGACGTTTCAGGCCAAAGAAAGGGATCTCTCCGGCACCCTGCTGGGCGACTACCGATTAGTGCGGAAGCTTGCGGTAGGCGGCATGGGCGAGGTGTATGAAGGCGTGCAACTCAAGCTCGACCGGCAAGTCGCGATCAAGCTGCTGTCCGAGGAGCTGTCGCACGAGGAGGAATTTCTGGCCCGATTTGAGCGCGAGGCCAAGTCGGCCGCTGCCCTCAACCATCCCAACGTGGTGCAGGTGTATGACTTTGGACAGGCTCACGGCCATTACTACTTCGTCATGGAATTGGTGGATGGCACCGACCTTGCCGAGTTCGTCAAGCTGCACGGAAAACTCACCGTTCCCGACGCCCTGAATTATCTCGAACAGGCCGTCGCCGCGCTCAAGTTCGCCGTTGAGCACGCCATCATCCATCGCGACGTCAAGCCCGCCAACCTCATGCTCACCCGCGACGGCGTGGTGAAAGTCTCCGACCTCGGGCTGGCCAAGAAACTGACGGATGACTCGGATGTGACCATGACCGGGGTGGGCATGGGCTCACCCCATTTCCTGGCGCCTGAGCAGGCGGACGACGCAGCCCACGTGGATCACCGGGCGGACATCTACGCGCTGGGGGTGACGCTGCTCTATCTGCTGACGGGCAGGCGCCCGTTTGAGGGAGCGTCGAATTTTTCCGTTGTCCTCGCCCACGCCAACAAGCCCCTGCCCACCGGCGGCGAGCTGGGCACGCCCCTGCCAGATGAAGTCGAGCAGTTCATCAAGCGCATGACCGCCAAGCGCCCCGAGGGTCGTTACCAAGATTACGATGAACTGCTGACTGACCTGCGCCGTGTGAAAGCCGGCCTTCGACCGAGCTTCAATTGGCAGCAATTCTTCCGCGATCCCCAGCATTTGCAAAGGATCGCCCTCGGGACCGCCGCCATAATCATCGTCGCCTTGGCCGCGCCCCTGGCGATGCCAAACAAGAAACCAGCCACCACCATCCGCCCCCCGGCTTGGTCAGCAGATAAGGCCGGCAGCGAAGCCCCGTCGCGCCCAAAGTCCGACGCATCCGTCAAAGAAGAGGCCGCGCAGATGAGGCCCCGAGCCGGCCGTCGGCTGCCCGTTCCCTTGCCCGAGCCGGCACCGCCGGAACGGATGCCACTCCGCGAGGGACCGATACCTCAAATGCTCATGGAAGCTGACCGTTTCGCGAAGGCTAATCCCGAGCAGATGCGGGCGATCATCGACCGCTACTGGCAGATCAGCCGGAAATCAGCCGGAACCGCATGGGAAGCAGAAGTCCGCCTGCGCACGGACAACGCCATCACCGCCCATCAACTGGCCACCCACGCTGCAATGGAGAAACTTCAGGCGGAGATGGAAGTGCATCTGCGGGCGGGCAAGCCCCAGGCGGCTTACGACGTGTGGCGCAAATTTCCGCTTGGCCTCCAAACGCCGGAGACTCACGGGCAGATCGACCAGATCCTCCAGCGCTCCTTTCCGCCGCAATTTCAACCCCAGTCCCCATGACAGCAGCCGGTGACAGGTATTTTCATTCCAACCCGCCATGCGAGCGACTCGCGCGCTGGTGCCTGATGTTCGCAGTGACCCTGGCCTGCGCCCACCCGCTTGCCAGCCGTGGCGCCGAGCCAGAGTGGTCGCGCTTCCGAGGTCCCAACGGTTCCGGCCTCGCGCCCGGCTCGGCTCCCCCCATCACGTGGAGCGATACCCAGAGTCTAAAGTGGAAAACCGAACTTCCGGGCCCGGGCACTTCCAGTCCCATCCTCGCCGGAAATCGCATTTTCCTGACATGCTGGACTGGTTATGGCGCGACCAAGGAGAAGAGCACCCTGAGCCGTGAGCTGCTGTGTGTGGACCGCGACAGTGGAAAAATTCAGTGGGCGAAGCCTCTCCCGGGAGAAACAACCATCGATCCATTCGAGGGGTTTCTGCCCGAGCATGGTTACGCCAGCCACACGCCCGTAAGCGATGGAGACAAGGTCTTCGTCTATTACGGCCGGGGCGGAGCGGCGGCCTATAACTTCGCGGGGGAACTACTTTGGCACGTGAAGCTGGGAACCGGCGCGAATGCCAAAAACTGGGGCTCTGCCGCCAGCCCGGTGTTGCACAAGGACACGGTCATCTTCACTGCTTCGGAGGAGGCGCACGCGATCATCGCGCTCGACAAGCAGACCGGCAAGGAGGTCTGGCGCGCCGCCGGCTCCGCACTCGAATACGTTTTCGGCACCCCCGCTTTTGCTGGTTCGCCTGCGCAGCCGGAACTGGTCCTGGCCCTGCCCGAGGAGCTGTGGGCATTGAATCCGGAGACTGGCAAGCTGCGTTGGTTTGCTGCCACGGGCATGCCAGGCAACATCGCGCCCAGCGTCGTTGTGGGCGAGGGCGTCGTCTTCGCATTTGGCGGCTTTCCGCAGTTGGGTGCGGTCGCTGTCAGAACCGGCGGCAAGGGCGACGTGACCTCCACACACCGGCTGTGGCAGACGCGCGACAGCACCTACGTGCCCACCCCCGCGCTCCACGAGGGCCGCCTGTATGTTGTCACTGATCAGGGCTTCGCGCTGTGCCTCGACGCCCAGTCGGGCGCACTGGTCTTCAAGGAGCGACTCCCGGGCGCAAGCGCCACCGGCCGGGGCGGCAAACCATTCTATGCCTCGCCAGTGCTGGCTGGCGGAAACCTCTACGCTGTAAGCCGGCGCAACGGAACGTTCGTCATCGCCGCACGACCCGAGTTCAAGCTCGTGGCGCACAATTCACTGGCCGCCGACTCTTCGCAATTCAACGCCACCCCCGCGGTCAGCGGCAAAGAACTGTTCCTCCGCTCGGACAAATACCTCTACTGCCTCGCGAAGCCATGAGCCGAAGATTTATGAAAACCACCCAGCTAACCGTGTTCTCACTGTTTGCCGCTGCGTTCACCCTGATCGCTCAGGAACCCAAAGGCCCTCAGCCGGGCGGATTTGGTCAGAATGGTCCTGGACAAAAAGGTCCGCCCGGACAGCGAGGCGGATTCGGTGGGCAAGGCGGGAACTTCGGGGGCGGAGGCGCGGAAGGATTTCGTCCGCCCCAACACCCGCTGGAACAGGCGCTTGATGCCAATGGCGACGGCATCATCGACGCAAAGGAACTCGCAAACGCTGCGGCCGTCCTGAAAAGCCTTGATCGCAACGGGGACGGCCGACTGACCGAGGATGAGTTCCGACCAGCGCGCCCAACTGGCGGTGGATTCGGCGGTGGCGCGGGAGGCCCCGGGAGCAAGGGCAGTTTTGGCAACCAGCCAGGTGGTAAAAACTACGGCGGTCCAGCCAACAAGGCCCCCGGCAGCCCCGGCGGCGAGCCCGGGGGACCGGATGGCAAGAAGGCCACGGGCAGTCCCACCTCGAAAGGTGGGGATGATTTTGTCCAGCGCCTGTTTCAGAACGACAAGAACAACGACGGCAAACTGACCAAGGCCGAACTGCCTGAGAGCTTACAGGTCGTTTTTGAAACGGCGGACGCCAATCGCGACGGGGTCATTGATCGGCAGGAAGCCGCCGCGCTCGCCGACCGCATGAAGGCCCGCGGCAGCACCCCGGGCACGGATGGCAAACGTCCGCCGCTGGAGAAATAGGTGCCTCATGGGAACGAGGCCGGGCGCACGGTTCCCTCAGTTCCCCGCCGTAAGGTCAAAGCATCGCACGCGATCGCGGTGGCGGAGAAACACCTTGCCATCCGCGATGCTCGGACTGGGCACCCACAGGGCGCGAACGTTGGCCTTGCCGAGCTCGACCCGGTCGTCGGGGGTAGCCTTTAACATGAGCAGGTTGTTGCCGTTGTTGATCAGCACGAAGATTTTTCCGTCAGCGATGACGGGAGACGTGATGGAGGAAGCAACTTTCTGGGCCCAAGCCACCTTGCCGGTCTCCAAGCTCACGCAACGATGCTCGCCATCCTCAAAGAGGTAGGCGTAGCCAGCGTGGATGACCGGGCTGGACTGTGAGCGCAAGGCGTCGGTCGGGTGGTGCCATTGCTTCTCGGCGCCAGCGGCGGTAAGCCGGTAACCGGCAAAGCCGATTTTCGCATCTCGCGACAGGACCACTGCTCGGTCCCCGGCGATCGCAGGCGTCGAGTCGCCCCCGCCCGGCGTGGTCCAGAGCACGGCGCCGGTTTTGAGGTCCACCCCGGCGAGGTCATTGCGGCTGTTGCAAATGAGGATGGTCTTTCCGTTCTGATGCCACGCGCAGGGCGAGGAATTGTTCCCGCCGACTTTGGGCTGATCCCAGAGCAATTTGCCGGTGACGGCATCATAGGCAGCCAGCCGGCCAGCCAGGATGACGACCGCGCCATCCACCGCGAGCGGCGAGGAGCCGGGAGCTTTGGAGGGCAGCGGTTGTGACCACAGCAGTTTTCCACTGGCGGCGTCCACTGCGTTGAGGTGAGTGCTGCCCATTGCGAAGATGCGCCCGCCCGCGACGCACGGCGTGCTGGAGCAATTGCGGCCTTTCGGCTCGCCGGGGGTTTTGGTCATCCAGAGCGTCTTGCCAGACTTCATATCCAGACACACAAGGGTGTCTTCCGCTACGCGTCGAGTGGGCGGCACCGCAGCCAGCACCGCGGCTTTTACATGATCGGCAAAGCCCTGCTCATGAACCCAGCGCTCAAACTCCATCTGCGAGCTGAAGGGCTTTTCGATGCGGGTGAGCAGCTTTTCGTAGTCCGCCAAGGGAATGGCGAGTTTGCCCTTGCGGAAGCGGCCGCTGATGAAGCCGCTGAAAAGCTGGCGCTGCTTCTTGTCGAGATTCTCCTCGATGAACTTTTGGATGAACTCATCGAGCTTCGCACCGCGCAGTCCCGGCGGGAGGGATTCCCTCGCCGCCTCGATTTTGGCAACCAGTTCCTTGCCCAGGCTCGCCGGATTCTGGTAGCCGAGCTGGGTGCGGAGAATCAGATCGGTGAGGGTGCGCGTCTGGCTCGGCTCGTCCCGATGCCAGACGACGGACAAGTAGGCACGGCCGCCAGCCACCACCACGCTGCCATGACCACCATCGTCATCGCTGGGGATCGGTTCGCTTTCCCAAAGCGACGGCGGGCCATCGGTGGACCAAGTGCTGGTGAGCGCGGGGCCACCAGGCAAAGCCCCATCCCGATTGGGACCACGCCACTGCGGCCAATCCGCAGGTGACGCGGTGATGGCAACCGCGAATTGGATCCATAAAACCAGGCTGGCGGATGGGAACGGGCGATGCATTACCGATTGCAGACGCCGCTGATGGGAATCTGGCTTCACACCATTTGCTGCACAGCTCTGGTCAACGGATGGTTAGCCGCATTCCGGAGCTCTGCGGCACCATGGCCGCGTGAATGCAAACCATCCTGCCAGTCAGCGGGATCCCCAAGTCCAGCACGGCAGCGAACGGTTTGCCCAACTGGCGAGATGGTGCGTGGTGGCCATCTCCATGGTGGGCTCGGCGGCCATGATTTCGTGCGCCTCGGTCTCCCGCACGGTGGTCACCCCGCTGACCATTCCGGGGGCGGAATTCGTAGGCAACGAGAACTGCGCCCAATGCCACGCGGAGCTGGTGAGGGACTTCAAGACTGCGAGTCACGCGCGGTTGCAGGCCAAGGGCACCAACGCGATGCATCTGGGCTGTGAAGCGTGCCACGGCCCCGGCAGCCTGCACGCCCAGGCCGGCGGTGGACGAAGCAACATCCTCAATCCCCGCCGAGATTCGGACACGTGCTTCCAATGCCATCTGGACAAGCGCGGCGAATTTGCCCTGCCGCACCATCACCCCGTCACCGAAGGGAAAATGAGCTGCGGCGACTGTCATAACCCGCACAAAGGATCAGCCATTGCGGGCGGCGGCACCCACCTCGCCTCCGAGCACGAAACCTGCGCGAAATGCCACACCGCGCAGGGCGGGCCGTTTGTATTTGAGCACGAGGCCGTGCGGGAGGGCTGCACCGCCTGCCACAAGCCGCATGGCTCGGTTAACCGCAAGATGCTGACGGAGCGCAATTCGACGCTGTGCCTGAAGTGCCACTTTCAGCAGCAGGCGGCAGCGGGCTCGGTGTTCATCGGCGGCCGGGATCATACGACGCTCCTGACGCGCGGCAGCTGCTTCAGCGGCGGCTGCCACGAGGCGGTGCACGGCTCAAACATTGGCTCATCACTCCGGTTCTGAGGGGAACACGCCATGAATGCCTTGCTCAAAAGACTTTTCCGAAGGGCGGTTAGTCTGGCCCCTGCGTTGATGCTCTGGGTGGGGGAAGACGCGTGGGGGCAGACAACCACGACGAACAGGGTCACGGAGGCCAAGCCCGCCGCCGAAGCGTCCGGTGAAGAGCCCCTGAACTGGATCACCACAGGCATCGGCGGGGCGTTCACCAGCGGCGATCAGACTCAATTCCAGGAGCGCTGGGGCACCCGCCGGGGCTTCATCGGCGGCCTGCAGGATTTTCACTACGAGCGGTTCCTGGGGAAAAAGGGAGTGCTCGAACTCGACAGTGGCGCGATGTATGGCGGCGAGGATTACTCCCTGCGCCTGCGCGTGGCAGATCCGGACATTGGCTTCGTGCGTGGTGGATTCCACCAATTCCGCAGATGGTATGATGGCAGCGGCGGCTATTATCCAGCCACGGGCAGGAGGTTTTCGCTCTATAACGAGGATTACGCCGTCGAGCGCGGGGAAGTCTGGATCGAAGCTGGCCTGACGCCCCCGGACGGTCCGACCTTGACGCTGAAGTATACCCACTCCTATCGCAACGGCACGAAAGACTCCCTGATCTGGGGTGACTCCACGCAAGGAGCGACGCAGCGCGGCATGGTGCCCAGCTTTCGCACGCTCGATGAGAAACGCGACCGGATCGAAGCCGATGCCAGACAAGCCTTTGGACGCACCGATGTGGGCCTCGGGCTGCGCGTCGAAATGGTCGACAACAACAATGGCTTTTACGAGCGCCGCCGGCCCGGCGAGGCCGCAAGTCGCTTTGTGACGCAACGGGATGTTTACGAATCTGACCTGTTCAACGCCCGGGCCTTTACCGAGTCACGTTTCAACGACGCGGTGATGCTGACGACGGGATATTCCTACACCCGGTTGAACACGGACGTCGGCGGCAGCCGGATTTACGGTGGCGCGTTTGATGTTCCGTATGCGGGCGTCTACCCCGGCAAGCAGGCGCGCGACGAAGGGTTTGTGAACCTCGTGGGAGGTTCGATCATCGACCAGTATGTCATGAATCTCGCGCTCCGGGTGGAACCGGCGGAGGACTGGGTGCTGGTGCCATCCGTGCGCGCCGAGAAACTCGACACCACCGGCAACACGCAGTTCACCGAGAACACCACCGGCACCGGGGCGGGCTTCCCAGCTTCCTCTGCCCTCGCCCTGAACCAACGACAACGTGGCTACACCACCCTTACGGAGGCGCTCGAAGCGCGCTACACTGGCCTGACCAACTGGGTTTTCTACGCGCGCGGCGAATGGACGCAGAGCGAGGGATATCTGCGTGAGCTCGAGCAGGACCTCACGGCCGGCGCCATCGGCGTGTCGCGCAGCACGGACTCGGAGCGGTTTGCGCAGAAATACTCCATCGGAATGAACTGGTATCCCCTGCGCCGGCTGCACTTCGCGGCGCAGTTCTACCACCAGCAGCGGAAGAACAATTACAACCATCTCGTGGACTCGACCTCCAACATCGCCGGAACGGACCGCTACCCAGCCTACATCGTCGAAAACGGCTTCCAAACCGACGACTTCAACCTGCGCGCGACCTGGCGGCCACGCCCCAACATCACCTCGGTCACCCGCTACGACTTCCAAATTTCTACGCTCGAAACCTTCGGCGGGGCGCTGCCGGGGATCGAAAGCGCGCGCACCACCGCACACATCATCAGCCAGTCGCTCACCTGGGTGCCCTGGCCGCGGCTGTTCTGGCAGGGGACCTTCAGTTACGCGCTCGACAGCACCACCACCCCTGCGACTGCGTTGACCGGGGCCGCCGCCGGCCTGGTGACAGATGCGCGGAATGACTACTGGCAGGCCGGCACGGCACTGACTTTCGTGGTGAACGAAAAGACCGACTTTCAGGCCAACTACTTTTTCTACCGGGCCAACAACTTCATCAACAACTCCGGCCTGAGCATGCCCTACGGGACCAGCGCGCGAGACCATGCGGTGAACGCCGGTTTCACCCGCAACTTCACCCGCACCGTGCGCGGGTCGATCAGCTACGGCTATTTCGCCCACAGCGATGAGACCTCGGGCGGTCTGGACAGCTACAACGCTCACCTGGTGTTTACAACCATCACCTACCGGTTTTAGATGCAACCTGTTAAAGCCATGAAAACGAAATCCTTGCTTCCCCTCGCGGCCTTCGCCGTGCTGATCACCACACCAACGTCCTGGGCAGCCGACGCCCCGGCCAACTGGACCAAGCACTGCGCCTCCTGCCACGCCCCCGACGGCAGCGGCAACACGCGCATGGGCCGCCAGTCCGGCGCGAAGGATTACCGCGATGCCAAGGTGCAGGCTGAAATGAAAGATGACGCCGCCTTGAAGGCGCTCAAGGATGGCATGCAGGTGAAGGGCAAGGAGGTCATGAAACCCTTCAAGGACAAGCTGTCCGAGGATGAGATGAAGGCGCTGATCGCCCACATGCGGGCGTTCAAGAAATAGGCCGCCTCCCCTGCCCCGCCATGAGTGAACCGCCCGGCCCGCCCTCCGGCCGCCCCGGCATGCACCGCAACTGGTTGAGCCTTGCCGGCATGGTGCTGGCGGGGAGCAGCTTCTTCGCGTTTCTGCTGCTGATGGCATTCGACCTGTTGTCCAAACGCGGGCACCCGTATCTCGGCCTCCTCACTTACGTCGTTTCGCCGGCATTCCTGTTCGGCGGTGTGGTGCTGATGGCGTTGGGCCAGTGGTTGCAGCGCCGGCATGAGCGCCAAAGCCAACCGGGCGCGGCGCACATGGTGCTGACCATTGATCTGGCGCGGCCCCGCGACCGCAAGCTGCTGGCCGGATTCGTCGCCGGCACGGTGGCGTTTCTCTTCATCACCGCCTTGGGCAGCTACGAAACCTATCACTACACCGAGTCCGTGCAGTTCTGCGGTCAGGCATGCCACGAGCCGATGGAACCGCAGTTCGTCACCTACCAGCACTCGGCACACGCGCGCGTGGCCTGCGTGGAATGCCACGTGGGTTCCGGTGCGGGAGCGTATGTGAAGACCAAGATCAACGGCGTGCGCCAGCTCGCCTGCATGGTGCTGCGCAACTTCGACCGCCCCATCCACGCACCCCGCGAGCGGATGCGCACCGCACAGGAAACCTGCGAACAATGCCACTGGCCGCAGAAATTCACGGGCACCGTCGAGCGCACCCACCACCGTTTCCTCGCGGACGAAACCAACACCGCCTACACCGTCCGGCTGCTCCTCAACGTCGGGGGAGGTGATCCCGCGCATGGGCCGGTCGGCGGCATCCACTGGCACATAAACCTCGCCAACAAGATCGAATTCATCACAGCCGGCGAGCACGACGCCAGCATCCCGTGGGTGCGGATGACCAGCCCCAACGGCGAAGTCACCGAGTTTCAAACGCCCAGCTTCAAAGGCGGCGCAACGAACGGTCCGCTGCGCGCCATGTCCTGCCTCGACTGCCACAACCGCCCCGCACATCGGTTCCAGTCGCCCAACGACGCCGTGGACATCGCGCTTGCCACCGGCCGGCTGGATGCCTCGATGACTTGGGTGAAGTCCAACGTCGTCGCCGCGCTCACCGCGCCGTATTCGACCGAGGCCGAAGCGTTGCAGAAGATTTCGACTTCGCTCCGCACTGCGTATCCCAGTCACCCAAAGGCCGACGCGCTCGTGGCCGAGGCACAGCGCATTTATCGCGGCAACTTCTTCCCCGGCATGAAGGCCGACTGGCGCGCGTATCCCGAGCACCTGAGCCACAAGGACTGGGCCGGCTGCTTCCGCTGCCACGACGGCCAGCACAAGACCGCCGACGGCAAGCGCACGCTCAAGGCCAGCGACTGCAACTCCTGCCACGTCATCCTCGCGCAGGGCAGCGGCGCGGACCTGCAAAAACTCAGCAGCACGGGCCACGACTTTTTCCACGTGGACGCGCCTTACTCCGACTTCGACTGCCACAAGTGCCACACCGGCGCGTTCCCGAAGTGAGGCGCGCGGACTGGCCGCAGCGTTGCACGGCGGACGGACCCGGCGTTTAATGTCCCCATGGCAACACCCGTCATCAGCATCGCTCAAATGCGCGAGTGGGAGCAAGCGACCTGGACAGCGGGCGTGAGCGAAGAATCCGTGATGCGCAGAGCCGGCGCTGCAGTGGCGGCGATAGCTCGTAAACTCACGCAGCCGGGCGCGGAGGTGTTGGTGCTGACTGGCAAAGGGCACAACGGCGACGACGCGCGCTTCGCGGTAGAGGGTTTGTCCGGCCGGCGGGTGCAAGTGATCAACGTGACGGACCCGGCGGCGGTGGTGGCGGCGGTGGCGGGTTTTTCCGGCGCGCTAATTGTGGATGGTTTGTTCGGCATCGGCCTGAGCCGACCGCTGGCGGGCGATTGGCTTCGGCTCGTCGCGGCTCTGAACCAGTCGCGCGTGCCCATCCTCGCGGTGGATGTGCCCTCGGGCTTGGATGCGGACACCGGCAAGCCGCTCGGCGATGCCGTGCGGGCAACGATGACCGTGACTTTCGGCGCGATGAAGCAAGGGCTACTGCGCACAGAGGCCGCGCCGTTCACCGGGCGGCTTGAAGTCGCTACGGACATCGGGCTGGTGCCGTGCCCCTTCGCGACGGCGCTAAACTGGACTTTGCCTGAGGATTTCGCCGGCTTCCCCCCACCGCGACCGTCGGACGGACACAAGGGAACCTTCGGCCACCTCGCAATCATCGCCGGAAGCGTGGGTTACCACGGTGCGGCCGTGCTGGCGGCGCGAGGGGCCCTGCGGGCGATGCCCGGACTGGTCAGCGTGTTCACGACCGAAGGGGCTTACCCTGCGGTCGCCGCTCAATTGGCTCAAGCAATGGTGCATCCCCGGACAGACGACCAGGCAATGCCGAAATCGTGCTCGGCCATCGTGATCGGGCCGGGGCTAGCTGGCCGTGATGTTTCTGAGAGCCTGGCCGCTGAAGCCATCGAACTTTGGCGAGCATCGCCGCTGCCCGTGATCGCGGATGCCAGCGCGTTAGCCTGGCTGCCGCGCGGCCCAATCCCTGCGGGCGCTTTGCGGGTAGTTACCCCTCATCCAGGCGAAGCGGCAAGGATGCTGGGTGTGCCCAAGACCAGCCTTTCTACAGACCGGGAGGTCGTGCTGCGTGAAATCTCCCTTGCGCTCGGAGGTTGCTGGGTAGTCCTCAAAGGCAGGCACACATTGGTTGGCCGCGCAAACGGCGATATTTTCATCAACTCCTCAGGCAATGCCGGACTTGCTCAAGGCGGCAGCGGGGACGTGCTCGCCGGATACCTCGGCGGTTGGCTGGCACAGCCCTTGGTGCGGTCCGACGCGGGCCGGAGCATCCGCCGCGCGGTTTGGGAGCATGGTCGAGCGGCTGACTATCTCAGCGAGGGGAATGAAGTGTGGACCATGGCTGAGTTGCTCGATGTGCTCGGCAATTGTCCCCCGACAGTTTGCTGAAATGGCAGGTGGCCCTGAATGGACCTACTATACTTTATCGGTTTACAAGACGACTTTTGGCTAGCTTTTCCACCCCACGAAGGAATGCTGGGCGCATCACCGGATGCGGTAGTTTGCGGTTGCTGATGGCAGATAAGGCGAGATTCCCGCCGCTGGATCAGGCACGAAAATTGGCCGGTGGTCACCAACATCAAAAATGGACGCGTCTTCGGATACGGGCACCAGTCTTATTGAGAAAAAGACTGCCCCACCGCCAAAGCAGGAAATACATTGGCACAAGGCCCTGTTTTGGCACGCCCTTGGCTTTTTTACGATCGTGGTAGTCCTGTGGGCCGACAAGCTGTTTAGCATCTGGCAGCATCTGGGCGTGGGGGACGAGAACACCGAGTCGTATCTGGAAGTGTCCACGAAGTCCGGGGTGGTGATCCTGCTGTGGATTTTTTCCGCCTATAAGATCTATCTCATTGTTTCTCGTTTGAGCTACCTCGAGTCTTTCCTCCACGTGTGTGCGTGGTGCCGGAAGATCGAAGTCGAACAGAAGTGGCTGACCATCGAGCAGCACTTCGCCCAGCAAACCGGGGTGAAAGCCTCGCACGGCATTTGTCCCGAGTGCGCGAAGAAGCTCGAAGAGGAGTATTCCCAGAGCACCTCCTAGCCGTGGTTGCCGGCCTTACCCCACTTCTACGGGCAGAACTACGGTGAAGGTTGTCCCCTGTCTGGCCTCGGTGCGCACATGGATGGCGCCCTTGGCCTGGGCCACCAGCCGCCGCACGATTGCCAGGCCGAGCCCGGTGCCTTCGCCGGGCGACTTGGTGGTAAAGTAGCTCTCGAATATTTTCGGCAAGATGGTTTCCGGAATGCCCGGGCCAGTGTCGCTTACGCGCAGGGCCACCAAGGGTGGTTCGTTCAAGAATCCTTCCCCTCGGACAAACAAGCTCCTGGGAGAGTTGGCGAGCATGTCGGGTGGGAGGGCGTCATCATGATACTCACCGACCACCTCCACCCGCAGCGGGCTGGAGGAAGCCTGGAACGCATTGATGACTAGATTTAGCAGCACTTGGATCAAGTCCGTGCCGTTCATGCGGATCGTCAAATCGGCAGGCATGGTCTGAACCATGAACTGGTGCCCTTTGCCCGATGGATGCGCATGCAGCAGATCGCGGACGTCAGCGAGAACTTGGTTGAGGCGAACCGACTGCTTTTGTGCCGAACGCTCCCGGGCGTAGTTGAGATATCGGCGCGATATATCCATGCACCGCGCGACCTGCTGGTTCACCCGGGTCAACTGCTCTCGCACGGAGTTCGTGGCCGCGCCGCGGGAAGCCTCCAAATCCATGCTGACCATCTGCAGCATGACCGAGACGGCGGTAAGCGGACTGCCAATGTCATGCATGACGCTGGCATAGATCTCATTTTGCGAGCGGGCCATTTCGCCCTGCACCTGAAGGTTCCGCAGCTCCTCGCGGAGTTCCTGAACGCACCGCGCACTTTCCGTCATCGTGTCCGCTAGCGCACGCCGTTGCAGTGCGTTGGCCACGGCATCCCGGATGGTGGGAATTTCAAAGGGCTTGGTCAGGTAATCGCAGGCGCCGTGACGAAGCGCCTCGCGGGCCGTTTCCAACGTCTCGTAGGCGGTGAGCATCACGACCTCGATCGCGGGATCCAACCGCTTGAGCTCGGCCAGGAGCTGGGTGCCGGACATGCCAGCCATGCGAATGTCGAGCACGGCCGCGTCCACACGCCGGCTCCTGGCGATTTCCAGCGCACGCGGCCCGCTGTCGGCAAGCACCACGTCGTAGAGGTCCTTGAAGACCACGCGCAAGGATTGTCGCGGCCCCTCCTCATCATCGACGATGAGCAGGGTCGGACGCGGCGGCGCGGCGTCAGAATCCAAAGCTGACCGCAGCAGTGAGGGCATGGCTGAGGAAGGAGTAACGACCATTGGCAGAAGTGGCCGGAGGGGGGAGCGGGAAGGCCAGCGTGTTGCCAGACACAGTGCGGCTGGGTCCCCAGGCCAACTGGTATGCTACATCCCAGTTAAGCCGGGCCTGCTGGCGACCGACACCGACACTGAAGATGTGCCGGTCGGAGTCCGGAACCAGCGGAGAAAAATTGGCATCGGGCACGGAGTTTTCGCTAAAAATGTAGCCCATGCTCGCCCGCCACCCGTCAGCTAGTTTGCGGGTAACACCAAACTCGTAAAACCAGCTGGACCGCCAGTTGAAAGGCACGCTGAACGTCCCCCCGGGCTGGACAAAACGAACCGTCGTGAGCCGGTCCCATTGCGTCCAGTCGGCATTAAACTCAAGATTCCAGTCCGGCGTGGGACGGAACGAATAGCCCAACACAACGTGCCGGGGGAAAGGGAACCCAGTGCTGGCAGGCCCCGCCACATCAATCGCGGCTACGCCGGTTCCCGTGGTCCGCGAACTCCCGGCGAAGTTTTGCGTGGTGGGACTGCGGTAGTTGACCCCGAAGGAGTGCTGCTTGAAGGGGCGCCACATGAGGCCCAAGTTAAAACCGGCATCGATGTCCTCCCCTTGGAACCGGTTGATGCTGTTCGGCGCAAAGGCTGCCGCCTGCTGCCGCAACTCGGTCTGCGCGTAATTCAAAGTCAACCCGGCGGCAACCGACAGCGTGGGGTGCACCTGCCACGCCGCCACCGGATTGAGCGTGAGGTAGGTCATCTTGCCGTAAACCGGCCCGAAAGTGCCATTGTTTGGCCACTCCAGCGCCAATCCATAAGGCGAGTAAAGCCCCACACCAAAAGCCAAAGGCAGCTCCTTCATCCCGTAGGCGTAGTAAAGCTGCGGAACGAGATCCACGCGGCTCTTCGTGTCAAACTGCGCGCCCGTCGGCGAGGTATACTGCAAGTTCAAGGAAATGGCATAGGAACCGAACCGGAAGTGATGCCCCTCCAGTTGGGTCAATCCCGCCGGGTTGTAATAAATTGCCGAGGGATTATCTGCCGTCGCCGCAAAGGCATTTCCGCGGGCCGTGGCAAACGGATCCTGATCGGCAATGCGAATTCCAAGGGCCATCGCTGGCAGCCCGCCAGCCAGGCAAGCGCCGCCCAACATCAAGACACTGGTTGTTTTGCCGCGACTGCTAGGAAACACGGATGAGATTGTCCGCCAGCCCCCAGCGGAGGGGCAAGCAGGATTTCTGCAGCTTGGTTTTTGGATGACGCGTTGAGACTTTGAACGCAAGCTTGCGCCCACAGATTACCACTCACCTTTCCAAAATGGCTTTCAGAGAGAGCATTTCAGCACCCGCGGATGAGGAAAAAGGCACGTTTGGACTCTTGCGAGCGCATTTGCACGCAGGCCTCACTCCGGAATTGGCCTCGGAGCTGCAGCGGGCGGAATCAGACCAATACATCCGCGATGCAAGCATTCTGGTGGTCGACGACGAGGATGCCATGCGCTCCGTGCTCCTCTTGATGCTCCGCAGCCTTGGTTATGCCAATCTGGCCGAGGCCTCCAACGGCCAGGACGCGCTCGATGCGCTGCGCCGGCGCGAGTTCGATCTGCTGATCACAGATTTGCAAATGCCCGAAATGGACGGTTTTGCTCTTCTGGCAGCCATCAAGGATGATCCGTTTCTGCGCCATCTGCCGACGATAGTCGCATCAGGCATCAACCAGCTGGAAGCCGTGGCTCGCTGCATTGAAATGGGGGCGGAAGACTTTTTACCCAAGCCAGTTAACTCGACGATTTTGCGGGCTCGCGTGAATTCTTCCCTGGAGCGCAAACGCCTCCGCGACCTCGACCGGCTCCGGCTCATGCAACTACAGCATGAAAAGCAACTGCTGGAGATGGAGAAGGAAAAGTCCGAGCGCCTGCTGCTGAACATTCTTCCGCAACCCATCGCTGATCGGCTCAAGCAAGGTGAACGCCATATCGCCGACCGATTCGCCGAAGTAACTGTCCTCTTCGCCGACATTGTGGACTTCAGCTCGTTGGCCAATGAGACCGACCCGGAAGACCTCGTTACCCTGCTGAACGAACTCTTCTCCCGCTTTGACCGCCTCGCCGAACGCCACAGTCTCGAGAAGATCAAAACCATCGGCGACAGCTACCTCGTCGTGGGCGGTCTGCCGCTGCCGCGCGCCGACCATGCCGAGGCCGTGGCCGAAATGGCGCTGGAGATGCTCGCGAGCGTGCGCGACTTGAACAGCGATTCCGGCATCAACATCCGCGTGCGCATCGGCCTGAACACCGGCCCCGTCGTGGCCGGCGTCATCGGGCGCAAGAAGTTCACCTACGACCTCTGGGGCACGGCGGTGAACCTCGCCAGTCGGATGCAGTCCAACGGCCTCCCCGACCGCATCCACCTTTCCGAAGGCACCCGGCGCCTCCTGCGCAACCACTTCAAAGTGACTGCGCGCGGCACCGTCCATTGCAAGGGCATGGGCGAAGTGCGCTCTTACCTGCTTGATGGGAAAAGCGGCTCGGCGAGCTGATCCTTTATTGCAGCCCCCTTGCCCAGGTCATAGCCACCTGATCGGTTCGAGCCACCACAAGGAAGCGGTGAACGAGCCGAATTCGGGGCGCCATTGGCCCAATGCAAAGGCGAACCAGCACAGAGAGTTGATCCAGAAAGTGATTTCGAGCCACTTCGGAAAGTTTGGCCTGCGTTTGACCGCGCCGGGCGTGGCGTGGTGAATCAACACGCAGATCGCACCGAGAGGAAA
>CAZQEW010000009.1:30636-57493 GCA_964591495.1 uncultured Klebsiella sp.
GAGGAAATAGCCGAAAGCGCAAAGTGCCGAACCAAACACCGCGAGCAGCACGATGAAAGTGACGAAGAACCCGTGCAGCCGCGTTAGGTGGGCCTGCACGTGATGCCGCAGTGGACCAGTTTCCTCCATCGCGATTGCCTATGTCACCACCTTCTGCACCACGTTCCCGTAAACATCCGTGAGCCGGAAGTCGCGGCCGTTGTGGCGGAAGGTCAGCTTCTCGTGGTCGAAGCCCAGCAGGTGCAGGATGGTTGCGTGCAGGTCGTGGATGTGGACCTTGTCCTCGACCGCCGCCGCGCCCAGCTCGTCAGTCTGGCCGTGGGCGATGCCGCCCTTTGCCCCGCCGCCCGCGAGCACCACGGACATGGCGCGGGCGTTGTGATTGCGGCCGGGATTGCCCATCGCATTGCCGTCCGCCGCCGGGGTGCGGCCGAACTCGCCACCCCAGATGACCAGCGTGTCGTTCAACATTCCGCGCTGCGCGAGATCGGTGAGCAGCGCCGCAAAGGGCCGGTCGATCGCGCCCGCCGTGTTGCGCATGGCGGTGACCATGTTGTTGTGATGGTCCCAACCGCCGTGCCAGGCCTGCACGAAGCGGACGCCCTTCTGAAGCAACCGCCGCGCGATGAGCATCTGCCGTCCCTGCTGCGTGTTGGTGCCGTAGAGGTCGTGCATGGCCTGCGGTTCCTTCGTCAGGTCGAAGGCGTCCACGGCCTCCATCTGCATCTGGAACGCGAGTTCATACGCCTGCAGGCGGGCTTCCAGCTGGCCATCCTTCCGCAGCTTCTGCGCATGAACTTCATTGAGCTGGTGCAGCAGATCGAGCTGCCGGCGCTGCTCGGGCAGGGAGACAAACCTGTTGCGGATGTTCTCAATGAGTTCCTCCGGGCGGTTGCGCGTGGAGTTGACCGCGGTGCCCTGGAACGCGCCGGGCAGGAAGGCGGAGCGAAGGTTCTGCGCGTCCACGTTGCCGGGCGAAAGCGCCACGTAGCCGGGCAGGCTCTGGTTCTCGCTGCCGAGACCGTAGAGCACCCACGCGCCGACGCTGGGCCGTGTGAAGCGCAGCGAGCCGGTGTTGAAGAAGATGGTCGCCTGATCGTGTGCCGGGATGTCCGTGTGCACGGAGCGCAGGACGGCGAGCTTGTCCGCGTGCTGACTGAGGGCGGGCCAGACTTCGCTGATTTCAAGGCCGGAGCGCCCTTGCTTGGGGAACTGAAACGGCGACGCGAAGCCGGTGCCGCCCCCGGGCAGTGACTTGCCGTCGAATTTCGCCAGCTCCGGTTTCGGATCCCAAGTGTCGAGGTGCGAAGGGGCGCCCTGCGCGAAGATGTGCAGCACGCGTTTGGCCTTGGGTGTGAAGTGCGGCTTTTTCGGGGCGAGTGGCGAGGTGGAGTTGACCTCGGCTGCGTGTCCCGGCAGCGCGGGCAGGAGGCCGAGGCCCGTGAGCGCGGCGAGGCTGACCGCGCCAAAGCCAAGGCCGGACTGCGCGAGAAACTCCCGGCGGGTGCGGAACAGATCGGCAAGTGTGGGCGGCGTGCAAAGGCCGGCAGACGAAGTCTTCATGGCGCACAGGTTAGGTTTTGGTTGAGCGCAATGTGCCACAGGTTGCCCGGCTTACAAATGCACATTTTACCGGATCGCCGCGCGTGATAGTCTCGCCCCACGCATGAGCACCGCCACCGCCGCGCCCGCCGCCAACCCGCAGCCGTCCGTCCCGGGCGGTCAGCGGATGATGTCGCTCGACGCCCTCCGGGGCTTCGACATGTTCTGGATCCTGGGCGGCGACTTCGTGGTGACCACGGCGGGCAAAATGTCCGGGAGCAGCGAACAGGCGTGGACATTGTTTGGTTGGGTCGCCAGCCAGTTCCGCCACAAGGACTGGGACGGCTTCGCGTTCTACGACCTGATTTTCCCGCTGTTCGTCTTCATCTCCGGCGTGTCGGTGGTGTTCTCGCTGACGAAGGAGACGCAGCTTCACGGCCGCGCGGGCGCGCTGCAACGCGTCGTGCGCCGGGCCGCGCTCCTGTGGGTGCTGGGAATTTTCTACTCCGGCGGCCTGAGCAAGGAGTGGCCCGACATCCGGCTGCTGGGCGTGCTGCAGCGCATTGGGCTCGCCTACCTGGGCGCGGGCCTGATCTTTTGCTTCGTCGGCGCGCGGATGAAGGCGCTCGCCGGCATCATCGCGGGGATTCTCATCGGCTACTGGGCGCTGCTGAACTTTGTGCCCATACGGAACATCACTCTCGAAAAGGCAAAGCTTGCGGAACTCGCGGAGCAACGGGGCGACGCCCGGGGCGCCATCGCGCTGAAATCCGAAACCAACCCCTCCGCCACGCGCGGCAGCCGGGCATGGGCCAAGGCGGAGGAACTGTTCCGCGAGACGAAGGAGCGCACCACCGGTCAGTTCGGCCCCGGCCACAACCTCGCGAACCAGCTTGATTTCCAGTTACTGCCGGGCCGGAAGTATGACCTCTTCTACGACCCCGAGGGCATTCTCAGCACGCTGCCAGCCGTGGCAACTTGCCTGTTGGGCGTGCTGGCAGGCGTCTGGCTCCGGCGCGAGGATTTCTGCGACAAGTGGAAGGTGATCTATCTCCTGAGCGCGGGCGCGGGCGCTCTAATCGTGGGGTTTGCGTGGGGACTGTCCTTTCCCGTCGTGAAGAAGATTTGGACTTCGAGCTTCGTGCTGGTGGCGGGCGGCTACAGCGCGCTGCTGCTGGCGGCGTTCTACCAGATCGTGGACGTGTGGAAATGGCGTGACTGGTGCCAGCCGTTCGTGTGGATCGGCATGAACTCGATCACGATCTACGTGGCCAACAACCTGATTCAGTTCAGAGCCGTGGCGACGCGCCTGGTGGGCGGCGACGTGAAGAAGGCGCTGGATGCAAACCTCGCCGACGGCGCGGGCAACCTGCTGATTGCCGTGGTCGGCTTCGCGCTGATCTTCGCGTTCGTGCGGTTCCTGCACCAACGGAAAATCTTCCTGCGGCTGTGAGCCTGGGGCGGAATCAAAGCTTCTCCCGGCCGGCAAATCCGGAGTCGAGGTCGTGCCAGTGCGTGATGTCGTCCTCTTCCAGCTCCCAGCAGAGGAACACCTCGCGCCCGGCTTGAATGGCGGGAAAATCGACCAGGCCCCGGTCCAAATCCTTGACCTGGATGTCGCGGCGGTTGAACTGCTCCAGCAGCTCCTTGAAGGCTGCCAAATTGCGCACCCATTGGTTGACTTTGCCACCGCCGAAATCATCCCCGTCGGTCAGGTGTGGCTCGGTGCTCTGGTCGTAGGAAGCCAGGTCGCGGCGCAGTCGCTGGAGTTGAGGCAGCCAGACGCGGAGCTGGGGCAGCATCGCCCGGGCCTCAGCGAGAGTATAGTGCTTGGAAAAGCGCCACGCCATGGGGTCAGGGCTTGGCGGGCAGGGCCCTGATTTTCTTCTGAATCTCCTCGCTGGATTCGAGTGAAAGGGATTTTTCCCACTGGTCACGGGCCTGTTGCGGCTCCTGCAAGGCGAAGTAGATATCCCCGAGGTGGTCATGCAGGGTGGCGTCAGGCTCTTTTTGGAGCTTTAGAGCTTTAAGCTGGAACTCGAGCGCTTGCTTGGGCTGTTTCAGCTTAAAGAGCACCCAGGCCATGCTGTCGAGGAAGGCGGCGTTTTCCGGTTCCAGCTTCAAGGCCTTCTCGATCATTTCCTTGGCTTCAGTGAGGTTCTCACCCCGCTCGGCCCACATGTAACCGAGATAGTTTAGCGCCTCAGCGAAATCGGGGGCCAGCTTGAGGGACTGACGGAAATAGTTCTCCGCCTGCTTGAAGTCCTTGTGCCGTTCGTAGGCAGTGCCGGCTTGGAAAAAGAACAAGGCGGTGAGGCGTTCCGGCTCGTCCCGCTTGGCCAGGAGTTCGGCCGCCGTAAAGTGCTTGATGCTCGCGGCATAGTCCTTGGTTCGGCTGTGGGCGAGCGCGGTGTAGAACTCGAGCAGGAAGGACGTCTTAAACTTGGCCCGGGCCTTGGCCAGTAGCTTGAGGGCATCCTCCGGGTCGTCACGGGTGATCAGCACGCCAGCGAGATCGTAGTAAACCGGTTCAAACGGCTGTGGTGCCCCCTCATTCAGGAGGATGGCCTTTTCGTAACACTCGACGGCCTTGTCCCAGTCCCGCTGTTCGGCAGCGATGGCCCCGAGGAAATAGTGCGCGAGCGGATTCGTGGGCTGGTCGCGCACCATGGCGTCGAGCTGCACCTGCGCGGCCTTGAAGTCATTGGCCCGCAGAAACAATTCCACAATGCGCGTGCGAAGGATGGCCTGGTTCGGAAAGCGCTCCATCAACTTCACGTAAAGCTCGGCGGCCCGCTTGTATTCGCCGGCGAAACTCCACAATTCAGCAAGCCGGATGACCAAGTTTTGGCTCTTGGGCTCCAGCTTCGCTGCCGCGTCGAGGACGGCGTCAACCTTCGGCTTGACCGTCTCAAAATCGCGCGGGCGGGCGGCGATGTAGTTTCGATACGCCTCGCCGAGGTCGAGCAGAAAGCCTATGTCAGGGGAAGGCAGTGCGGCGGCTTCATCCAGCGCGGCCAAGGCTTTTTCCGGCTGCTTGGCCTGCAGGTGGATCTGCGCCAGATTTTGATAACCAAGGATGGACTTGGGCAGTTTGGCGATGGCTTTGCGGCTGGAGGCAATTGCCTGGTCGGGCAGATTTGCCTGCAGGTAGGCTACGCCCAGAAGCGCGTCCACAAATCCGGAGGCCTTCGACTGCGCGGCAACCTTGCCGAGGAGCTCGATCGCCTTGCCGGTTTCCTTCTTACGGATCAGCCGGCGCGCGACATCCATCGCGAGCGGCTCATTCGTCGGATCGGCGAGGACCGACTTGTAGAAATTGTCCAAGGCTTCGTCCGGCTGCTCGCGCAATTCGCCGCTCACGCCGGCCGCAAAGCGCGCCAAGGCCTCGACTCGCTTTTCCAAATCTTCCTTGGAGAGCGGAGCCTGAGCCGAAGGAATTTGTCCGGGGGCAACCTTTCCGGACTGCTTCTTCCCCGATGCACAGCCCAGCAGGCCACCGAGCGTGACCAGCAGGACGACGGTTTTGAATACAAGTGGCCGCATGATGAAAGCTGGCCGGACAAGAGCGACGGCACAGCCCCGCTGAGCAGGGCTGTGCCGACCGAAGCGTAAAGGAAGCGCGGGGCGCTTACTTCTGCCAGGTGCGCTTCTTGTGGCGATTGAGGCGCAACTTCTTCCGGCGTTTGTGTTTGTTGATCTTGGCCTTGCGGCGTTTTTTCAGTGAACCCATATCGTTAGTTTGGTCTTTGCGGTGCCTTGGACGGTCGTTAGGCGACCGCCCTTCGGCGAAACACGGCTCAATATACCACCTTGTTTAGGGGATACTCAATGATTCCTTCCGCGCCCGCCGCCTTGAGCTGCGGAATGATCTCACGGACGATCTTCTCGTCAATAATCGTCTCCACCGCCACCCACTCGGGATGACTGAGCTGCGAAATGGTCGGATTGCGAAGCGCGGGCAGCTCGTCGAGCAACTTGGCGAGGCCGGCGCGCGGGACGTTCATCTTGAGGCCGACCTTGGCCTCGGCTTCGAGAGCGCCCCGCAGGAGGAGGGAAAGCGTCTCAATCTTCCTGCGCTTCCAGGCGTCCTTCCAAGAGTCGTTGTTGGCAATCAGGCGCGGGGTGGACGTGAGCAGGGTCTCAACAATGCGCAGCTTGTTGGCGCGCAATGAGGAACCCGTCTCGGTGACCTCGACAATGGCGTCCACAAGTTCGTGCGCTTTCACTTCCGTCGCGCCCCACGAAAACTCGACCTCGGCCTTCACACCGTTCTTTTTCAGCCAGCGCTGCGTGAGATTCACCACTTCGGTGGCGATGCGCTTGCCCTGCAAATCCTTGACGGACTTGATGGCGGATTCCTCAGGCACCGCGAGCACCCAGCGGGTGGGCTGGCGGGAAATCTTGCTGAAGATGAACTCGCCGACCTCGTGGACCTTGGAGCCATTCTCAACAATCCAGTCGTGGCCCGTGATGCCGGCGTCGAGATAGCCATGTTCTACGTAGCGGCTGATTTCCTGCGCGCGGATGAGGCGGATTTCCAGTTCCTCGTCATCGACGTAGGGCACATAGCTGCGGCTGCTGACCTGCACGTTGAAGCCCGCCTTAGCCATCTTCTCGATGGTGGCGTCCTGCAAGCTGCCTTTCGGCAGGCCCAGCCGGAGCTTGGGCTTGGTCTGCTTCGCTTCCGTTTTCTTCATGTCTGACTCATTGCTCGGTGATCCGCGACCGTGTCTCGGACCGCTTCAACCGGGCGCGCGAATACTTTTTCGCCGACTCCACGACGCGCGTGGAGGGGTTTATCTGCCAAGTCCGCCGGGGAAAGGCGATGGTTTTCTTTGGCTTTTTCACACCGACACCCCGGGCTTTGTAGCCTGAAGCTGCCGTGCCGAATAGTCGTAAATCGCCGCCGGGTTCTCCGCCAGGGCGATGAATTCGGCCTGCATTGCCGCGATCAACGCCGGCGTCACCGCGCTCCGGGCGAGCAACTGCTCCGCGCCGCTCAACCACAGGGTCCGCCAGTAACCGACAAACTCACGGCGGCTTGCGGGGTCGGCCATGCGCGCGTCCATCCGCACCGGCAGCGCGCGGAACTGCATTTCCACAAAGCCCGCCTGCCTCGCCAGCGGCTCCAGCTCCGCCCCCACGTCCGGCGCGCCACCTAGCTCGCGCTGCAGCCGGTTGAACGCCGCCCAATACTCCGCCATCGCCGGGCACGTCGGCTCTATGCGCAAGCCGGCGTTGAACACCTCCGTCACCGACAGCACGCCGCCCGGCCGCAGGACGCGCCGCGCTTCGTGCAACGCGCGAGCCGGATCGCTGAGATGCTCCAACAACCAGATGAGGCACACGCCATCGAAGCTTTCGTCGGCGAAGGGCAGCTCATAGGCGCTGCCTTGACGGAGTTCCACCGCGCCGGCCGCGAGTTCCGCGCGCAACCCCTCGCGAGCCTTGGCGAGCTGGGTTTCCGAAAAATCCAAGCCCGTCAGCCGCGCGTGCGGGAATCGGCGACGGAGAATTTGCAGCTCCGCGCCCACGCCGCAGCCGACCTCCAGCACGCGGGCGCAGCCGGAGAAATCAATTGTGGGAAAAATGTAAGGCTCCAGAAACGCCGCCTGCGCCACGAGCCGGGCCTGTTCCTCGGCGGAGAAGGTGTGGATGTACCCGGAGGACATGCTCCCGAGGTTTAAAGCTGAAAGTTGAGAGCCCGCCAAGCCAGCGGGGAGCGTGGTTCACCCCGCCGACTGCGTCACCGTCTTGCGTCCCTCCACCCGCACCAGCCCGCGCGCGAGGGCGGAGATGGCCATCGGGTAGAGCTGCCGTTCCGCGAATTGGATGCGGGCGTGCAGCGTGTCCGCGTCGTCGCGGCTCAGGACGGGCACGGTCTGCTGCGCGATGATGGGGCCGGTGTCCACGCCCTGGTCCACGAAGTGCACGGTGCAACCGGTGAACTTCACGCCGTAGTCCAACGCCTGCTTCCATGCCTCCAACCCGGTGAACGCCGGCAGCAGCGAGGGGTGGATGTTGATGACGCGCTGCGGGAAAGCGCGGAGAAATTCGCCCTTGAGAATGCGCATGAAGCCGGCGAGCACGACCAGTTCAACCCCCGCCTCCTTGAGCGCCGCGATGTAGGCAGCCTCCGCCGCCTCGTCGAGCTTGGTGCGGAACTTGCCCGGCGGGATGAACTTCGCCGGCAGGCCGCGTTCCTGGGCACGGGTGAGGATGCCCGCATCGGCCACGTCGCTGATGACCACGGCGATCTCCGCGGGGACGCTCCCCGCCGCGATGCCCTCGGCAATGGCCACCATGTTGGAGCCCTTGCCGGAACCAAGAATTCCCAACCGCAGTTTCTTTGTTTCGCTCACGCGGCGAGTGAGTCACAGAACGCAAACGCGCGGCAAGCGGAAAGGCCGTTCAACGGCGGGCCGCCGCCACGGTCTCGCGGCAGTAGCGCTCGAAGACGGCATTGATGCTGGGCCAGCCGAAGTTTTTCTCGACCAGGGCGCGGGCGTTCTGACCGAGGGCGCGGCGGCGGTCGGCGTTTTCAAACAGGGAGGAAATCTCCTTTGCGAAGTCGGCGGGCGTGTCGGCCAGCGCGATGTGTTCGCCATGCTGGACGGGCAGGCCTTCGGCGCCGATGCGCGTGCTGACGCACGGAATGCCCGTGGCCATCGCCTCGAAAATCTTGATGCGCGTGCCGCCACCGACCCGCAGCGGGACGACCATCACTTCCCCCGCCGCCAGGTGCGGACGCACGTCATCGACGGTGCCGGTGACCTTGATGCTGGCGTCGCGCGCGGCGAGGTCGAGCACCTTGGGGGCGGGCTTGCGGCCCACGATGGTAAGCGTGGCATCGGGGAACTTCTGCTTCACCAGCGGCCACATCTCATCGGCGAACCACACGCAGCCGTCGATGTTGGGCATCCAATCCATCGAGCCGAGGAAGACGAGTGAACGCGGTGTGCGCGGCGCAGCGCTGAGTTGGAAGAAGCTCAGGTCCACGCCGGTGGGCACCGCGCCGCAGACATTGCTCAACTGAAATTGCTCGCGCAGCAGACGCGCATCCTCCTCGGAGACGGCGCAGACCTTGTCCGCAAGCGAGCAGGCGCGGGCTTCAAAGGCACGCATGCGCTGCCACTGGCCATGCATGTAGGAGCGGCGCATGCCGCCCTTGGCCGTCTCGTAATGCCGCTGCCAGATGAGCGACTCGACGTTGTGCTGGAAGAGCAGGACGGGGGTCTGCGGGCGGTGGTCGCCAGCGTAAAGGTTGACCGCCGGCGTAAGGAAATCGCAGACGATGAGGTCGAACTTCCCGCTGCCATCGAGGTGGCGGATTTCCGCCGCCCAGGCGCGCGACAGATATTTCTGGATGGCGTAAGGCAGCTGAGAACCGGCGAAGTTGAGGCCTAACTGAAAAACGAAGCGCAGCGAACGCTTGGGCGCCTCCCGCCACGGGATCCAGATTTGGTCGTCGGAATACTGGTGGGCGTCCTTGCGGGCAGACTCGGGCGTGCCCTCGGGCCACAGCGAGAGGTAGGTGAGGGGATTTTTGCGCCGCAGCTCGCGGAGCATGTTGAATGTGCGGATTTTCCCGCCGGTGTCCACCGGGTGCAGGGGACCGGTCTTGAGCCACAGAATGCGGAGCGGGTCGCCGGGCTGCCGGGCGCGGGTGCCATGGGTCCAGAATTCGCTCATGCGTGTCGCGGAGCAATTGAACCTGATGGAATTGAGTGACAGAAGACAATTCCCGGCCTCACCGGGCTGCCGCTCGGCCAGCCGTTGGCCCGAAATTTCCTTGGACGGCAGCCCGCGTTTTGGCAGCCTCTGGGCGTTTCTGACGCCTGCGATGTAGTCGGCGTAAGCCTATGTCTAAATCTTCTCTGACGCGCAAATTGCAGGATGTAGACGCGGTGCCTGCCGCAGTGACGCCTCCCGCCCACCCCACGGAGACCTCCTTCATCAAGAAGCCGAAGCTGACGACGGGAAAATCCCGCAAGCGCGACATCCCTGAAGGCCTGTGGCAGAAATGCCCCAAGTGCGCCACCATGCTCTACGACAAGGAGCTGGATGCCAACCTGAAGGTCTGCCTCAAGTGCGGGCATCATTTTGCCATCGGCTCCCGGGAACGCATCCACTCGCTGGTCGAAACCTGCTCGTTCGAGGAAATGGACGCGGGCATGACCAGCGTGGACGTGCTGAAGTTTACCGGGGTGGCCACTTACACCTCCAAACTTGAGGCCTACAAGAAAAGCACCGGCCTCAAGGACGCCGTCATCACGGGCATCGGCAAGATCGGCACCCAGCGCGTCGCCCTGGGCGTGATGGACTTCAGTTTCCTCGGCGGCTCAATGGGCTCGGTAGTGGGTGAGAAACTGACCCGGGTGATCGAGGCGGGCACGGACAAAGGTTTGCCCGTGGTCATCATCTCCACGAGCGGCGGCGCGCGCATGTATGAGGGCATGTTCAGCCTCATGCAAATGGCCAAGACCAGCGCGGCACTCGCCTACCATGCGAAAAACAAGCTCCCTTACATCAGTGTGCTGACCCATCCGACCACTGCCGGCGTCATGGCCAGCTACGCCAGCTTGGGCGACCTAATCATTGCCGAACCAGGCGCGATGATCGGCTTCGCCGGGCCGCGCGTGATCAAGGACACCACGCAGGCCGAGCTGCCACCCGGGTTTCAAACGGCGGAGTTCCTGCTCGACCACGGGCTCGTTGACGCCATCGTCTCCCGCAAGGAACTCAAGGAAGCACTTTGCGGCTACTTGGAAGCCATGATGGCCGGCCACCGCAGACAACAGGCGGCCTGAGTCACTTCGTGGCCATCCCGCGTTTGCGGGCGGCCTGAAACTCGCGGCGCAAATCCGTCAGGGCCACCGAGTGACGGCCGTTGGCATTGGCTTTCTCCAACCCCTCGACCAGCAGTCCGAACTTGTCCTCAATCGCCGGGCGGGCGGCAAGGTCATCTGCCTTGAGGTTGGGAAAGCCGAACTGGATCAGGCGCGAAATGCTGATGGTCAGATTGGCCTCGTCCCGTGCGCGCATGAACGCCAGGGCGGCCGAGAGAAAGTGCTCCGTGGCGGCCGGGAAGCTCTTCGCATTGATGGAGCGGACGGCGTAATCGAAGTAAAGCAGGCCGAAGGGATGCGCGTTGCGGCTCTCAACCAGATCGGTCATCAGCCGGATTTTCTGGTTCGTTTCCTCGCTCAGCTGCGCCAGCGTGTTGCTGGACACGCCGCCCGCCGACGCGGCGGCGAGTTGAGCTCGGAGGGACTGGGCCAGTTCAGCAATCTTGCGGTCCATGGCCTGCTCACGGGCCGCGAGCCGCGCGTTGAGGGTGTTGTCCAGGTCCCGGTTGAAAGCGGTGTAGCGTTGCTCGTTGGCCGTCTCCAGCGCCTTCTGGATGGCCTGCTTGTCGCTTTCATAGTTCTTGTGGCTGGCGAACCAGGAGAACAATACCAAAATGGCAGCCAATCCCAGCATGAGTCCGGCGGCCACTTTGACCGTATCCATCAGCCGGCGTTCGCTGTCATGCAGGGCCTGAACCTGAGCCTTTAGGCTCTCCAGCTCGGGATCTAGTTTACCGGGGTCCGCGCTCATTGAACTGTCGCGCACCATGGCCGCTGGCGGGGGAATTGTCCAATTTCAAATGCCGCGGAGCCGGGTTGGCGGATCGTGATGGCCTGCCCAAATCCAGAGCTTCGGAACGCCCTCCTGGCTCCTTTGGGGGCTACTCCACGATGTGTTCCGAGTCCGCATTGCCCGCGGGGAGGGTGATGCCCACGGTGCCGGGTGCGGAAGGCCGGACTTCCAGGATGCCGCGATGAAGTTCGACAATTTTTCGGGTCACGGTCAGGCCAAGACCGAGGCCAACCGTGCGCTCCGTGTAGAAGGGATCGGTGGCATGCGCAGCGCTCTCGGCCGTGAAACCCCGGCCAGCGTCCCGCACCTCGATGCGCACCCAGCGTGAACCATCCGGGCGCTGCTCAGCCCTCGAAACCACCTGCACCGGCTGATCATCAGGGGTGGCTTGCAAGGCGTTGAGCAGGACCTCGGCCAGCGCATGCTGCAAACCGGCGCGCTCCACGTTGAGGGTGAACGCTTGCCCGCCGCTCTCGTATTGCAGGCGGGCTGAGGCACGTGGGTTGTCCGCGTGGGCCTCCTGAAAGGCAGCCTCAATCAACTTGGCCAGGGGCACGTTCTCCACCCGGTGCAGGCCATCCCGGGAGAGATACTGCATCTGCCGGGCCAAACGGCCGATCCGGCGAACGCTGTCCGCCATGATGCCGGTGACTTCCTGGCGGATGGCAGGGTCATCCTTGGCCTCGCTGAGGAGTTGCTGGCTGGTCGAGATGGGCACGAGGGAATTGCCTATCTCATGCGCGAGCTGCTCGGCCATTTTACGAACCAGACGCAAGTTCGCAGCCTCGATCTCCATCAGCTGCGCGCGGTCGGCATGGGTCACATCGTCCACCAAGAGCAGCACCGCCTCAGGCGCGGCGGCAGTGCGCCGCTGGAACGGCTTGAGCACGACCCGAAAAGTGGCTTCACCGGCTCCCGGCAGCCGGCACCGGGTGGGAGCGGGCGTAACCCCGGTTTGCAGCGCCTCAAAAACCTTGCTGCCCAGCGGCTGTGGGAGATCGGTGAAATCGAATGAGCCACCCGGCTGACCGTTGGGCCGGCGGAACAGGCGGCGGGCGGTGAGATTGGCCTGCAGGATGCCCAGATCGCGGGACACGACCACGACCGCACTGCCGAGCTGGTCCAACGTGTCGGTCATCATGCCGTGCTGACCCGCGAGCGCGTCATGCAGCCAGGTGTTCCGGATGGCCAGTCCCAGTTCTTCGAGGAGGTGGAACACCAGGGCGAGCTCCTCGCTGGTGAAATGCTCCCCGGTCAGTCGTCCATCAAAGACCGCCACCCCCAGCAGTGATTCGCGGTCATGGATGGGTATGGCCACTTGGGCACCCAGCAGTTCGAACTCTCGGGTGATGTCAGGGTCCTGCATGGCTTCGGCACTGCCGCATCTGAGGATCCGCGCATGCCGTTCGAGGTGCGCCCCGATGCCGCCCCGCAAGGAAAGCGCGAAATGGGCGAGCAGTTGGGACGAAATCCCAAGGGCGCAAGCCGCGGGGAGCGGGGTGGACCGGCTGGTCCCCTCTTCGGCCGGACGGAGGAAAATTGCGGCGCGGTTCACCCCAAGGGTTTCCCGCAGTAGCTGGAGAAACTCACGCAGCAACCCATCGGTTTGCAGGCTGTGTGTGAGTATGGTCGAGAAATCGCGGAGCGCCCCCAAAGCCGCATCCGCTTTGCGCGCCGCCGCCGCCGGGGGCTGGGCGCCGGGGGCTGGCGGCAACGGGCGCGGAACCGCCGTCTCGCCCCGCCAAGAACGGGCCATCAGCGAGGTGAGGAGACGGGCGCGGACGGGCTTGGCAAGGATGTAATCAACGCCAAGCAGGTAAGCCTCCTCCTCCCATTCCCACTGGCTCGCGTTCGCATAAACGATGACCGGGCAACCGGGCATTGCACGGCGCAGATGCTCGATGGCGCGGATTGGGCGGACGTCCGTGAGCTCGACATCAAGGATGACGCCGTCGATGGCCCCCTGGCTGAGGAGGTGATCTGCGGTCCAGGCGGTTGCGTGGTGCAGGACACGAAATTCATCGGCCGGCAGCACGGCCCGCACCGCCTCGGCGAAGCCGGGCTGGGGCGCAACTACGAGGAGCGTCTTCACGTTGGCACCTCCAGCTCAAGGTTGATGGGCGGGTTGGGCTGGGAGAAACGCACGGGCAAATCCACCGTGACCGTGGTGCCCTTCAGCTCCTCGCTCGAGATGTTCAGGTTGCCCCCGTGCTGGTGGACGATCTTGCGGCAAATGGCCAGGCCAAGCCCAAAGCCGCGGTTTTCGTCACCGGAGTCCTTGGTCGTGAAATACGCAGAGGTCAGCCGCTGCAGGTTTTCCCGGCTGATGCCTTCGCCATGGTCGATGACGCGCACCCGCACCCACTCACGGCCCGGCTCCGTGGCCGCTAGGTTCTGCAATTCGAGCCGGATCGTGGCCCCCATCGGCGACGCGTCAATGGCATTGGACAGGATGTTGCCCAAGCACCGCTGCATCAGCACCGCATCCATTTCAACCAGCGTGCCGGGAAGCTCCGGCACCTCGGCGCGCACCTGGCGGCGCTTGAGTTTCGGCTCGGCCAGCTCGACGACCTTGTGGATGAGCTGGTCCATGGGCATGCGGGCAATTTGAACCGTGTGATTCTGGGAGAAAAAGAGCGCGTCCTTCACGTAGGCCTGAATGGTGCCGACGTTGCGCAGGCAGGTGGGGAGCAGCTCGTTTGCCCCCTCGGTGCTGCCCTTGGCAGCCTCCTTGGTGAGCTGGAGGAAGGTGGAAACCGGGGTAAGCAGATTGTTGAGATCATGGGCCATGCCCCGCGACATGCGCCCCAGCAATTCGAGTTCCTCGGCGAGCAGCACCTGCTTCTTCAAACGGATCTGGTTCAGGATGAGGCTGAGGTTCTTCACCAGCCGGGTCAGCAGCATGAGGTCGTTGGGGGTGTAGGGCACCCCGCTGGCTTTTTCGCCGACGAGCAGCAGGCCAAACGGCTCGTCGCCGCTGAAGAACGGAAAGCAGAACTCCGGCTCAAACCGCTTCAGAAGCTGCCGCGCCTCACGCTCCATCTCGGTCTCACCCGGCATGATGTAGGCGAGGTTGAAGGCCAGATAGCCCGCCGTGGTGTTCTGAAAAAGCTGAAAAATGGGCGAGTCTGCCCGCAGCTCCGGAAGCTGCACCTGCGCCTCCTTCGGATGGCCACGGAAGACGGTGAAGACATGCGTGGACTCGTCGAGCAGGATGATGTGGTAGTTGCGCACGCGAATGGTCTTCACAAACAGCGCGTGCAGATCGTTCAGCAGCAGGTCGGCATTGTTATAGAATTGCGCTTCCTGAAGGAAGGAACGGACCTTGTCGTGATACTCGAAGCGGTCCCCATACCGGTCGCTCAGGATGCGCTGTTCAAGCGACTCGTCGCCTTTGCCAAACAAACGGGGGAAGAATATCGAGGCTACCAGCGCGCTGACGAGCAGCACGCCAAGCGAGCCGAAGAAGGTGAAGGGGGTGAACTCGCCGCGGGCAAAAACGTTCAACAGCAGCAACAGCAGCAGGCCAATGAGGAAGAGGAACAGCAACCGCACGGCATGTGCAGCGGCCTTGCCCAGCGTGACATGGATGTCCAGCAGGTGATGCTGGAGCACGCTGTAGCCCACGATGATGCCGTAGAAGATCGCTGCCGCGCTGCCAAACGGGAAGATGGCCACGCGCGTGAGCGGATAGGTATCCACCCCGACGATGGGCAGGATGTCGTTCCACCCGAAGCCGATGAGGATGCCATTGGCCCAGAGCAGCGCCTTGACGCGCGCGCGGTGCAGCCGTTGAAGTGTCTGCAATTTCCGCAGCAGGATGAACACCGTTGACGTCGTGACCACGACATAGCTGGCAACGAAGGCCCAGAAGCCCGGCCCCGCGGTCGAGTAGTAGGCGTAGCCGAGGTTGCGCACGCCGGAAGTGAAGACGCCGAAGGCGTTCGCCAGCGCGAGCAGGCCAAACCATCCGTAAAGCACCGGCAACCAGCGCGGCAGTTTTACCTGGGCGATGAGGCAGCTCAGGTGGAACAGGCTCACCGGCAGAAAGATCACGCCGTAGTGCAGAAAGGCCGACCAGAACCGCGCCGCCCCCTCGTCCTGCACGCTGAAGAGGAAAAAGGTGCCGAGGTTCCAGACCGTGATGGAAAGTCCCCAGAGCAGGTAGACACGGTTGAGCGTCGAGCGCAGATCGCGCGTGAGCACGAACAGCGTGAGCGCCAGGTTCGTCACGGCGGCCGTCAACGGGATGAGCTCGGAGAACCTCATGCGCGCCGATACTCCTTGAAGACGAGGCAAGAGTTCTTGCCGCCGAAGCCGACGTTCAAATTCATTGCCGCGCGCACGGGATAAGGCCGCGGCCGGACGGGCACGTAGTCGAGGTCACAGCCGGGCGCGGGCACGGAGTGGTTCGCCGTGGGCGGAATCTCGCGGTGGTGAATCGCCAGCGTCGTGATGACGGACTCGACCGCGCCGGCCGCGCCCAGGAGGTGGCCGGTCACGGGCTTGGTGCCGCTGACGGCAACCCGGTGCGCGTGCTCGCCGAAGAGCTTTTTGATGGCCTTGGTTTCAACCACGTCGTTCGCCTCGGTCGCGGTGGCGTGCGCATTGATGTAGTCGATCTGCGTCACATCCATGCGCGCGCGCCGCAAGGCCTTTTCCATTGCCCGATGGAGGCCGACACCTTCGGGATGCGGCGAGACGGAGTGATAGGCCTCGCAGTTGCGCCCGTGGCCGGCGACCTCGGCGTAGATTTTCGCGCCACGGCCCAGCGCGTGCGCCAATTCTTCCAACACGAGAAACGCCGCGCCTTCGCCAAGGAGAAAACCGTCGCGCGACCCATCAAACGGGCGCATTGCCGTCTTCGGCTCGTCATTGCGCGCCGTCATCACCTTCGTCAGGCAGAACGCGCCCCACAGCGGCGCCAGGATGGGCGATTCCGCTCCGCCCGCCACGAAGATGTCCGCGTCGTCACGCTGGATGAGGTCGAAGGCATGGCCCACCGCGTCGTTGCCGGAGGCGCTGCCGGTGCTGAGTGAAATGGCGTGTCCGTGAATGCCCAGTTCCAGCGCGATCTCACCGCTGCCGCCGCCGCTGTAGGCGTTGATGAGCGTAAAGGGGCTCATGTGCTTGAACCCGCGCTGCTCAAACGTGGTCTGGCCCTTGAAGGAACTCTCCATGCCGCTGACCGTCGTGCCCTCGATGATGCCCGCACGGTCGGGGTCGAGCTTCGTGAAGTCCACGCCCGCGTCCGCCGCCGCCATGCGCGCCGCCGCGATCCCATAGCGGATGGACAGCTCGAAGCGCTTGGCCTTCTTTGCATCCATGTAACGCGCCGCGTCGAAATCCCGAACCTCGCACGCGACCTTGTTGGGCAGCTCGCTCACGTCGAAGCGCGTCACCGGCCCCGCCGCGCTGCGCCCCTCGCGCACGCTGCTCCAAAACGTGGCGAGGTCGCTGCCGTTTGGCGCAACAACGCCCAAGCCGGTGACGACGACCCGCCGTTGGGGAAGGTCACGTATCACGCCTGCGGCCCTTTCCACGGGATCACCGCCGGCGTGCTGCGTTGATATGCGCGATAGGCATCTCCAAATTTCTCCACCAGCGCCGCCTCTTCGAGCCGAACGCGTTCAGCCAGCGCGGGCACGAACAGCAGCGCCACCAACGCAAAGGTCGCCGGGGCTTGCAGGATGAGCGCCGCCGCGGACAGCTCCAAAATCATCGAGAAGTAAGTCGGATGCCGCATCCAGCGGAACGGCCCGCTGCGCACAAATTCATGCGTCTCGCGGATCTCCACGTGCAGGCTCCAGAACTTCCCCAGCGCCGCAATCGCGCTGCGCCGGATCGCAAACGAACCCAGCCCGCACGCCCAGCCCAGCACAAACGTCGCCGTGTTCCAGCCACGTTGCCGCAGGAAAAACTCTCCCAGCCCACCCAGAAACATCAGCGTCCCCACCAGCACAAACCGCTTCAGCGTCCCCGTCTCGCGCACGGGGCCGGGAATGGTGTCCCGTTTGGTGCGCAACTCCGCCATCCGGGCAAGGTAAATGCCCAGCACGGAAAGCGGTTCGAGCCAGCCAGCCATCAGGAGCGCGCCACCAGCTTCTACCCCAATTAGTCGTGGTGCCGCAACAGCTTTGACACAGTATTTGGTGTCCGGCCATGCCCTGTCCTCAGGTCAACGCCAAGCTGTCCGACCGCGCTCCCCTGTGCTAAAACCCCGGCGTGAACACCCGCTCACCATTGCCGCCGACCGGGGGCAGATGGGGCTTCCGGCTGACCGCGCTCGCGCTCGCCACGCTCGTGGGCTGGAACCTCTGGCTCCAACGCGAACTCCGCCAGGCGCGGGACCACGCGGCGAAGGAACGCCACTTCTGGATCGTCGGTCAGCGCAACTCCCCTCCCCTCGACCGCGCCGCCGCCTTTCTCGCCCTCGTGCGCGCGGGCAACCGCGAGTGGCGCGGCGCGCACTTGCAGGAACTGCCCCTGCCCGACCTCGTGCTCACCAACACCCCGCTCGCCGAGGCGGACCTGCGCGGCAGCGATCTCCGCCGCGCCGACCTGCGCGGCGCGCAACTCACCGCCGCGCTCCTAGGCCGCGCCGACCTGACCGATGCCCGGCTCGACGCCGCGGACGGCTCCGGCGCAAATTTCCTGCAAGCCCGCCTCCCGAATGCCGACCTCAGCCGCGCGAACCTCCGCGGCGCCACGCTGGAACAAATCGTCGCCCCCCGCGCGCGCCTCGTCACCGCCGACCTCGCGGACGCCGTGCTGCTCATGGCGGACGTCACCGGCGCGAACCTCTCCGGAGCCGACCTCTCCGGGGCCAATCTCGAAGCCGCGATCCTCCGCGACGCCACGCTCGACCTCGCCCGCCTGTCAGACGCGAACCTCAAGGACGCGGACTTCACCAACGCCAACTGGTGGCGCGCCCGCGGCCTGAGTCGCGCGAACCTCGACCACCTCCGGCAACGCTTCGCCCCCACGGCGGACGCCCCCGCCGCCCTGCGGGCAGACTTCGATCAGTGGCGGAAGGAACTGGCCGTGCCGGAGTGACCGCACGGCATATGGAGTGCGGTGACTTGTCACCGCTTTCCGCAGGCGGCTTGCCGCCGTCGACTCAATCCACGCGCTGTTGTGCCGTTCGCCTTCCTGCTGGCGCAAGCCGGACAAACCGCTCGCCTGCCACGCGGCGCGACTGACGACGGCGACAAGTCGCCTGCGGAAAGCGGCGAGAACTCGCCGCACTCCAAAGTGCGCCTTCACTTCCCCGTCTTGCCGAGGAGAAAGGCCAGCAGGTCGTTCAGCTCCGCCGCCGTGAGCGCCTCGTGGAAGTTCGCCGGCATCAAGGACGTCTCCGTGTCGCGACGCTCTTTGACCTCCGCCTTCGCCACGCGGGCTTCCTGACCGTTGGCCAAGGCGTAGATGAACGCCCCGCCTTCCTCGCGGCGTTGCAGGCCGCTCACCGTCTCGCCGTCCCGGAGCACATAGACCGTCGTGCGGAACGCCTTATCCACGTTCCGGTTCGGGTCGAGGATGTCTTCGAGCAACCGCTCCAAGCCCCGACCGCCGATGCCGTCGAGCTGGGGCCCCACGAGCGCACCCTTGCCGTCGAGCTGATGGCACACGGCGCATGCCTTCGTGAAGACTTCCGCTCCGCGCGACGCGTTGGCCTGCTGCGGCTGGAACTCGCCGCGCTTGGCCTCAATCAACTTCTGCAACTGCACATCGGCGGGCGGCAAGTTCTTCACGAGGGCGGCCAAGCGGTTCTTGGCGTCGCGCGCGGGGCTGGCGCGGAGGCGGTCCGTCAACGTGCGGTCCTGCAAGAGCCGCGCCGGGACGCGCCCGGCCTCGGCGGCGGCGAGCAACTGCTCCGTCCCGGCTGCCGTGCTCACCAACGCGGTGGCAAAGCGCAGTTGCAGGCGCGACGGCGCATTTGTCAGCGCGGCCACCACCACGGCGAGGCCGCGCGCGTCCGCCTGTTCGCCGAGCTGCGCCGCGAGTTCCGCGCGCAAGTTCTCCGCCTGGGCGGCATCGCGCACCAGCGGCTCGACCTTCGGCAGGGCGGCGACGGCATTGAGCGACAGCCACGCGCGCCCGGCGGCAGCGCGGACGGCGGCATCCGTCGAGTCGGTGAACAGCTTCGTCACCGCTGGCTCCAGTGCTACGAGCTTGAGCGACCGCGCCAGTTCCGCGCCGGCCAACTGCCGCTTCCCGACCCCCTGCGTATCGTGCAAGGCCAACTCGGGCAAGGCCGGGTCGAACCGCCCGAAGGCCAACCAGGCATAAGCCTTCCCATCGTCGCCATCCGTCACCTCGATGACGGCCCGCTTCCCGGCCAAGTCGGCCAGGTCCCAGGTAATGCGCTGTGCCGTGTCGTTCCGCGGAACCTTCGTCTCCCGCAACACCGACTTCGACTCTGCGTTCAGCAAGCGGACGAAGCTCTTCCCGCCGGCGGGCTGGCCGGGGAAGCCGTCGTGGCCGCAGAGGTAGAAGGAGAGTTGCTTCGGCAGGACGAAGACCGGGGAGCGCAGGATGCCGGTCAAGGTCTCGCCGTGCGGGAAGCTGGACATGAGGCGGGTCTTCTGGCCGTCGGCGCTGGTGCGCTCCTCGAAGGCGAAGGGGTTGCGGCCGGGCGCGGCGGGGTTTAGGGGCAGGTGGGTCCAGGTCGCGGTCGGGGCGGCGTTGCCCAGGAGCTGGCCGGCGAGGGCGGTGCCCCAGGCAAGGAGGTCGGGGCGGAGGGCGTTGGACGGGCTGGACGGTGCGGACGGCGATTGCAAATCGCCGGCACGGCGGGCGGCTTGGCCGTCGAGCATGGCTTTGAAGAGGGCGGCTTGGGTGTCGAGGTCGGCGGCGAACTGCTTGCGCCCGCGCGCGGCCAGTTTCGGCAGGTCGGCATCCGGTGCGTAGCGGGCGGCGTGCGTGACGTAGCGGGCGAGGACATCGGCGGGCTCGGTGTGTTGCTCGACGTGGCGGATGAGGAAGCTCGCGGCCTCGGCGTTGGTGAGACTTGTGGCGACGGCGGCAAACGCGCGGGCGTCGGCGGGCGGAAGCGGCTCGCCGGAGAGCTTCGCAAACGCGCCGGGCAGGCGAAGCTGTTCGCGCAGTGCGAGGCGCACGACGTGGGCGAGGTGCGTGTCCTCGACGGGGACGCGCTTCTGCAAGGCGAGGAGCGGGGCGAGGTTGTCGGCGTGCGGGTTCGCGGCGAGGGCGTCCGCGGCGGCGCGCTGGACGTGGGCGGAGGGGTCGGCGAGGGCCGTGCATGTGGCGGCGAGCATACTTACCGATCCCTTATCGGAGGAAAACGTTGTGGGAGGAAGAGGCGGTGAGCCGACAGTGGAGACGGGCAGCTTTTCGGGCGGACCTTGCCTGTTCACTTCGGCCTTCTCACCCATGGCTGGCGAGGGTGAAGACGCGGCGGTTTGCAGTCCGCGTTCGGCAAAGGCGCGCAATGCGTGAACGCGGACGCTTTCAATGGGTAGGTTCAACAACCGGACCAGCCCCGCCTCATCCCAGCCCGCGTAGCGCCGGAGAAACCACACCCAGGCAGACCGAGGCATTTTCCCGCCGTCCCCCTCGATGGTCTTCATCATTGACTGAGTCAGCTCCAAATAGGTTTGTGCGTTCAGGAGATTCGGTTGCGCGAGCAATTCTTCGAGGGCCAATGAGCGACGCGTTGAGTTCTGCGAAAAGATTTCCTGCCCCAGTTGTTCGAGCTGAGACGGCGGCTTGGGCGCTGAGGAGGATTTTTCATCAGCCAAAAGTTTGAGCCTCCTCACGTCGGCTCCTACGGGGGGAACTATCCGCCAGATGCGGCCGCGCTCGCGGTCGCGGCCGGGGTGGAGCAAGGGAACTTCGTAGTGGCCGATGATGCGGTTGTAGAAGTCCGCCACCCACAGCGCGCCGTCGGGACCGAATTGCAAATCCACCGGGCGGAACCAGGGGTCGTCCGTGCTGAGGAAGTCGGGCATCTCGTGGCCCACGCTGGTGCTGCCGCGCCATTCGAGGCGGTCGCGATTGATGCGGCTGGTCATCACGTTCCCGATGAAAAGGTTGCCCTGAAACTCGGCGGGCCACGCGGGGTCGCTGATGTGGACGATGCCGCAGATGGCGGTGCTGTGGTGCGAGTGCTGGATGGTCGTGGGCGCGAAGCCGAGGCCGTCGTGCGGGCGGCCGAAGCTCGGGTAGTGCGCGCCGCGCAGGAGCTGGTAGATGGGCGAGCTGTGGCAGTCGGCGGAGTAGAGGTTCCCGAGGGGGTCGAAGGTGAGGCCGAAGGGGTTGACCTGCCCATGGGTCCAGTGCTCGATGCGCGAGCCGTCGAGGCGGAAGCGATAGACGTTGCCGGAGGGGAGGAAGATTTCGTGGCCGTCCGTGCCGGACACGCGGGATTGGTTGTTGAAGCCGTGGGTGGCGTAAATCCAGCCGTCGAGGCCGCGGCGAAAGCTGGCTTGGTTGCCGTGCGTGTCGCGGGTGAAATCAAACGGGCCGTAGAGTTTCTCCTGCTTGTCGGCGACGCCGTCGCCGTCCGTGTCCTCGAAGAGCCAGATGTTGGGGATGGACCAGGCGATGCACTTCCAGGTCATTGCCGATTGCCGATTGGCGATTGGCGATTTGGCAGGGGAACGAAACGGGTAGATGCCGATGGGGATGTTCAGGTTGGTGGCGAAGGCGGTGACCTTGCGGGCGCGACCGTTGTCGTCGAAGTCCGAGAAGATGCGGATGGTGTCGCGCGCGAGGGCGGCGTTGGTCGCGGCAAAGGGGTATTCGCGCGACTCCGTGACCCAGAGGCGGCCCGCGGAGTCGAACGCCATGTTCATCGGCTTGCGGAGGTCCGGTTCCGCGGCGACGAGCTGAATCTTGAAGCCGGGCGGGAGGTGGAACTTCAGCCGCTGCTCCTCCGGCGACAGCGGCTCGGTCGCGCGCACGCCCTCGGTGAAGAGTTTCGGTGCGGGCGCGGCGGCTAGCGGGGCGACGAGGAGCGCAGGCAGCAGGACGGCAAGGAGGCGGCGGAGCAACGGCTTCATGCGATGCGCGTTTTATGGCGGAGGCGGGTCGAGGCCGGAAGGAAAAGTTGCGGCCAGCCGATGCGGTAAGTTCAGCCGGAACTCGTGAGGGGGCGGGATGTCAGGGAGCGGCTCCCCGGGGAATGCCCCGGGCAGCGCAGCGGAGCCCAATGGGGCGAATGATCATCAACTGCACGCAAAAGGTGCTCCCGACTGGAGACCGGAAACGTTGGGTGGGGACTTTACGCTTGAATCCGAGGCATTAAGGCGTATCAACACGTGCCGTTCAGCCATAGGCAGTTTTGGCTGGGTGCTGACTTACATAATTCAAGCCACGTGCGCCACGATTGGATTTTTGATCCCGCCTGCACCGCTTCGCGTGTTGACCGACTCCCTCCGCTTTACCGCCGGATGGCCGGGTTGATCCAGCACTGCGGAGTGGTCCTGCTGCTTATTGCATTGAACTTGTGCGACTGCGCGGCCGAGATGCCTGCGTTCCGCTGGGCATCGCGGGCCGGGGGCAGCGGGCAGGACTATGGCACGGGCATTGTGGTGGACAAGGAAGGCAGCACTTACATTTGTGGATATTTCCGCGGTCAGGCGCGGTTTGAGGACTATGCGCTGGCGGGCAAGGGTGAAGCCGACATCTTCATCGCCAAGTATGACCGCATCGGAAAGCTGGTGTGGGTGCGGCAGGCCGGCGGCAGCGCGGATGATTTCGCCCGGGCAGTGGCCATTGATGCGGAGGGCAATTGTTACCTGACCGGTTCATTTCAGTCGCCCACGGTGGATTTTGGCGGTCAGTCGGTGCAGCGAAACTCCGATTCGGAGATCTATGTGGCCAAGTTTGATGGCGAGGGCAAGGTGCTCTGGGTGCGGCAGGCCGGCGGCACAGGGGGCGGCAGCGGCAATGGCATTGCCGTCGGTGCGGATGGGTATGTCTACGTCTGCGGCTACTTCAGCGGCGACACCACATTCAGTGATCTCACTCTGAAGAATGCCGGGTTCCAGGACATTTTCGTCGCGCGCTATGACACAGCCGGCGAGCTGGACTGGGTGCGCCAGATCGGCGGCCCCGGTGATGATGCCTCAAGTGCCATTTGCGTGGACGCGCAGGGGAACTGCTACATCACCGGCGGCTTCGAGGATGATGTGCGTTTTTCGCGCACCATCACCCTGACGAGCGCTGGGCTGGTGGATAGCTTCATCGCCAAGCTCGACAACTCCGGTCGCACGGTATGGGCCCAACGCGCGGGCGGCCCCAACACGGACATTGGTTACGGCGTCGGCCTAGACCCTCATGGGAACGTGATCGTCTCGGGTGGTTTCAACGGCACCGAGTCCTACGCCTCGGAGATGCGGCTGCATGCGGCGTTCCGCTCGCGAAAAGGCACGCATACGGGAACCTTCAATGGCAAAGGCATGAAGAGCGTGGGCGGCTCCGATGTGTTTGTTTCCAAATACGACCAACGGGGTCGCCTGACTTGGGTCCGAACCTTTGGCGGCAACAAAATCGGCTGCCCGGAGGCGGGCTACGGGCTGGCCGTGGATGCAAGTGGGCATGCCCACGTGACCGGCACATTCGCCGGGCGCGTGGACTTCGGCAAAAACACCCTCTTCAGCATGGGCATCGGGGATGTGTTTGTGGCCGAACTCGACCGTGAGGGCCTCGTGATCTGGGCGCGGCAGGCGGGCGCACAATTCTCCGAACCAATCGCCGGTCACGGCATTGCCGTGGATCGCGGCGGAAACAGCTACGTCATCGGTTACTATCGGGGCAACGTCACCTTTGGTGATCACGTGCTCAAGAGCCTCGGAGAAACTGACATTTTCGTGAGCAAGATTACGGCGCAATTTGCCCCGCGCCGGTGACCCGCGCGAACAGCGACGCCGCCGTTTGGATTCGCATTGCCCGGATTGGCTTTTCCCGCTTTAACCAGCCCCATGATCGTCTTTCTCAACGGCCAGTTTCTGCCCAAGGATGAGGCCCGCATCTCGCCCGATGACCGCGCATTCCTGTTCGCCGACGGCGCGTATGAAGTTGTCCGCGCCTACCGTGGCCACCTCTTCCGGGCCAAGGAGCACTGGGACCGGTTTCACGACAGCCTGCGCGCCCTGCGCATTCCACATCCGGCCGGTTTGGATTTCTCCGCCACCGCGAGCGAACTGCTGAAACGCAATCAACTGGCCGAGGCCGAGGCCACGGTTTACCTGCAGATTTCGCGCGGAGCCGCGCCACGCAAGCATGCTTTTCCGTCGGGCGATGTGGCCCCCACCGTGTATGGCTATGCCGCGCCGTTCACGAATCCCGTCGAAAAGTGGGCCAAGGGTGTGAAGGTCATCACACTGCCCGATCAGCGCTGGGCGCGCTGTGACATCAAGTCCGTCTCACTGCTGCCCAACGTGCTGGCGAACCAGCTGGCCCAGGAAGCCGGCGCGCACGAAGCCGTGCTCATCCGCGACGGGTTCGCCATGGAAGGCTCGCTGTCAAATTTCGCCACCGTGTTCGGCGGCTTTCTGCACACGGCGCCGCGCAGCAACTACATCCTCCCCGGAATCTCACGGCTGGTCGCGCTTGGCCTGTGCTCGGCGTTGGGCATTCCGGTGCGCGAACTTTCCGTTGCCGAGGCGGACTTGGCCAAGGCTGACGAAGCGATGTTGTTTGGCACCACCAATGAGGTTATGCCCGTCGTGCAAATCAACGAGCGGTCCATCCGCGATGGACAACCGGGCCCCATCACCCGCCAGCTTCAAAAAGCATTTCGCGACTACGTGGCGGAATGCCAGCAGCGTGGTTGAGCTTGCGCCGCTCCCCCTGTGAAAACTGACCTGCTTGAACTGCCTGGGCTGAGCGTGACGCTGGACCGGTTGGTGTATGCACCCGAGCTGCCCGCCCCGCCCGACAAACCGCACTCCTTTGTCTATTTCATCAGCATCCACAACGGTTCCGACCGCACCGTCACCATCCGCGGACGCAAGTGGGTGGTGACGAATGCGCAGGGCGAGGTGACGGTGATCGAGGGTGACGGCGTCGTGGGCGAGCAGCCTGTGCTGGCCCCAGGAGAGAAATTCACCTACAACAGCCGGCACATTCTCGACACCCACCGTGCCATCGCCGAGGGCAGCTATTGGGGGGTGGATGACAGCGGGCAGCGAATCTTCGTGCGCATCCCGACTTTCGAAATGGTGACGCCCCCAAACTCCGGCCAGCAGGAAATGTGGGCCTGAGGAGGAAGATGGTCGGGACGACAGGATTTGAACCTGCGATACAAATTATTCCACAAAAATCGCGATTTATTGATGTTTTTGACTATATTAAACACCGTTGACAGGCGTGATGTTGAGACTAGAGTTGAGACTCTTTATGGCTTCATTGCGCCGATTTCCCAGGTCGCCTTACTGGTTTGCCTGCTTCACCTTGCCGGACGGGCGCAGAACCCAGCGATCGACCAAATCTTCCGACCGTAAGGAGGCGCAGCGCATTGCCAATAAGTTTGAGGATGCTGCGGATGAGGGGCGGACTGGCAAGCTGATCGAAGGTCAGGCTCGAAAGGTCATCGCGGAGATTTTCGCCATCGGAAATAAGGACGAGTTGCCCAACTCCACCCTCAAGGAATTTCTCGCTTCCTGGCTCAAACGCAAGGAACTCGAGGCGGGCGAAGCCACTCATGTGCGCTACGGAGTGGTCGTGGAGCAGTTTTTGAAGCATCTCGGCACCAAGGCCAACGCCGACATCTCACATCTCACCAGCCGGGAGATCACCGCCTTCCGAGATGACCTGGCGAAACGCCTTGCAGCCAACACGGTAAATTTCGCCATCAAGGCCATCCGGGCAGCATTGAACCAGGCTAAGCGCGATGGACTGGTTGAAAGCAACCAGGCAGATCGTGTGACCTTGTTGAAGCGGCGGGGGCAGTCGAAGCGGCGGCCTTTCACCATGGAAGAACTCAAGAAAATCCTAAAGGTGGCCAACGAAGAATGGCAGGGAATGGTGCTAGTGGGCCTTTATACCGGGCTGAGATTGGGCGACATCGCTAACCTCACTTGGGCGAACATCGATATGCAAAATCAGCAGCTTACGGTTGCGACCCGAAAGACTGGACGCTCTCAGAACCTGCCCATCGCCAAGCCTTTGCTGCGACACTTGGAATCGCTATCAGTTGGCGATGATCCGCAACAGCCCCTGTTCCCTCGTGCCTGCAAGAAGTATGACGATGGCGGGCACAATGGGAGCCTCTCCAAGGAGTTCTACAACATCCTCGTCTCCGCCGGGCTTGCCGCATCAAGAGAATCGACGATCACCGGCAAGGGCAACAGCGTCCGCCATACCCAAAATGCACTCAGCTTCCACTGCCTCCGTCACACGGCTACCAGCCTTCTGAAGAATGCCGGCGTAAGCGACGTGGTAGCCCGGGACATCATCGGCCACAACAGCGCTGCCGTCAGCCGCGTTTACACGCACATCGACGCCGAGACCACGCGCAAAGCTGTCGAAAAGATGCCGGATATTCTGCACGAAGGTTGAGGGTTGTTGTGCTGGCTAGAGCGTAATGCCACAAAGGTAGGAGGTGGGTCTCGAAATTCCAGCGAACTGGAGGGGCATCCCTCTTGATGTAAGAATCCCCCTTTCATTCCCGCTGTTGTGGGCATGAAGAACAACCTGCTCA
>CAZQEW010000010.1:0-57341 GCA_964591495.1 uncultured Klebsiella sp.
TCATAGGCGCGGCGAGTGTTGCGAACAGCCGCGCAAAGGCAAGTGGAGTTTGCGCCGGGCTATTTGAGCTTCGCCCGCAACGCCGGGGATTGGAACACGTCGCCGTTGACCACGTGCTTCGGCTTCTGGCCGTGCATCAAGTCCACGATGGCTTGGGCGGCGGCGAGGCTGACACGTTCGCCGGTTTCGCGGCCGTTGAAGGCTTGATGCGGTGTGAGCAGGACGTTCGGGCAACGGCGGAGCGGGTGGCCGGCCGGCAGCGGCTCGGCGCTGAAGGCGTCCACCGCCGCGCCCGCGATGGTCTTCTGTTCCAGCGCACGGACCAGCGCGGCCTCGTCCACCAACGCGCCCCGCGCGGTGTTGATGAGGTAGCTCGTGGGTTTCATCTTCTTGAACTGTGCCTCGCCGATGAGGCCGCGGTTCTGCGGCGTGAGCGCACAGTTGAGGGAGATGAAGTCGCTCTTGGCCAGCAATTCATCGAGGGAAACGAACTTCACCCCGAGCGCTTCAGCGTGCGGGTTCGGGGCGATGTCGTGGCCGAGAATCTGCATGTCGAAGCCCGCCGCGCGCTTCGCCACGGCCTGGCCGATGCGCCCGCAGCCGATGATGCCGAGCGTCTTGTTCGACACGTCGTGGCCCCACGCAACGGACCAACGGTTGTCACGCATGACGATGTGCCCCTCGTGCACGCGCCGCGCGAGCGCAAAGAGCAGCGCCCACGTGTAATCCGCCACCGCGCCGTCGAGCATGCCCGGCGTGAACGCGACCACGATGCCAAGCCGCGTGGCGGCAGCGATGTCAATGGAGTCGTAGCCCACGCCCCAGCGCGAGAGGCACTTGATGCCCGCGGCGTTGGCGTGTTCGAGGACGGCGGGGGTGTATTTATCCGCGCTGCACAAGGTGGCATCGCAGCCGGCCATGAAATTCTGCACGTCATCGGCGCTGAGGGGGCCGAACCTGGGCGCGAGCACGACTTCGCAGCCGGAATCGCGCAGGAGCTGGTAGGCGGGTTGGCCAACTTCTTCAGCGGCCCGGGCGGTAATCAAAACTTTCCATGACATAGGGGCGGAACTGTGAAGGCATCGCCCCGCTAGCGCAAGTGCGGGAGCTGGCGGCCGGTGCCCCGCTTGCCTTTTGAAGGCCATTGCCTAACCTCCGCGCACCTGTGCCAAGCCTAGCGGATAAAATCGAAGCCAGCGCCGTCAAACGCATTGCCCTTCCCCCGGGGCGCGAGCCTGGCCGGGAATTGTCCCGCTACAAGCAGTTCCTCAAGGTCGAAACCGCCCGGCTCAAGATGCTGCACCGGGCCGGCAGCGGGGGACGGGAGATCTGCCGCGCCCGGGCCGTGGTGTTGGATGCGCTGCACCGGCACATCCTCGAAGCGCTCATCAACACCCTCGCCGAGGAAGCCCGCAGGGAGCTCCCCCGCTATGCCCTGGTGGCCATCGGCGGCTACGGGCGCGGAGAGCTGAACCCGCACAGCGACATCGACATCATGCTGCTGCACACCGGCGATACGGCGGCGGCCGCGCGCGGACGAGTGCATCCGTTCATCAAGCTGCTCACCGATCCGGGCGGGCTGCTTTACACGCTGTTCGATCTGGGCCTGAAGGTCGGTTACTCGGTGCGCACGGTGGATGACTGTGTCTCCTCGGCCAATGAGAACATCCAGACCAAGACTTCCCTCATCGAGGCGCGGCTCCTGTGCGGAGACGCCATGTTGTTCCGGGACATGCAGGCCGTGGTGCTGGCCCGGTGTGTGCGCGGACATGAAGAAGCCTACATTGCGGCGCGCCTCGCCGATCAGGCCGCCCGGCGCGAGAAATATGGCAACTCCGTGCTCATGCAGGAGCCAAACATCAAAAACGGCTGCGGCGGCCTGCGCGACTATCAGAACCTCCTGTGGATGGCCTTCTTCACCAAGGACCGGCCGCGCAACTTGGCGGACCTGGAGCGCAAGGAATACATCAGCGACGCGGAGCGCCGGCAGCTGGAAGCCGCCTACGACTTTCTGTTGCGCGCCCGTAACGAGCTGCACTACCTCACCAACCGGGCGGGGGATGTGCTCACGAAATCAGTTCAGCCCTCGGTGGCCCACAGCCTCGGTTACACCGACCGTTCGCCCAGCCGGCGGCTCGAACAGTTCATGCGCGACTACTATCTTCACGCGCGCAACATTGACCTCATCACGCGCACTGTCGAACGCCGCCTCGCGCTGCTGCCCAAGCCCGCGCGGATGCCGTTCCTGAAGAAGCTCCTGCCCGGCCGGCGTAAACAGCCTGACCCTGAGGTGGACGGCTTCCGCTTGGTCGAGGGGGAGCTGCTGCACCTGTCGCCGCGCGTGTTCCGGGATGATCCGTGCCGCCTGATGCGCGTTTTCCTCTACGCCCAGCAGCGTGGTGCAAAGCTCCACCCGGACACCGCCCAGCTCCTGCGCCGCGAGCTCCGGCTGGTCGACTCCGACTTCCTCCGCAACGAGCACGTCCATGAGAGCTTCCGCGAAATCCTCGGCCAGCGTGGCAATGTCGCACCCGCCCTGCGCGCGATGCATGAGGTGGATTTCCTCGGGAAATACCTGCCCGAGTTCGGCAAGCTGACCTGCCTGGTCCAGCACGAGTTCTTTCACATCTACACCGCCGACGAGCACACCCTGATGTGCGTGCAGAAGCTCGACGATATCTGGGCCGGCCGCGTGCCCAATCCCCGGCCTTATCAGGAGCTCTTCCAGCAGGTGGAGCGGCCATTCATCCTGTATCTGGCGCTGCTGCTGCACGATGCCGGCAAAGCCTTGCATAGCGGGCGGCATGAGACCGACAGCGCCCGCCTGGCCGACCGCGTGGCGCGCCGGATGAATCTCGACGGCTTCACCTCGCACGTGCTGCGGCTGTTGGTGGAGCACCATTTGGACATGGTCCTCATCTCGCAACGGCGTGATCTGGATGACCCCGACGTCATCCGCCACTTCGCCGGCCTCGTGCAGAACCAGCGCACGCTCAACAAGCTGACCCTGCACACACTGGCGGATTCATTGGGCACGAGCGACAAACTCTGGAACGGGTTCAAGGATGCGCTGCTTTGGTCACTTTTCCAGCGCACCCGCGCCGAATTGGCGGGCACCAACACGTTCCGCCGGGCCGAGCAGCGTCAGCGCGAGCTGCTGTTTGATGAGGTTGCCCGGTTGCTGCCCAGCGAGATCAATGTGGGTGAAGCTCAAGCGCACTTTGGCACCTTGCCCGACCGCTACTTTCTCATCCATACCGCGGCCGAGATCGTCACCGATTTACGGCTGACCAACCGTTTCATGCGGAACCTGCTTCACGATGATCCGGAGATCTCGCTGGCGCCGGTCATTGAGTGGGCGGACGAGCCGGACCGAGGCTGCTCCCGGGTCAAGATCTGCACCTGGGACCGTTCAGGCCTCTTCAGCAAGCTCGCGGGATCGTTCACCGCCGCCGGACTGAACATCCTGAGCGCCCAGATTTTCACGCGCTCCGACCGGGTGGTGCTTGACACCTTCGACGTGACCAGCGCCCGCAACGGCATGCTCGCGACCAAGGAGGAGAAGGAAAAGTTCGGCCAACTCCTCGGCAAGGCGCTCCTTGACCACATGGATTTTGATTCCCTGATTGCCCGGCAGAAGGTGGTCAACCCGCTTTACCAGTCCCTCGAAGGCGAGCGCATCGGAACGGAAATCGCCTTCGACAACGACACCTCCCAGCGTTGCACCGTGATTGATGTCGAAACCGAGGACCGGGTCGGCCTGCTTTACAGCCTCTCGCAGACCCTGAGCGAACTCGGGCTCGACATCTCCATTGCCAAGATCAGCACGGAGAAGGGCGCGGCCATGGATAGTTTCTATGTCACTGAGTTGAGCGGCGAACGCATCATGGCTCCGCATCGCCAGCACACGATCGAGGGGCGGCTCCGCACTGCCTTGCTCAATTTTGACCAGCGCATCAAAGCGTAGTCTCAGTTGCCGGGCGTTGGGGTTGGCGTCAGAGCGCCGCCACAGCTGCTGCCCGCGCCCGCCGTGCAGGCCAGACAATGGTTTCCGGTTTGAATGCAGCAGCCGGCCAGTTCTGGAGGGCTCACGTCCCAAAGGTGCAACGGCGCCTTCCCACCTTTGCTGTCTCGGGTCGCCGTATTCAGATGCAGGCCGAGCATTTGGTTGAAATCACAGTCATAAAGCTCGCCTCGCCAGCCTATGCTCAGGGTGGTGCGGCACATCAGGTCGTCCAGCGTGGCTGGATTGAAGGCGTTGGCGAGCAGCTCAAGGTAGGCATCCCACTCGCCGCGCGCGCGCAGCTCCTCCGCGAACCGCGCGATGGGCTGGTTGGTCAGGGTGAACAGACGGGTGAACTCGAGGCCGTATCGCGACCGTAGCTCTGCCTTGTATTCCGCCTCCAATTCAGACTGCGGGGGCGGGAGCTTTGGACCGAGGGGGTTGTAAACCAAGTTCAGCGGCAGCCGCGGGCCATACCCGACCGCGTTGAGCTTCCGCAGCGCGCGGATGCTTTTTTCGAACACGCCGTCGCCGCGCTGCGCATCCACATTCTCCTCCAGATAGCACGGGAGGGAGGCAATCACTTCGACTTCATTGGCCGCGAGGAAGTCTGGCAGCCAACCAAACGCCTCTGTCTCGATGATGGTGAGGTTGTTCCGGTCAATCACGTGGCAGCCACAGGCACGCGCCGTTTCAACAAACAGGGGAAAGTGCTCGCTCAATTCCGGCGCGCCCCCCGTGATGTCCACCACGGCGGGGCGATGCCTGCGAATCCAGTCCGCGACGCGCCCGGCGGTCTCCGAGTCCATCATCTCCGTGCGCCATGGGGCGGCGTCCACATGGCAGTGGCGGCATGCCTGGTTGCACTTGCGCCCGACGTTCACTTGGAGTGTGTGCAATGCCGCGCGCCGCAGCTCGCGGCCGTGGTGGGCAAGCAGCTGGTTAAAACGGCTCATGGGGCTTTAGCGGCGGAGGGTCGGAAGGCAACCTCGCAAGGCAGAGGGGCGTCGCGCTGCGCCTGCTGCGGCAGTCCAGGACGCACGCTTTGCTCCCGGGTGCTCGTGAAGCCGGCTTTCACAACGCTTTCACCACGATGCACGTCACGTCGTCCTGCTGCTCGGCCCCTTTGCAGAACTCGCGCACGGCGAGGTAGAGCGCATCCACGATCTGGGCGGCGGGTTTGTCGCGGTTCTTGCGCAGCACGGCCAGCATGCGGTCGGTGCCGAACATCTCTTCGCCCGGTCCCATCGCCTCCTCGATGCCATCCGTCAGCAGCAGCACCAGTTCGCCCGGCTGCAAAACGACTGGCGGAGCATTGCGAAACTCCGTGTTGGGGCGCATCCCAAGCGGAACACCGGTCCGGCGCAGTTCCATCCGCACGCTGCCGTCCGGTGCCAGCAGATAGCCCGGAGGATGGCCGGCGCTGGCGTAGCTGAGGCGGCGCGTGGCGGGATCCAGCCGACCCAGAAGCAGCGTCACGAAACGCTCCGATCCGATGTCCTCCGCCAGGGCAATGTTGGTGCGCGTCAGGATGTCGGACGGCTCGGCGCGGTTGAGCGCGGCGATGCGCACGTAGGCGCGCGTCTCGGCCATCAGCAGCGCGGGCCCGATGCCATGCCCGGTCACGTCGCCGACCACGAGCCCGAGTCCGTTGTCCGCCATGGGGATGAAGTCAAAGTAGTCCCCGCCCGCCGCCGCCGCGGGAAAGCTGGCACCGGCAAGGTCAAAGCCCGGGACTTGCGGAGGCGACTTCGGAAAGAGGTGCGATTGGATCTCGCGCGCGACGCGGAACTGCTCCGCGTGCTCCAGCAGCTCGCGCCGGCTGCGCTCCCGTTCGGTGATGTCGCGGATGAAGGCCACAAACAGCCGCTGGCCGCCCAGCTCCATGTCATTGAAGGCCAGCTCCAGGAGAACCTCGGAGCCATCCCTTTTGACGCCGGCGGTCTCCAGCGTCCGTCGTTGAGCGGTGGTGACGATTTGCCCGTGCCTCTGGAACGCGGTATCCGAGGTGCTCCGCAGTTTCTCGGGCAGGAGCATTGCGAAGTTCTTCCCCACCACCTCTGTGGGCGAATAGCCAAAGATGCCTTGCACCGCTGGGTTTGCGAACAGGATGTCGCTCCTGGTGTCCATCAGCAGGATGGCGTCGGTGGCGGTCTCCCATAACAGGCGGTAGCGCTGCTCGCTTTCGCGCAGCTCGGCTTCCGCCCGGCGGCGGGCCTGGCGCACCGCGGCGTCGCGCAGTTCGCGTTCCACGGCCGGCACGAGGCGCGCGAGGTTGCCCTTCATCAGGTAGTCGCTCGCGCCGGATTTCATCGCGGCCACCGCGATGTCCTCACCGATGCCGCCGGAGACGATGATGAAGGGGATGTCCAGGTGGGTCGCCTGCAACAGTTGCAGCGCGAGGGTGGCGTTGAAACCGGGGAGGTTGTAGTCCGACAGGACCAGGTCCCATTGCTTCTCCGCGAGCGCACGGGCCATTTCATCCGCGGTCTGGACGCGCTCGTAGGCGGTGGCGTAACCGCCGCGGTCCAGCAGGCGCACGAGCATCTTGGCGTCAAACTCGGAATCCTCGACCACGAGGACGCGCAAGGGCTGTTTCATGGCGGCAGCGTAGGCAAAACTCAGCCGCCTAACAACTCCCGCGCCTTCGCGCCTAGGTCGGCCTCGCGCATGAGGGATTCGCCCACGAGGATGGCGCGGGCGCCGGCGCGCTTGAGCCGGAGCACGTCGGCGCGCGTGTGAATGCCGCTTTCGGCCACCAGCAGCGCGGCGTGATTTGTGCCAGGACCGGAAAAGAGCCGCGTGGCGATGCGCTCGGTGGTGGCCATGTCCACGGTGAAGGTCTTCAAGTCGCGGTTGTTGACCCCGATGAGCGTCGCGCCGGCGGCCAGGGCGCGCTCCAGCTCGCGCTCGTCATGCACTTCCACGAGCGCGGCCAACCCGGCCTCGGTGGCGAGCTGGTGGAATTCGCAGAGCTGACGGTCATCGAGAATCGCGACGATGATCAGGATGGCATCCGCGCCCCACTGAACGGCCTCGCGGATTTGGCGCGGGTCAATGATGAAGTCCTTGCGCAGCAGCGGCAGGTCCACGGCGGCGCGGATGGCGGCGAGATAATTGAGCGAGCCTTGGAAGAACTTCTCGTCCGTCAGCACGGAAAGGCAGCTTGCGCCGGCGGCCTGATACTCCAACGCGATTTTGACCGGATCGAAGTCCGCGCGAATGACGCCCTTGGAAGGCGAGGCTTTCTTCACCTCCGCGATGAGCGCGACATCGCCACGCCGGGGCTGGCGGAGTGCGCCGAAGAAGTCGCGCAAGCCGCGCTGCTTCAGTGCAGCGCACAACTCGGCGGCGGTCACCGGCTCGTTCGGGAGCCGGGCGAGTTCAAGCCGCTTCTGGGCGACGATGGTGTCGAGGATAGTGGCCAAGGCAACGTTCAGTGATCGGTATTCAGTAGCCAGTGTCGGCCCAGCCGTCGAGACGAGTTTGCGCTGCCAAACGGATGCTGAACACGGCTACTCCTCCTCGTCCTTGATGCCCTGCATGCGCTTGGCCGGGCAGCCGGCGCGGAGCCAGCCGTTCACGTAGTCGTCCAGCGCGCCGTCCATCACGGCCTGCACGTTGCTGGTCGAGATGCCGGTGCGCAGGTCCTTCACCATGCGGTAGGGCTGGAAGACATAGCTGCGAATCTGCTGGCCGAAGCCGATGGTGCCCTTCTCGCCGTAGAAGCGTTCCATCTCAGACTTTTGCTGGTCCTCGCGGAGCGCGTAGAGCCGGGACATCAGCATCTTCATGCAGGTGGCGCGGTTCTGGTGCTGCGAACGCTGGTTCTGCGAGGCGACCACCACGCCCGTGGGCAGGTGCGTGATGCGGACGGCGGTCTCGACCTTGTTCACGTTCTGGCCGCCCTTGCCGCCGGAGCGGAAGGTGTCCACCTGCAACTCGCCGGGCGGGATGACGATCTCGCCGGCTTCCTCAATTTCCGCAATCACGTCCACGCTGGCGAAACTGGTGTGCCGGCGTTGGTTGGAGTCGAAAGGCGAAATGCGGACGAGCCGGTGCACGCCGCGCTCGGCCTTGGCGAAGCCGTAGGCGTTCTCGCCCTCGATGGTCATGGTGGCGCTTTTGATGCCAGCCACTTCGCCAGGCAGGATGTCGGTGACCTCGGCCTTCCAGCCGCGCACTTCGGCCCAGCGCTGATACATGCGCAGGAGCATGTTCGCCCAGTCCTGCGCCTCGGTGCCGCCCGCACCGGCGTTGATGCTGAGGATGCAGCCGTTCTTGTCGCGCGGGCCGTTGAGCAGGAAGCGCAGCTCCAGCGCGTCGAGGTCCTTCACGAACTTGTCCAAGTCGCGCGTGACCTCGGCGAGGACGGCGGGCTGGGCCTCGGGCGGCTCGGCCTCGCCCAGTTCGACCATTACGCGAAAGTCGTCGAGCTGCTTCTCGGCGGCGAGGAGGGGTTCCGCCTTTTTGCGGAGCGTGTTGGCCTCGTCAATGGCCTTCTGCGCGGTCTCGCGGTTGTTCCAGAAATCATCCTGCGCCATCACGGAGTCCAGCTCCGCGAGGCGCTTTTGTGCACCGGGCAAGTCAAAGAAACCTCCGTAACTGGGCAAGCTTCCCGGCCGTGGCAACCAACTGAGCTTTGACCGCGTCGAACATAGGGGCGCGAATCTACGGGGAAACCGCAACTTGCCCAGCAGAAATTCCGCGCGGACCAGACTTCAATCAGTCGGGGAGAATTTGCCGCCCAGCTCCAGTTTCAGCGCAACCAATGACAGGTGGATGTCATACAGGAAGGCCAGCACCGCGCCGATGAGGCACACCAGCGAGCCGGAGAAAGTTCCGACAACCAGCAGCGACCACTCGCGTTCCAGCAGCGCGGTGGCGAAGAGCAGGATGACCAGCAGCGCGGCGAGCAGCACGCTGAACGAGGCCAGCGCGAGCCCCAGCCGCATGCACCTCGCGCGGCGGAACAGGATTCCTACCTGCGCACGGATGTTCTCCGCGTGACTCGCATCCGCCTTGTCGAGTTCATGGGATAACACCCGCGAGCGGTCGATGATGCGCCCAAAACGTCCGGTCATCACCAGCAGGAACATCCCGACGCCCGAGATCAGAATGACCGGCCCGATTGCGGTTTGCAGGACCGGGATGATTTCGTGGAGCGTGCGGGACATGGCTTGGAATAAAAAAGGCCCCGCCCTGTTGCCAGCGCGGGGCCGTGGCTGATTCGGAATTCAATTCGCCAAATACTCGCGCGGGTCGGTGACGCGGCCGGTGATGGCGCTCGCGGCAACGGTCGCGGGCGAGGCTAGATAGACTTCGCTTTCCTTGCTGCCCATGCGGCCGGGGAAGTTGCGGTTCGTGGCGCTGATGCACTTGAGACCGCCTTGGTTCATGCGGCCAAAGGTGTCCACCGGGCCGCCGAGGCACGCGGAGCAGCCGGCGTTCTCCGTCATGCGCACGCCGGCGTCTTCGAGGATCTGCCAGATGGTCTTGTCGCCCCAGCGCGTGGATTGGAGATCGCGCACGATGTCGGGCGTGGCGGGCACGCCGAAGGTGTCAATGACCACCTTGTGCCCCCGCAGCACGCGCGCGAACTCGACGAAGTCGCTCGTCTTGCCGCCCGTGCAGGAGCCCACGTAGGCGCGGTCGAGCTTCATGCCGTTCATCTGCTTGGCGGTCTTGCGCTGGCCGGGGTCGGGATGGCACGCGACGGTTGGCTCCAGTTTGCTGAGGTCGATGACCGTCTCGTAAACGAACTTCTGGTCCGCGTCGGCTTCGACGGGTTCGTAACTGGACTTGGTGCCGTTCAACTTAGTGCGCGCATCCACGTATTCGGCAGTGCGGGCGTCGAAGGGGAAGATGCCGTTCTTGCCGCCGGCTTCGATGGCCATGTTCGCGATGGTCATGCGGTCGTCCATCGAGAGCGTGGTGACGCCGGGGCCGTCGAACTGCATCGCGCGGTAGGTCGCGCCGTCGAACCCGATTTCGCCGATGATGTGGAGTATGATGTCCTTGGCCATGACGCCGGGCTGGAGCTGGCCTTCAAGGCGGAAGCGCATGGTCTCGGGAACTTTGATGAGCAATTTGCCCGTGCCCATGACGAAGCCGGCGTCGGTATTGCCAATTCCGGTGGCGAACTCGTTGAACGCACCCGCCATGCAGGTGTGCGAGTCGGTGCCGAACAGCACTTCGCCGGGACGCGTGTGACCTTTGGCCGGGAGCGCGGCGTGGCAGACGCCGGCGTAGTTTGAGCCGTATTGGCGCTTCAGGTTGCCCTTCGAGGCGTCGAACTTCCACGCGCCGTTCGGGTCGTCAATCACGTCGTAGAAGTAAGGCAACCCCTGCTCGCGCGCGAAATCGCGGAGGATGTCCACGTTGCGGTTGGACATGGAGTCGGCGGTGAAAATGTAGTGGTCGGGGATGATGACGACGCGCTGGCGGTCCCAGACCTTGGCGGTCTTGCCGAACTCACGCTTGAAGACGCCGATGGTCCCGGGGCCGCACACATCGTGCGTCATCAGGACATCAGCCTTCACCCAGATATTGTCGCCCGCCTGCACGGAGGCTTTGCCGGAGGCGCGGGCGAGGAGTTTTTCGGTCAGCGTCATAACAGGGGCGGGAAATTAGCGGCGGGCGAAAGCCGGCGCAACACGAGAAACCGCTCCGAGCATCCGCGGGAAGGACGACTAGATCTTGTTCAAGACCGGGGTGGCCCCATCGGGAGCGGTGTTGGTGGAGCCCGGGGCGGAGGTGGTTTTGAGCTTGGGTTTGACCGGCGGGGCGTTCGTGGCCCCGCCTTTCTTGTCCTTGCGATCTGGATCCTGCTTCTTCGGAGAGCGCGAAATCTTGATCTCGGCGTCAAACTTGGTGGTCTGTTCCGGCGTCAGCTCCGCACGGATCCGGTCAGTCACCGTGCGAATTTCATCTTTCATCTTGGCTGCGACCGGATCCCAGTAGGGCTTCGTGCGTTGGTTGCTTTCGCGAAGGATCTGACCGATGCGGTCGTGCTGTTCGGGAGTCAGGCTGAGCTGCTTGTCGAGCCGGCCGAGGAACTCGGCGCGCTGAATCTGGCTGTAGGTCAGCTGCTGGGCGGGCCTGACGGCAGCTTTGTGCGGGCGCTCAACGAGGGTAGTAACCAGCACCCCGGTCACGACGCCGGTGCCGTAGATCAAAACCGTGGCAAGTATGAACTTCCACGGGTTCACTGGTCATTCGCCAGCGACGTCGTCGCTGGATAGGAGGGTGTTCTCGATCGCCTGCTCAAGATTCGGGCTTTCCGGCTCGATGGGATGCGTCGTGGCGACCACCCAAACACCGAGGCCAGCCATGACTGACATGCAGGGCGTGACCGCGCGCCACAACCATCGGCCCCACACTGCCCAAACATCCACGGCCAGCGGCGCGGTGAGCCGGGCCATGATGCGCTTTTCAAACGCATACGGCACTTGGTCACTGGGCGCCGTCGCCTTTGCGGCGGTGATCAGCTTTTGATGGAGTTTATCCAAGTCCATAACGTTTTGGCAGACGGGTTCGTCTTCCGGGCGGTTACAAATACTTCTCGCGTGTGAGCGTCTCCAGAATTTTTTTCATCTGCGCACGGGCGCGAAAGGCCCGCACTTTCACCAACGGCACGGACCACCCGGTGAGTCGGGAAATCTCCTTCACCGATCGGTCTTCGATTTCCAGCAGCGTGATGACCAGCCGCGCCTCGGGGGACAACTGCGCCATGACGCGTTCGACCAGCGCACGGGCCGCATCGGTGTTCTTCGAGTTGTCCTCCGGGCTGGCGGCGAACCGTTCCAGCCAGTCAACCTCGGGATCGGATAGTTCGGTGAGGGTGGTCTCTCGGTTCCGCTGGTGTGAGCGCAGAAAGTCATAGCAGGTGCGCACGGTCATGCGCATGAGCCAGTGCTCGAAAGGCGCTTCCGCGCGAAAACTGTCGAGCTTCTGGAACGCCTTGATGAAAACCTCCTGCACGATGTCCTGCACCTCGTCTTCACGTCGCGCGTAGCGGCGTGCCGTGGCGAAAACACGGGGCTGATACCGGGTGATGAGCACCTCGAATTTTTCCACGTCGCCTTGGCGGACGGCGGCGATCAACTCGGTGTCGCTGGGTTCCATCGCGGCGGACACTGGCAAATCAGGACGGCAAAAGCAAAAACGCAAAGCCACCGCGATCGGCGGTGGCTTGCGATTGAGACGGAAGGCGGCGTGTTTGGTTACTGGTCGGCTGGCGGACGGCGAGGCGATTCAGGCCGGCGATCGCCCCCTTCAGGGTTGCGGCCGCGCTCTCCTTCGGGCCGCACCCCGCCGCGGTCCCCGTTGGGACGCGGACCACGGTCGCCCTCGCCGGGCTTGCGGATCTGGTCGCCGTCGCGCGGTCCGGCCGGGCGGCGGAAGTCGCCTTCTGCCGGCCGCCGACCTTCTTCACCGGCTGGCCGGCGAAACTGGTCACCTTCCCGCGGGCCCTCGGGACGGCGGAAATCCCCCTCGCGACGGTTGTCCTCGTCGCGGCGGACACCCGGCGGCGCGAAGCCTGGACGCGTACCGGCGTTGGCGACCATTTGGCGGAGGCGCTCTACCGTCTCGCGGGGCAGACGCTCACGCACCTGGGCAAAAGCACGGGCACGCGCGATCGTGGCCTCCGCCTCAAGCTTGGCCGCCTCCATGGTTTTCTCACGGATCAGACCCTCGTTCAGCTTCTCAGCCATCGCTTGCTCGGCAATCTCCCGCCGCAGCCGCATGGAACGCTCGCCCATCTCGCGCATCACCTTCTGCTGGGCCTCAAAGAAGCCCCGGAGCGCGGCCCGCTGATCCTCGTTGAGGTCACGGAAAAGTTCCTGCGGGTTGAAGGGCGGATTGCCGGGGCCGCCCGGGCGGAAGTCGCCGCGATCACGGTCCATCGGACGGCCTTCGCCGCGCGGCCCTTCTTCGCGGCGAAATTCCTCCCGGCGAACTCCCTCGCCAGGCCGGGCATCTTCCCGGCGGCGCTCGTCGGGGCGGAAGTCGCCCCGCGGTGGGCGCTGGCCTTCAGGGGGGCGTTCCTCACGGGCGCGCTCCTGGGCGTTGGCCGCAGTCGCGAGTGAGAGGCCGCATAGGGCCGCACATAGCGGACGGGAGAGATAGGGCAGTTTCATTGTTTTTTGGTTTTTTATGGCGTGGTTCATGGCCGCCAAGTTATTCAGTTGAACGCACCAGTCCGAAAAAAGTTCGCGGAGCGGCAGGGGTAGAGACGCCGCCGCTGGCGCAGCGTTACAAGGAAGTTCCCTTCCGAAGAGAGCCCAGCTACCGTTTCGGGGTGCCAGTTTTTCACGAGTGCCAACGGTGCACCGCCTGTTGCCGATGGCCGGGGCAGGTGCGGCTTACGGAGGAGGAAATTGCCCGGCTGGCGGCTTACCTCGGGCTGGGCGAGCGGGATTTCATCCAGCAATTCACCCGTCTGCGGTCCGACCGGCGGGGGCTTGCCCTCATGGACAAGCCGAGTGGCGAATGCATTTTTCTCGAAGGCGAAAACTGCGCTGTGCAGCCCGTCAAACCGCAGCAATGCCGGGACTTTCCCAATCTGTGGAACTTCCCCGGATTTGAACGAATCTGCCGGGCCGTGCCCACGGTGGTCTCCGACGAGGAGTATCGCCGCCGGGTGGCCGCAGCCACGGGCCGGGACCCTAATCTTTAGTGATGCCCAGGGTTTTCTCGAATTCCGCGGAAAAGCCCCGCATCTGGGCAATGATCCTGTCCGGCTGCTCCGCAATGCGGTCCATCATGCGCGGGGCCATCTCGGGCTTGCGCCGCATCAACTCAAGCGCGGCCACGATCAGCGAGAGGTTGTTGTTTATGTCATGCCGCGTGATCGACAACTTTTCATTCAACTCGGAAACCTGCTCGGGGGAGAGCGTCACGGGTGTCTGCGGCATAGCCATGCCGCGGAGGATGGGAATTTCCGCGGACAACGCAAGCCCGCACCCCGGCGGGGTGGGCGTCACCAGCCGAGGGGGTGAATTATTTTTGCCATCCCGGACGCAATTCCTGGCTCGACCCGGCAGACCTTTGCACGCATGCTTGAGCCCGCAGCCAAGACTTTGACTGAACGGAACCGCGACAACGTCCAACGCCGCACCTGAAATGCAGCAACCCATCGCTTTCAAGCCGCCCGGGAGTTACTCGTCCGCCGCCGTGCCCAAACACGTCGTCCAGCAGCGCTTCCGCACCCCGAAGAAGAACATTCCGCAGACGCCAATAGAGCGGAACCACTTCCTCCAGGTCATCCGCAACTACGTCGCCGAGTTCAACCCCGTGCCGCCCATGCCGGCAGACGAGTTGAAGGTGCACGCCGACCGCGTCATCGGCATGCTCAAGTGCGACCCCATCTACCGCGACTACATCGGCGTGCTCATCAACAACGAGATGTGGCGCGAGCAAATCGCCGCCGTGCCGTTCGAACGCCGGCTGCTGCTGCTGCCCAAGTGCCTGCGTGTCGAGAGCAAGTGCCCCGCGCCCTTCGATGAGTTCGGCCTGCTGTGCAAGCAGTGCGGCCTCTGCACAATTCAGGATTTGCAAGCCGAGGCGGAGAAGCTCGGCTATGCGACGCTCGTGGCGGAAGGCTCGGCCATCGTCATGTCGCTGATTCAAACTGGCAAGATCGAGGCCATCGTCGGCGTCTCCTGCCTGAGTGTGTTGGAGCGCGCCTTCCCTTACATGGAAGCGGCGGCCATTCCCGGCGTTGCGATCCCGCTGCTCCAGGACGACTGCATTGATACGACTGTGGACCTCGACTGGGTGTGGGATTACATCCACCTCACCAGCGACGACCAAACGCGCCGTCTCGACCTCAGCGCGCTGCGGGACGAAGTCGATTTCTGGTTCAGCCCCATGGCGCTCGACACCATCATGGGCAACGCCGAGGGCGAGACCGAGCGCATTGCACGCGACTGGCTCATGCGCGCTGGCAAGCGTTGGCGTCCCTTCCTCGTCGTTTCCGCATTTCAAGCGCTGCGCCGCGACCTCGGCAAGCCGCTGCCCGAGGACATCAAGAAAGTCGCGGTCGCCGTCGAGTGCTTCCACAAGGCTTCGCTTATCCACGACGACATCGAGGACAACGACGCCCTCCGCTACGGCGAGAAAACGCTGCACGAAGAATACGGCACCGCCGTCGCGCTTAACGTGGGCGACCTGCTCATCGGTGAAGGTTATCGCCTGCTTGCCGCGTGCAAGGCCAGCCCCGCCGCGAAGGCCGAGATGATCCGCGTGGCCAGCGAAGGCCAGCGCGAACTCTGCCGTGGTCAGGGCGCGGAACTCTGCTGGGCGCGCAATCCGCAGTCGCTCACGCAGCATCAGGTGCTCGACATCTTCCGCAAGAAGACCGCCCCCGCCTTCGAGGTCGCCCTCCGCGTCGGCGCGCTCTACGCGGGCGTGGACCAGCACGAGGAAGTCGAAGACGTGCTGCACGTTTACAGCGAGGCGCTCGGCATCGCCTACCAGATTCGTGACGATCTAAGCGACCTCGGCGACACCGGCGAGACCAACGACATCGCCGGCCTGCGCCCGAGCCTGCTGCTCGCCGTCGCGCACGAGAAGGCGAAGGACGCGCAAAAGGAACTGCTCGCCAGCGTCTGGCGTCGCCAGCTCCCGGCCGGCACGAGCGTGAAGGACATCGAAGCTCTCTACACCGAACTCGGGGCCGACCTCCGCGCGAAGACCTTGCTCGAAACCTACAAGGAGGAAGCCATCCGCTGCCTGCGTGACTTGGAGAACCCGAACTTGAAAGGCCTGCTCCGCCGCGTGCTGGGCAAGATCTTCAACGACGTGGAGATCAAAGGCTGGTGCAAGGAACAGGAACAGCTGAACGGCATCCGCGATGGCGTGCGTCTCGAACCAAGCTCCCCTGCCCCCGAAGCCGCCCCGCGCGAACTCGACGTGGTGATGGCGAAGTAATCCGTGCCGGCGACTGCCAGTTGCCGTGTATCGGGTAGATAGGCATAGGCCGCTTCGAACTACTGCTCCCTATCGTCGGCGGTTACCCACCGCCGGCACGGGCTACCGCAACACCGCATTGTCAATCAGACGCGTCTTTCCCACGAACACGGCCATTGCCATGTGCGTGCCGCGGGTGACGGCAGTGGTCGGTTGCAACGACTCGCCATCGAAGAACTCCACGTAGTCCAGCCGGGCCGCCGGCTGGGTGGCAATGAGCGCGGCTAGCTCCTTTTTCAGCACTTCGGCGTAGATCGGCGTGCGCGAGGCCGCCACCGCTTCCTTCGCCCGCATCAGCGCGCGGAAGAGAATCGTCGCCTGCTGCCGCTCCTCGGCGGAGAGGTATTTGTTCCGCGAACTCATCGCGAGGCCGTCCTTTTCGCGGCGCGTCGGGGCGACCACGAACTTGAGGGGGAAGTTCAGGTCGCGGGTCATGCGGCGCAGGATGGCGGCCTGCTGCCAGTCCTTTGCGCCGAACACGGCCACATCCGGCAGCACAAGGTTGAAGAGCTTGGCGACGACCGTGGTGACGCCGCGAAAATGGGTCGGTCGCGACGCGCCCTCCATGCCTTGCGAAAGCCGTTCCTCGACGACGTAGGTGCTGTAGCCGCCCGCGGCGCGGCCCGGATACATTTCCGCGTCCGAGGGGAAAAAGAGCACGTCCACGCCGGCTTGGCGGCAAAGCGCCTTATCCCGGTCCAAGTCGCGCGGGTAGGCGGACAAATCCTCGGTGGGGGCGAACTGCGTCGGGTTCACGTAGATGCTGGCGACGACAACTCCCTGCTTGCCGACGAGCCGCCGCGCCCGCTGCACCAGACTGAGGTGGCCATCATGCAGATAACCCATCGTCGGCACAAAGCCGACACGTTTGCCCGCGCGGCGCCAGCGGAGGGCAAGGCGTTGCATGGCGGCGGCGGATGTGACGATGCGCATGGCGCGGAGTGTGGAGAACGGGTTGCCTCGCTGTCAAACGGCTCGCCAGCTGCGCTGCCCGGCACATTGGCCGCGTTCCATGTTCAACGGCGCAGGAAGAATTCCTTCGCATTGAGCAGCGCCCAGAGCAGATCTTCGAGGGCGGCGCGCCGGGCGGCGGGTTCCTTGGCTGCTGCCAGGTCGGCGAGGGCCGCGCGCAGTTCCGCCGGGCTGGGCGGGCGCGTGAGCGCGGCCCAGTAAAGTTCCGTCACCAGCGCGGCATCGGACTGGCTGCTGGCGAGCAGGCGCGCAAGGCGGTTGTCCGGGTCGGCGATCAGCTCGTGGACCGCCGGGCCGGACAACATCTGGAAGGCCTGCAGCACGGTCGGCTCGTTGCAGCGTTCGCTTTCGCTGGGGAACAGGCGCAATGGCTTGCCGAACAGTTCGAGGAACTTGTCCTGCGGTGTGGCCTTGAGTACGCGCGCGACCTTTGCTCCGGGAAGTTGGGCGGCGCGTGTGCCGACGGGATGGCCGGCGAGCCGGAGCGGAACGCTGGCGGCCTGGCTCTGCGCATCAAGGAGCTGCTCGGCCGTGAGCCGGCGCAGGAGCGCGTGGGAGTAATTGACCTCGTCATCGCGGTTGCCGGCGGTCGGCTCGGAGGCGAACTGATAGGCCCGCGATTGCATGATGAAACCGATGAGCCAGCGCAGGTCGAACTTGTGCCGCACGAAGTCCTTGGCCAGCGCGTCCAGCAGCGCGGGGTGCGACGCGGGGTTGGTTGCACGGAAATCGTCCAGCGGCTCGACGAGGCCGCGGCCCATGAGGTGGAACCAGACACGGTTGACCTGCGCCTTCACGAACAGCTCGTTTTGCGGGCTGGTGAGCCACGCGGCCAGCGCCTCGAGGTCATCCCCATCGGGCAGGGCAGGGGAGTTGGCCGTTGGCGGGCTGCCCAAAAAGCGCGGTGTTGCCGGCTGGCCAGTGCGCGGGTTGGGGACGGAGACCGGGGCCATTGCGTGCACGATCTGTTCACCGTTCCACTCATGGCGGTCGCTGCCGATGCGGCGGACGTTGGCGATGACCTTGTAGTCCACGCGGCCGAACAGGGCGGTCCAGTCGTGGTAATCATCCTGCGTCCAGCGGTCGAAGGGATGGTTGTGGCATTGCGCGCACTGGAGCCGCGTGCCGAGGAAGAGCTGCGCGGTCATCTCGGCGCGACGCACGGGGTCGCGGTTGGCGCGGTAGTAGTTCGCGGCGGGGTTGGCGTAGGTGCTGCCGCGTGCGGCGATCAGTTCACGGGCGAACTGGTCCAGCGGCTTGTTCTCCGCGAGGCTCTGGCGGATCCAGTGGTGGAAGTTCTGCACGCCCTTGCGGTCCAAGGTCAGCTCCTCGTTGCGCAGCAGATCGCTCCACTTCACCGCCCAGAAGTCGGCGAACTCGGGCCGGTCCAAAAGCTGCCCCACGAGGCGCTCGCGCTTGTCACGGCGGCGGTCGGCGAGGAAGGCCTTTGCCTCCTCGACGGTGGGCGGCAGGCCGAGCAGGTCGAGGTGCGCGCGGCGGAGGAAAACTTCATCCGCGCAGAGGGGCGAGGGGTTGAGGCGGTGCGCCTTGAGCTTGGCGAAGATGTGTTCGTCGATCGCGTTGGCCGGGGCCGGGCCGCTCCACTTGAAGCCGGGCCGCGCGGGCAGGAATGCGAGGCGGACCGGCGCCTGCTGGTCAAGGTAGCGGGCGAGCACGGTGACTTCGCCGGGCTGGACGCGCTCGACGAGTCCGTCACGCGTGACTTTAACCAGCGGTGCGGATGGCTCATAGACGGCGAGCGTGGTCACGTCGCGGCGCGCGCCGTCGGCGAAGATGGCGGTGACGGACAGGCGGACGCTGTTGGTTGGCTCGAACAGGATTCGATCCGTCGGCGTGATCTCCACGCGGGCCAGCTTCGGCAGGTCGGCCGGGTCATCGGGCTGGCCGGCGGCGATCCAGCGGCGGAGCAGGGCGTATTCTTCGGAGTCGCTCCTGAACCGCTGGCCGCCCTCGTGCGCGACCTGCTGTGTGGCCTTGAGCAGCAGCAGGCTGGCGTCGGGAGCGAAGAGGTTCACGCGCCGGCCGAACTGATCGCGGGTCAGCGTTTTGAAATCCGCCTCCGGATCCTGGCCGCGCAACGTCAGGAGCAGGCCGCCCTTGCCGTTCTTGTTGCCGTGACAGGTGCCGAGGTTGCAGCCCGCCTTCGAGAGCACGGCCATTACATCCCGGCGAAAGGAAACCTCCTGGGCCGGGGCGGCAACCGCCAGTGCGGACGCCACTGCCAGGCCCACCCATTGGGCGCGGCGGTGAAGGGCGTCAAAACGGATCATTGGCAGATGCAGAATTAACGGCGCGGCGGCTGGGGCTATTCAGTGGCATTGGTTGGAGGACCTCCACCCGATCACCGGGACGATTTTTCCGGGGCGAGCCGTGCCCAAACCCGAATACGCCGCATCATCTAAGCGCCCGGCTTCAAATAGTCATTCTGCCTGAACCACTCTGCCGCGTCGGCGAGCGCCTGCCGCGGGGGGGTCTGTGGCAGGCCGAGTTCTCGGATGGCCTTGGCGGGGTTAAAGAACATCTTGTATCTGGCCATGCGAACGCCGGCCAGCGGGACTTTGGGTGGCTTTCCGGTCAGCTTTGAAACGCTCTCGTCCACGAAGGCGGCCAAGAGCGGGATCAAGTAGGGCAGGCGCACCCTCGGGGCGGGCACGCCGGTGATGTCCTCCAACACGGCAAAGGCCTCGCGCATCGTCCAGTTCCCCTCCGCGTTGCCGAGGATGTAGCGCTCGCCCACGCGGCCCTGCTCAGCTGCGAGGATATGGCCGATGGCCACGTCGCGCACGTGGACCCAGTTCAGGCCGGTATCGAGGTAGGCCGGCATCGCCCGGTTGAGAAAGTCCACGATGACCTTGCCGGTAGGAGTCGGCTTTACGTCACGTGGACCGACGGGCGCGCTGGGATTCACGATGACGACGGGGAGACCCTTTTTGGCGAGGTCCCGAGCCACGACTTCGGCCTGCCATTTCGACCGCTTGTAATGGTTGGACATCTGCGCCTCGGAGACCGGCGTGTCCTCGTCAGTGGGTGTGATTTTGCCGTTCACCTCCTGGGGCAACCCGATGCAGCCGACCGTGCTGGTGTAAACGATCCGTGAGCAGTCCGCCAGGAAGGCGCACTCTAGGACGTGCCGCGTGCCTTCGACGTTGGTTTCATACATCGCGCCGTAATCCGGCAGCCAGAGTTGGTAGCTCGCCGCCACATGAAAGCACCAGTCAAAGCCCCGCATCCCCGCACGCAGGATGGTGCGGTCGCTCACGTCACCCTCGAGCAGTTCGTAATCCGCCCCGTCCAGCCCGCGCAAGTCCGCACCCGGCCGGGCCAGCACGCGGACCGTGTGGCCGCGCCGGATCAGCTCGTGGACAAGGTTTGCTCCGATGAAGCCGGAGCCGCCAGTGACAAAGCACTTCATTGCATGCCTGCGCGATTCACAGATACGCCAGTTTGGTTAGCCGTCAACGGTGGCACAAGACAAACACTTGCGCCAATCGGTGGCGCGTTCCCGCCAATTTCGCGCTCCCCGCCAGCCAGGCCGGGTGGTCTGCTTGGGCCGTGCTCCATCCCGCCATCGGGCGCCTACTGTTCGCGCTGGTGATTGGTGCCGTGGCGCTGAGTTGCGCGGCGGCGGACGGCTTTGCTCCGCCCGACGAATCGCTTTACGCCATGGGCCGCCACGTTTATGAGCGAAACTGCCAAGTCTGTCATGGCCGCTGGGGGGATGGCGATGGCGAGATGGCCAAGGGAATGATTCCCAAACCGCGGCAGTTTTCGGCCGGCATCTTCAAGTATCGCTCTACCCCGCCAGGGTGCTTGCCGACGACGGATGATCTGATCCGCACGATCCGTCAGGGCCGTGCCAACACCTCCATGCCGTTCTTCAGCCAACTCTCCGACCGTGAGGTCCGGGCGGTGGCCGAGTTCATCAAGTTTTTCTCCCCCCGATGGCGCAAGCCCGAGAACCACGGCGTTCCGATCAGGTTGCCTGAGCCACCCGCATGGCTGGCGCGGCCAGCCGAAGCAGCCGCCCGCGCTGACCAGGGCAGGGTGACATTTGCCCTGGCCTGCGCGAGCTGCCATGGGGAACACGGTAACGGGCAAGGCCCGGCCGCCGTTGAACTCAAGGACGCCTGGGGCGCTCCCGCCCGGCCTGCCGATCTGCGGGCGCCCGCGTTTCGCAATGGCCGCACTGCGGTGGACATCTTCCGGGTGCTGACCCTCGGGGTTGGCGGCACGCCGATGGCGTCGTTTGCTGATACGCTTACCGAGGACCAACGCTGGGAGCTCGCCGCCTTCGTGCTAACGCTGCGTTTGCCGGCCACGACCAAACGGTAGCCGCAATACCCGCCCAGCCTTCAGCAAGCCACGGCGAGAGCCGGGGCTCCCGGCGACCCACGTTAGGGCAGAGGCAAAGTATGAATGGATACGCCCAGCCCACCGATTGCGCGACGGCTCCGCTGCTGCCAGCACCAGTGCGGCTGAGCCGGTTGCTGGTGCCATTGGATTTTTCCGCCTCCTCGTTGCGGGCCTATCACTACGCCTTCGCCCTCGCGGAGTGTTTCGGCGGTGAGTTGTCGCTGCTCCACGTGGTCCCGCCATCGGTTTTGCCGGAGTGGGGCTATGCTCATCTGGCTCGGCGGGACGAGCGGCTCAAGCTCGCCGCACGCCAGCGGTTGGAGGAGTTTGTTCGCGCCCACCAGTCATCCGCGGCCCGGGTGGGACCTTTGCTGGTGCGGGCGGGTGAACCAAACCTGCAAATCCCGGAAGCCGCGCGCGAGCAAGAGTCCGACCTCGTGGTCCTGGCTACGCACGGCGAATCCCTCGTGCCCCATTGCCTGCTGGGCAATACCGCCGAGGAGGTTGTCCGCCGCGCGCCCTGCCCGGTCTGGGTGGTGCCGGGCGCAACCGAGGACAACGCCGCCGGCCCGGTTCTTCTGCCCATGCGGCGCATCCTCGTGGCAACCGATTTCTCCGCGGAGTCGCTCAAGGCCATCCGATATGGCGTGGCCTTGGCCCGGGAGTTTGATGCCACGCTTCATCTGGTCCATGTGGTGCCTACCGTGCTGCCGGCGGATGTCAGCCACCTAACCACCCTGATGCAGACCTCCGAGCTCCGGAACTCTGCGGGCCGCGAGCTGGCGCGATTGAGGGCGGAGGCATTGCCGCCGGGCCTGCGCGTGGTGACTACCGTGTTGGAAGGCAACCCCTTTATCGAGGTCGGCAAGGAGGCCGAGCGCGTCTGTGCCGGCCTGATCGTTGTCTCGACCCACGGCCATACCGGCCTGCGGTATCTATTTCTCGGCTGCGCGGCGCAGCGCGTCGTGCAGCACGCCTCCGTGCCCGTGCTGGTGGTTCGCGCTCACGAGCCGGAATTCATCCCGTGTGACGAACCTGGAAAGGAGAGCTGACCATGCCTGCCAAAGCCAAAGCCGCCCGCGCCCCGCGCGCCACCGCGCCCGCGCCGCCGGTCTTCATCAAGTGGTTTCGCGAACTCAGCATCGGTGACATCCCGCTCGTCGGCGGCAAGAACGCCTCGCTCGGCGAAATGTTCCGCGAGCTTGCGCCCAAGGGCGTGAAGGTGCCCGACGGTTTTGCCATCACGTCCGATGCCTACCGCCACTTTCTCCGCTCCGCTGGGCTTGATGAGGAAATCACGCGCCTCCTCCGCGGCCTCGACACGAGCGACATGGACAACCTTCGTCAGCGCGGCAACCTCGTCCGTCACGCCATTCTCGCCGCCGAACTGCCGGCAGATTTGGAGGGCGCGATTCTGACCGCTTACGCGGAGTTGCAAGGCGACGATGCCGAGCCGGTGGACGTGGCCGTGCGCAGCAGCGCGACAGCGGAGGACTTGCCCGACGCGAGCTTCGCCGGCCAGCAGGAGACTTACTTGAATGTGCAGGGGCGCCTCGCGCTCGTGGACGCCTGCCGTCGCTGCTTCGCCTCGCTCTTCACCGACCGCGCCATCAGCTACCGCACCGACAAAGGCTTCGAGCACTTCAAGATTGCCCTCAGCATCGGCGTGCAGCGCATGGTGCGCGCGGACCTCGCGTCCAGCGGCGTCATGTTCACCCTCGACACCGAGACCGGCTTCCGTGATGCCGTGCTCATCAACGCCGCCTACGGCCTCGGCGAGAACGTCGTGCAAGGCAGCGTGAACCCGGACGAATATTACGTCTTCAAGCCCACGCTGAAGGCCGGTTTCCGCCCCGTGCTCCAGAAAATCGTCGGCACGAAGGAGTTTAAGATGGTCTATGACACGGGCGGCGGACGCATGGTGAAGAACATCCCCGTCGCGCCCGGCGACCGCGTGAAGTTCGCCATCAACGACGACGAAATCCTCCAGCTCGCGCGGTGGGCGTGCGTCATCGAGGACCATTATTCCGCCAAGCGCGGCCACCCGACGCCGATGGACATCGAGTGGGCCAAGGACGGCCGCACCGGCGAGCTGTTCATCTTGCAGGCGCGGCCCGAGACCGTGCAGTCCCGCAAGGCTGCCGAGGTCATCGAGACGTTCAAGCTCAAGCAGCGCGGCAAAGTCCTCGTCACCGGCCGCAGCGTCGGCGAGAAGATTGCCGCCGGCCCGGTGCGCGTCATCAAAAGCGCGGAGTTCATCAACCAGTTCAAGGACGGCGAAATCCTCGTCACCGACAAGACCGACCCGGACTGGGAGCCCATCATGAAGAAGGCCGCCGCCATCGTGACGAACCGCGGCGGGCGCACCTGCCACGCGGCCATCGTGAGCCGCGAGCTGGGCGTGCCGGCCATCGTCGGCACCGAGCACGGCACCGAGCTGCTCACCGACGGCCAGATGGTCACGGTGAGCTGCGCCGAGGGCGACACAGGCTTTGTCTATGACGGCAAGCTGCCGTTCGACGTGACGCGCACGAGCCTCAAGAATCTCGGCCACCCGCGCACGAAGGTGATGATGAACGTGGGCAACCCCGAGGAAGCCTTCTCGCTCTCGTTCATTCCCAACGACGGCGTCGGACTCGCCCGCGAGGAGTTCATCATTACCACTTACATCAAGGCCCACCCGCTAGCCTTGCTGGACTACGACAAGCAGGAAGCCGCCACCAAGGCGCAACTCGATGCGCTCACCGCCGGCTACGTGGACAAGCCGCAGTTCTTCGTGGACAAGCTCGCGCAGGGCGTCGCGATGATTGCCGCCGCGTTCTATCCGAAGGACGTGATTCTCCGCCTCAGCGACTTCAAGACCAACGAGTATGCGAACCTCATCGGCGGCAAGGCCTACGAGCCGAACGAGGAGAACCCGATGATTGGGTTTCGGGGCGCGAGCCGCTACTACCACCCGCGCTACCAGGCCGGCTTCGCGTTGGAGTGCAAGGCCGTGAAGAAGGTCCGCGAGGAGATGGGGCTGACGAACCTCAAAGTGATGATTCCCTTCTGCCGCACGGTCGAGGAAGGCCGTCGGGTCCAGGCCGAGATGGCGAAGCACGGTTTGAAGCGTGGCGAGAACGGCCTGGAGCTTTACGTCATGTGCGAGATTCCCAGCAACGTCATCCTCGCCGATGAGTTCGCCGACATCTTCGACGGCTTCAGCATTGGCTCGAACGACCTCACGCAGCTCACGCTTGGCGTGGACCGCGAATCCGAAATTGTCGCACCCATCTTCGACGAGCGGAACGCGGCGGTGAAGAAGCTGATCGCGCAGGTCATCGCCGTCTGCCGCCGGCGCGGACGCAAGATCGGCATCTGCGGTCAGGCTCCAAGCGACTACCCCGAGTTCGCGCAGTTCCTCGTCGAGCAGGGCATTGACAGCATCTCGCTGAACCCGGACACGGTGCTGAAGACGACCGTGGCAATCTTGGAGCGGGAGCGGGCGCTGGCCGGGGGGGGCGGTCTGACCTAACGGTTGGGCTTGCGCCGCTTGTGCTCGGAAGCGTTGAATCGTGAACCGACATGAAACGCCCTGCCCGTTCCCGCGCCGCGAAGGTCACGCCCGCCAGTCCTGCTGCAAAGACGATTTCCCCGCATCCTAAGCCCGTCCCCAACAGCTCGGGCATTCGCATCACCGCGCTCGAAACGGTCATCCCCGACGACATCATGCCCGGCCTGCTGTTGCTGCGCATCCACACGAACGCGGGCGTCATCGGGCACGGCGAGACTTACTATGCGCCGCACGCCGTCGCCGCGATGATTCACGATTGGATGGGCCGGCGGCTCCTCGGCGCGGACCCGCTTTCCATCGAGAACCACTGGCGGTTTCTCTATGAGCGGGCGAGCGCGTTCGGGTCACGCGGCACGGAGCTGCGGGCCATCAGCGCCATTGACCTCGCGCTGTGGGACATCCTCGGCCAGGTCTGCGGGCGGCCCGTCTGGCAACTTCTCGGCGGCAAAGCCCGCGAGAAGGTGCGCGTCTATAACAGCTCCGGCGGCCCGACTTACGGCCGTCGTCTTGGAGCAGGGCGCGACCAAGGCTGGCCCGGCCACGGCGATGTGGGCAAACCCGGCCCGCTCGAAGACAACTGGGCTTCCAACTACGCCGCCGGCGACCTCGCCGAGGAACTGGTGGCCGAAGGCTATTGCGCGATGAAATTCTGGACCTTCGACCGCGCGTTCCACGAGCACGGCGGGAACTTCCTCCCATGGTCCGCCGTGAAGGCGTGCGTGAAGCCGATGGAGGAAGTCCGCGCGCGCGTCGGCGATAAAATCGAAATCCTCCTCGACGGACACGGCTTCTTCCAACTTCCCGCCGCGTTGCGCATCGCCGAGGCCATGCGCGACCTGCGCCCGCTCTGGCTCGAGGACGTGATGCGCGTGGACAACGCCGACACGCTCGCCGATTTCCGCGACAAGGCCCGCCTGCCCATCGCCGTGAGTGAGATGCTGACCAGCCGCGAGGACTACCGGCTCGTGCTGGAGCGGCGCGCGGTGGACTACGTGATGATTGACCCGACGTGGGTGGGCGGCATCAGCGAGACGCGGCGGCTGGCGGAGTTCGCGCAGACCTACAACATCCCCGCGACGATGCACGACTGCACCGGCCCGCTCACGCTCTTCGCCGGCCTGCACGTCGCGACGGCGGTGCCGAACGTGACCTTCCAAGAAACCGTCCGCGCGCACATCCGCACGTTCTACAGCTCGCTCATTGAGACCAACGTCGTTATCGAGCAAGGCTTCGCGCTGCCGCCGGAATTGCCCGGTCTGGGCACGAAGCTGAAGCCGTCGCTTTTCGCTGAAAGCCAACCGGGCTACCGCGTTTCACGGTAGCCCGGCCGAACTGACTTGAGCTTAGTTGCTCAGATAAACTCGTTGATCAAGTTCTCCAGGAACTCCTGCCGGCCGCTTTCCAGCTTCGGCTCGCCGTGTTTAAGCACGTGCGCCTCGAGCTGCTTCAAGCCGACTTTGCCCTTCTCGATGTCCTTGCCGATGCCGCTGTCCCAGGTGCGGTAGCGGTTCTTGACGAAGGCATCAAGGCGGCCGTCGGCGCGGATGGCGGCGGCGATCTTGAGGCCGCGCGCGAAGGCGTCCATGCCGCCGATGTGCGCGTGGAAGAGGTCCACGGGCTCGAAGCTCTCGCGGCGCACCTTGGCGTCGAAGTTCACGCCACCGGTGGTGAGACCACCGTATTTCAGGATGCTCAACATGCACTGCGTGGTGAGGTAGATGTCGGTCGGGAACTGGTCGGTGTCCCAGCCGAGCATCAGGTCGCCGGTGTTGGCGTCGATGGAGCCCAGCGCGCCCGCTGCGCCCGCGACCTCCAGCTCGTGCTGCATGGAGTGGCCGGCCAGCGTGGCGTGGTTGGTCTCGAGGTTGAGCTTGAGGTGGTCAATGAGGTCGTATTCGCGGAGGAAGTTGAGGCAAGCGGCGGCGTCGGAATCGTATTGGTGCTTGGTGGGCTCTTTGGGCTTGGGCTCGATGTAGAACTGGCCCTTGAAGCCGATTTCCTTTTTGTAGGCCACGGCCATGTGCAGGAACTTGGCAAGGTGCTCCAGCTCGCGCTTCATGTCGGTGTTCCAGAGCGTGGAGTAACCCTCGCGGCCGCCCCAGAAGACGTAGCCTTCACCGCCGAGCTCGTGGGTGACTTCGAGGGCTTTCTTCACCTGCGCCGCGCCGTAGGCGAAGGCGTTGGCGTCGCAGCTCGTGGCGGCACCGTGCGCGTAGCGGGGATGGGCAAAGAGCTGTGCGGTGCCCCAGAGCAGCTTGATGCCAGTCTTCTTCTGCTGCTGTTTGAGGAGTTTGGCAATGGTGTCGAGCCATTGGTTCGACTGCTTGAGGCTGGCACCGTGCGGGGCCACGTCGCGGTCGTGGAAGGCGTAGTAAGGCGCGCCGAGCTTCTCGCAGATCTCGAAGAAGACGGGGACGCGGGCTTTGGCGAGGTCGAGGCCCGCGAGGCCCTTCTCCCACGGGCGGACGGCGGTGCCCCAGCCGAACATGTCGGTGCCGTTGCCACACATCGTGTGCCAATAAACGACCGAGAAGCGCAGGTGGTCGCGCATGGTCTTGCCTTCGATGACCGCGTCGGCGTCGTAGTGCTTGAAGGCGAGCGGATTCTTGGACTGCGGGCCTTCGTATTGGATCTTGGCGATGTCGGGAAACGCGGCAGGCATGGTGTCGGAATTGTTCGTTTGTTTCATGGCAACACCGATTCCACTGGTGAAACCGGCGTTGAGCGGGGGCATTGCTAAGGGAATCGCGGGGAGCGCGCAAGCCCGCGTTTGGGCTCTGGGGCTCCCGTCACTTGAGGGGCACGGCCACGATCAGGCCGGCCACCAGCGGTGACTTTGAACGGCTGCGGAACATCCCGTCGTGGCAGCTCACGCAACCGTCGCCCAACGGGATGGGGCGGGCGATGCGCAGGGTGTCGGCCTCCAGTTCCTCGAAGCGTTCCTGTCCGGCCGCAATGGCCGCCGCCGCCCGCTTCTCGAAGTCGGTCTTGGGCGTGTGCTGGACGCTCATGGGCTTGGTGTTCACGGCGATCCAACTCCCCGTGACCTTCGTCTGGTCAGCCACTTCGGCGAACACTTCCTCAAGTCCCTTCGCGGGCAGCACCGCCTGTCCCCGCCGGAAATAATGCCGGTGCAACATCTCCAACGTGGCCGCGTAGATCACGTGCGCTGTCTCGGCGCGCTCCCGGGCAATGGCCAAGGCGGCATTCGCCGGGCGCTTCGTGGTCGGCTCGGCGGCGACCGCCCGTGGTGCGGAATGGTGCCCAGCGCCAATCACGGCCGCCAACAGCCCCAAGACGATCAAGCAGGGAACAACTCGACGCGGCAAGGCAGGTTTCACGCGTAGTTCGACGCGTGGTCCGCCGCCGGCATTGGGCTCGAAGCGCAGCTTTTCTTGGCGTCAGGGCGCCCAATCTTGCGCCATCTGCCGCGAGCTGCCCAAGCCCTCGATGCCCAGCTCCACCACGTCGCCCGCCTTAAGGAAGACCGGCGGTTTCAGCCCGAGGCCTACGCCCGGCGGCGTGCCCGTGCTGATGACATCGCCGGGCAGCAGCGACATGAACTGGCTGATGTAGCTCACGAGCTGCGGCACCTTGAAAATCATCTGCGCCGTCGTGCTGTTCTGCCGGGTGACGCCGTTCACCTTGAGCCACATGGGCAGCGCGTTCACGTCCGCTAGCTCGTCCGGCGTGGCGAGGAACGGCCCGAGCGGCGCGAAGGTGTCGCAGCTCTTGCCCTTGACCCATTGGCCGGCGCGTTCGAGTTGCCAGGCACGCTCGCTGTAGTCGTTGTGCAGCGCGTAGCCGGCCACGTGCTGGAGCGCGTTCGCCTCGCTCACGTAGCTGGCCTTGCGGCCGATGACGATGGCGAGCTCGACTTCCCAGTCAGTCTTCTGCGAACCGCGCGGGATGACGAGCGGGTCATTGGGGCCGGTGAGCGAGCTGGTGCTCTTGAAGAACAGGATCGGCTCCTTGGGAATCTCCGCGCCCGATTCGCGGGCGTGATCGGCATAGTTCAGGCCCACGCAGACGATCTTGCTCGGGCGCGCGACGCACGGGCCGAGGCGCATGGCGGGGTTGACCGCGGGCGCGCGGTCCGCGTTGGCCGCCGCCCATCCGGCGAGCCGTTGAAGACCGTCGCCGCTGAAGAACGCCTCGTTGTAGTCCGAGCCAAAGCCGGAGGCGTCAATCCAGCGTCCATCCGGCAAAATGAGGCCGGGCTTCTCCTGTCCGGGCGAGCCAAAGCGAATTAGTTTCATCGTGAGTGCGGGCGGTGTTTACCAAGCCGCCACCGCCGCGACGAACAAATTGTTTCCCCCGCTCCCGACCACCCCGCACGGCGGTCACTTCACCTTGCCTGCCTCGCGTTGGAAGAACTCCAGCCAGCCCAGCAGAATTGAGTCGCCGATGGTTTTCGACTTCCGCAGCTCCGCCGGCGGCTTGCCCCAATAGAAGCCGATCCAGCCGGACGCGATGCCGCGCGACTCTGTGATGAACTGTCCGAACTCCGGCAGCCCCGCCTGCAGCGGGAAGGTTTCCTCGATCACCACGGGCTTGCCCACCGCGAAGCCGCGCAAGGTTTCGATGGCTTTCGGCACTTCGCCCTGCTTCGGGTAGAGGTGGACGCACAGGAAATCGAGATCGGGAGCGATCTTGTCCGGCACGAAGCCGCTGCGCAGGCCGGGCCGGTCGAGGCTCCAATCCACGAGGCCGACGGTAATGAGGCTCTGTCGGTCGTGCTGCCGGATCGCTTGGGTCAACGTGCGAATCCACTCGGCTGCGACCCTGTGAGGCGCGCGGCCCGCCGCATCAAGCGTGATGAACTGGACGAAGTGCTTCCCAGCAAAGGCCGGGCCGAGCCATTCGCCGGGCTTGCGCTTCCCGCCCGCGACCACCGGCTCATTCATCAGGTCGTAGCAAAAGACGGCGGAGCTGTCTTTGCATTGCTTTGCGATTGCGGCCCAGAAATTCGCCTGCGCAGCCCAGCGCGCCCGCTCGTCCAGCGCGTCATACCACGCCGGCACATCGGCCTTGTGGTAGCAGCCGAGGCCGGTGAGATCGAGATACAGGCCGGTGCGCATGGCGAGATCGAGCAGTTTGGCAAGCTGCCGGAGTGAGGCTGCGTTTGGCTTGTCCGCCGTCTCCATGAACTTGCCGAACTGGAGGTGAATCCGCACGACGTTCGCGCCGAGTTCCTTCATCTCGCGGAAGTCCTCCTCCACCGTCGGCCACTCAGTCAGCCAGTAGTCTTCCAGCAGCCGGCCCGGCGCGTCGTGGTCGTAGTTGAAGCCCCACGGGACGAACGGTTTTGCTGACGCTGACAACTCAAACCCTTTGCCGTCCTTCGTGACTTGAATGCGCTCCAACTCCGCGGCACCAGCCCGGCCAGCCACCAGGAACAGCACCAAGCTCGTGAGGACAATTCGCGCGGGCGTCATGCCGTCATCGTCGCAGGATACCCGCCGTCCGGCGAGCGGTCAGTTCACGCCGAGTTCCTGCATCGCGGCGCGGGCCTGCGGGTGGTTTGGCTCCAGCGCCAGCGTGGCGCGCAACGCCTGCCGGGCTTCGTCGCGACGGTTGAGGCGCAGCAGGACGGTCGCGCGGGCGTAGTGAAAGCGAGCGGCGTTGGGCTCGGCGGCGATGGCCCGCTGCAAGGCGCCGAGCGCATCGCCGGGCCGGTTCTGCGCGCTGTAGCCGAGGCCGAGGTTATACCACGCAGTCGCGTGCGCGGGATCGAGCTTCACGGCCTGTTCGAGCGCCGCAAGGGTGCCGGCGGGGTCGCCCGTCTCGTTGAGTGCGAGGCCGAGCTTGTAGTGATACTCCGCCTCGTTGGGCGCGAGCTTGAGCGCGGCGCGCAGGGCGGCGACGGCTTCCTCCGCGCGGCCGAGCTGGCTCAACGCCACGGCCAGCTCGTGATGCGGCGGCGCGGAGCCGGGGTCCCACTCGGTCGCGCGCCGAAAGAACGGCGCTGCCAGCTGTGGGTTGGCGCGGTCGAAGTGAAAAATCCCCTGCTGCATCTGCCCGCCGGGCTGGTCGGCCGTTTGCGCGAAGTGGCGGAACAAGTCTCCGCCCGCCGGGCTGTTGGTATCGAGCGTGGTGCGCAAGGCCCACGCGGCGGCCACGCGCACATTCCGCACCGGGTCGCGCAGCAGGTTTTGCACGGCGGCCTGTGCCCGGCTTCCGGGTTGCGCGGCCAGCGGCTCCAGGGTTTGCACCGCCGTCGCGCGCACCAGCGGGTGGGCGTCCGTGAGATGGCGCAACACGCTTTCGGTGAGGTTCGATTCCGTCAGCCAACGGCGGGCAAGGCCCACGCCCACGGCCCGCCACAAGGCGTTCGTTTCCACTGCGAGCAGACGCTGCAAGTTCGCCGGCGAACTCGGCGCGTTCGTCCGTGCCATCGCCACCCACTGCGCACGGGAACGCGATTGGCGGTTCATCTTGTCGCCATACCATTGCTGAACGTGACCGAGCGACCAGTCGGCGTTTTTGTCCGCATGGCAGCGGTTGCAGGCGTTCGGGACGCCAAACTGCTTCGTCAGCAGCGGGTCGGGAATCGTGAAGCCGTGGTCGCGACGCGGGTGGCGCTGCATGTAGGTCGTGAGCGGCATGTGGCAGTCCACACAGCGGCCCCCCGGCTCCGTCTCCGAGCGATGGTGGCTGTGCGCGATGGGGTCAATCTTCGGCACCGTGGGCAGGCCCGGCACGCCGGGCGGCGCGCCGGCGTGGCAGGTGAGGCAGAGCTGGTTGCCCGGCACGCGCGTCTTGCCCGAGTGCGGCTCGTGGCAATCCGCGCACCGCACGCCCGCCGCGTGCATCCGGCTGCTGAGGAAGGAGGTGAATTCGTAGTCCTCATCGCGCACCTGGCCGTCGGGATAAAACACGTCCGTCTCGTCGGGAATGGTCAGCGTGTAGTGGTCGAAGAAATTTTCGCCCGGCACGAAGTCCCCGGTCAGCTCGCCGCGCCGCGCGTGGCACGGGGCGCAGTTGTTCAACATCTGGTCGCGCGAGAAACGCGTCGCCGTCGGGTCGGCGGGCCTGGGCGAAGTGCCTGCGTATTTCCGCTGCCAGTCGGTGTGCGCGCGCATCGGGCCGTGGCAGGATTCACAGCCGACCGCGACCTCGGCCGCGCGCGTGTGGTAGGCGTCGGTGGCGGGGTCGTAGTTCTTGCGCAGGCGCGTGTTGTGGCAGCTTGCACACATCGAGTTCCACGACATGCCGCGCCCGGTCCAGTGGCCCCACTCGCCGGGTTGGCGATCCTCATCCCCATACACGTTGAACCAATCGCCACGATGCGGGTCATGCGCGACTTCAAGCGTCTGCCAACGGCCGCGTGAGCCGGCCACGAGGTATTGGACGAGCGGGTCCACGCCGATGGCGCGCTCGGCGCGGTGGGGCTTCCGTTGCTTCTCCACGCCGACGGTGACGACCTCGAAATTTCCGCCGGTCATCCGCGCCTCGGAAGTTTGCGTGCCGTGTTTCACCGAGCGCGCCGGCTCGAAGGCCGCGCGGTCCAACGCCGGCTGCACGGGCCGCTCCGCGAGTGCGTGGTGCGATTTTTCCCACAGCTTGAACTGCTCCGCGTGGCACTCGCGGCAACTGCCGGAACCGGCGTAGGTGGCAAAGACCTGCTCGTCGGAGGGGGGGGGCGGCACAGCCGAAACGCCGCCGGATCCTGCCGAGCGCCTGGCAAGGAACCAGCCCGTGCCGAAGTAGCCTGCCAGCAACGCTGTGATGGCGATGGCCACGCCCCAGCGCCAGCGACGGGGGCGACTTGCCTCTGGCACCCGGTTACGGGCCGGGTGCGGGCCTTGTGGCGCGCCTGACTTCTTCCGACGTGAACTCACTGGCCAATGATGCTCGGCTCAAACTTCAGTGGTAACAAGCCCCCTTTCTTGTCGCCTCCCGCACTGGCCCGAAAGACAGCGTGCTTACTTCTTGTAGAGGCTGGCTACCTGCGCCGCGTAGCCGTTTAACGGCAGCGTGCGAATGCGGTCGCCGGTGTCCACTTGCCGTTCGGTGGCCTGTGACCAGCGCGGGTGCGGGACGGCAGGATCCACATTGGACTCGAAGGGGTATTCCTCCGGCGAGAGCGATTCCCAGAGCGTCTTGGGCTGTTTGTCCGTCAGCTCGATTTCCACCAGGGACTTGCCGCTCTTGTAACCGTATTTCCACGGCACGACCACGCGGATGGGCGCGCCGTTCTGCTTGGGCAGTGGCTTTCCGTAAACGCCGGTCACGAGCATCGTGAGCGGGTGCATGGCCTCGTCCAGACGCAGGCCCTCGGTGTAAGGCCACGGGTAGCCGCGCAGGCGCGTGATGCCCGGCATCTGGTCGGGCCGTGCGGCGGTGACGAACTTCACAAACTTCGCCTCGCCCTTGGGCTTCACCTTTTCCAGCAGCTTGCGCAGCTCAAAGCCCGTCCACGGCACCACTGCGCCCCACGCCTCGACGCACCGGAAGCGATACACGCGCTCCTCGACGCCGAACTCCGCCGCCAGCTCCTGCGCGTCCGCCGTGAAGGGCTTCTCGCAGAGGCCGTGAACTTTCACCGGCCACGGCGCGATGACGAACTTGTCCACGCGGTCCACGACCGCCTCCTTGTCCGTGCTGAACTCGTAGAAGTTGTTGTAGGTGGTGAAAACACGCTCGCTGGTGAGCTTCAAGTCCGGCGGGCTGAAGGCGATGTTGCGCTTGGCCGGATAAAGCTTCTTCGCGTCGGCCGCGTCCGCTGCGAGCGAGGCCGCCAGCAGACCGCCGCCGGCCAGGCCGAGTTCGCGCAGGAACTTGCGGCGGTTGCGATAAGCGCGCTCCGGCGTGACGCAGCGTTCCGGGAGTTGCCAGTCAGGGCGAATGATGACGTTGGGCATGGCGAAAAGCCTGACGCAGCCGCGCGGGAGCTGCATCAAAAATGTTGGCCGAGGCCTACCTCTCCACGCGATAGAGCGGACTGCCGGGATGGCGCGTGGGCAGGCTCAGGAGGAGTTTCCCGCAGGTTACATAGAGCGTCCGGCCGTCCGGACCGCCGAAGGCGCAGTTGGTCAACGTGTCCTCCGGTGTCTCCATGAACGCGACGAGCCGACCTTGGGGCGTGAAGACGTGGATGCCCGGCCGGGTGTCGAGGGTCTCGCTGGTGCCGCGCGTCCGGTGCAGTCCGGCGGCGACGTAGAGGTTGCCTGCCGCGTCCACGCGCATGCCGTCGCCGCTGCGCCCGGGGTAGAAGTCGTGGAAGACGCGGGGATTTGTGAGTGAGCCGTCGGGCTGCAAGTCGTAGGCGCGGAGGTTGCGCGCGCGGTTCGTGCGGCCGTCGGCGTCAATGAGGTAGAACGTCCGGTTGTCCGGCGAGACCGCCAGGCCGTTGGGCATGTCAATGGCCGGCGCGGCCAGCACGCGCGCGACCTTGCCGTCCGGGTCAATGCGATAGACGGAGTTGACGTTGCCCGTGGCCGGGTTGGTGTTCGCCAGCCGCGAGGTGAAGAAAACCCGCCCGTTGGCATCCACGCACACGTCGTTGGGCGCGCCGAGCGGGAAGCCGTTGAAGCGGTCGCACAGCACGGTGAGCGCGCCGGTCGTCAGGTCGGTGCGCGTTACGCGGCCGTTGGCTCCGTCGGCTGCCTCGCATGCCAGCAGACGGCCCTGCCGGTCAAACGCCAGCCCGTTTGCGCCATTGCTCGGCTTGCGGAACACGGAGAGGCGTTTCGCTGCCGGTTCCCATTTCAGGATTTCACCCAGGTTGGTGAAGAAGACGTTGCCGGCCGCATCCACCGCCGGTCCTTCGGTGAAAATCTTGCTGCCCGTGACCGTGGTCTCGATCCGCACCGCGCCGAGGTAATCGGCGGTGTGCAGATTGGCGTAGCGGTCCGCGGCGAAGGTTGGCGCGGCCAAGGCCAGCGTGGCGAGGAAGGCAAGGTGGCGAAGCATGGTGGCCAGACGAATTCCCGCGGGCCGGGCATCATTCAGCGTCGGTCCATCGGCGCAGGCAAACCGCACTCGACAACCCCGGCGCGCTTTTCCACTCTCCCCGCCATGTCGAAACCTGCCTTGGGACGCGGCCTGAGCGCGTTGCTGGGAGGCGGCGCGGTCGTTGCGAAGTCCGCGCCTGCCCCTGCACCGCCGGTGCCTGTCGTGCCCGTTGTGCCCGCCACCACCGGCGCTCCGCCCGAGCCGGGGGAGCGCGTCCGGCCTGTGCCCGTCGCCAGCGTCCGGCCTTGCGCCTTCCAGCCGCGCAAGGACTTCGCCGAGGAGGCGCTGCGGGAACTGGCCGATTCCATCCGGGCTCAGGGCATTCTCTCGCCGTTGATCGTCCGCCCGCGCGGCGATGGCTTTGAACTCATCGCCGGCGAACGCCGCTGGCGGGCCGCTCAGCTGGCGGGCCTGAAGGAGGTGCCCATCATCGTCCGGGAGGCCGATGACCGTGCCGTCCTCGAACTCGCGCTCATCGAGAATCTCCAGCGCGAAAACCTCAACCCCATCGAGGAGGCGCTCGGCTACGCGCAGCTCATCGAGCAGTTCCAGCTCACCCAGGAAGTCGCGGCGGTGAAGGTCGGCAAGAGCCGCGCCGTCGTCGCCAATGCGTTGCGGTTGCTCAAGCTCGCTCCCGAGCTGCAGGCATATCTCCGGCACGGGCAGCTCTCCGTGGGCCACGCGAAAGTCATCTTGGGCCTTTCCGGCCACGCCGAGCAGCGGCTCGCCGTCGAGCGCGTGCTCAAGGACGGCCTCAATGTCCGCCAGACCGAGGACCTTGTTGCGCGGCTCCAGCAGAGCAGCACGCAGGCCCCCGCGAAGTCCGCCCCCGCCGGCAAGTCCGCCGCGCCGCGCGACGTCCATGTGGCCAGCTTGGAAAGCAAACTGCAGGAGCGCTTCGGCACCAAGGTCGCCGTGCGCTATCGCAAAGGCAAAGGCGCGGTGGAAATCCGGTTCTTCAACGACGACGATTTGGACCGCATCCTCCAGGTCGCCGGCGTAACAATGGATTGAGGACCTTCAGCTGCATGAAACTTCCCGTTCGCAAATATGGTGACCCCGTGCTCCGCAAGAAAGGCGCGGCCGTCTCCGGAGTCACGCCCGAAGTCCGCCAGCTGATCGCTGACATGTTCGAGACGATGGAGGCCAACCACGGCGTCGGCCTCGCCGCGCAGCAGGTTGGCCACGCGCTTCAGCTCACCGTCATCGACATCCGGCCGATTGAAGATCGGCCCTCCACGTTGGAGCTGGACGGCAAGGTCGCGGACCCGAAGTCCATCATGCCGCTGGTGCTGCTCAATCCCGTGGTCAGGCCGGTGGGTGAAGTCGTCGCCGGCAGCGAGGGTTGCCTGAGCTTTCCGAAACTCTACGCCGAGATTGAACGCCCGGAGTCCGTGGACGTGACCGCCACCAATGAGAAAGGCGAGGCGCTTTCATTCCGCTGCGGTGGCCTGCTCGCGCGCTGCATCCAGCATGAAACCGACCACCTTAACGGCATCCTCTTCATTGACCGCATGAACCGGCAGGACCGGGAAGAGCTCAAGCCTGACCTCGAAGACTTGCAGGCTGCGACCAAGGCCGCGTTGAAGAAGAAGAAGTAGCTGGCTGGCCAAACTCCGCTTGCCCCGGCCGGCGCGCTTTTCCAAAGTGGGGGGGTGAAACGCCTCGCCCTGCTGTTCCTTGCGGCCCTCCTGCCGTTTGCCTCGCTCCAAGCGCAGTCGGACGAAGCCTTGCCCATCCTCGTGCAGGTGCTCCAAGCCTCGGACGACGCGCAGGTGCAACTGGACATCCTCAAGGGCATGGCCGACGGGCTTAAAGGCCGGCGCGGGGTCAAGGCACCGGCGGGCTGGGGCGCGGTCGCAACCAAACTGGCCGGCAGCCCCAACCTGCAGGTGAAGGAGCTGGTGCAGCAGCTTTCGCTCGTCTTCGGCAGCGCGAGCGCGCTGGCGGACATGCGGAAGCAGATGCTGGACGCGAAGACGCCCGTCGCGCAGCGACTCGCAGCGATTGAGGCGCTCGTGGCCGCCAAGGACGCCGGACTGGCGGAGACGCTGCGGCAGTTGTTGAAGGAACCCGCCCTGCGCCCCGTCGCGCTGCGCGGGCTGGCGGCCTACGACGACCCCAAGACGCCGCCCGCGATTCTGGAGCTGCTGCCCTCGCTGCCCCCCGCGGAGAAGCGCGACGCCCTCGGCACGCTGGCTTCGCGGCTGTCTTTCGCGCGCCCGCTGGTGGCTGCGCTCGCCGCCGGTCGGCTGGCCGCGAAGGATTTGCCCGCCGACCTGGTGCGCCAGCTGCGCAATTACCAGCAGGCCGATCTCAACGCCGCGCTGGACAAGCATTGGGGCGCGGCCCGCGAAAGCTCGGCAGACAAAAAAGCCGAGATGGAGCGTTACCGGAAGCTGCTTACCGCCGCCAACGCGCCCAAGCCCGACCTCGCCAAAGGCCGCGCGGTCTTCGCCAAGACCTGTGGCCAGTGCCACCAGCTTTACGGCGTTGGTGGCAAGGTCGGCCCCGACATCACCGGCTCGAACCGCAGCGACCTCGACTACCTGCTGCACAACATCCTCGACCCCAACGCGGAGATCCCGAACGACTACCGCACTTGGAACCTCGACACGAAGGACGAGCGCAGCATCTCCGGCGTGCTGGCGCGGCAGGACGGCACCGCCGTCACCATCGTCACGCCCACCGAGTCGCTTACCATCGCGCGCGGCGACATTGCCACGCTCAAACAAAGCGAGCTGTCCATGATGCCCGAGGGCCTGCTGCAGGCTCTGCCTGAGGATGAGGTGCGCAACCTCATTGCCTATCTGCGGGGCAAGGAGCAGGTGCCGCTGCCGTGAGCGTTTCCGCTCCGCTGGCCGGGCTTGAATCGCTCCAGTGAAACCGCCATTTTCCCACCCATGAAAGTCGGCAAGCTGCTCCATACCCGTTACCGCGTGAACGATCTCGAACGCACCGTAAAGTTTTACCGGGAAATTCTCGGCCTGGAGGAAGTGCGCCGGCACAAGTCGCCGCGCGGCTCGGAACTGGTTTTCCTGAAGGCGCCGCAAAGCGAGGAGACCATCGAGATATGCAGCTTCCCCTCCAGCGGGCCGGTGCAAGTGCAGGCAGATCTGACGCATCTGGCCTTCAGCGTCACGAGCCTCGCGGAGTTCGGGCAGCACCTGGCCGCCCATGGGCTGAAGTATTCTGATGGCCCGACGATGAAGCCCGGCGGCGGGGGCTTTGCGTTCATTGACGCGCCCGAGGGTTACGAGATCGAGCTGATCGAGCCGGCCCCCGCGTCAGCCGCCCCGACAGCGGGTTACTGACAGCTCGGCTTTGGATTCCCGAGGATTAAGCGCGAATTTCTCCGCTGATTTATAGTGTGTGCGCCGAGGCCATACCTGCTATGACAACGCCCTAGCAATGACCCTGCCCAAGCGCATCTCTTTCGGTTTCATGTTTCTGCTGCTGGTGCTGGTGGCAGCGATGGGCCTGGCCACGCCCCTGCTGACGGTGCTGTTCTCTTTTTTCCTCCTTCATGTTTTCCGGTGGAAGGGACGCAGCAAAAATTTCGCCGTGGCCATGTTGTTGTTGACGGTTACGGCGGTATGCGTGGGGTTTGTCTTCTTTGCCACCCTTTCCGTGGTGGCTGCGCCCGAGATCGCCGGTCAGTTGATCCCGCGTCTGCACGAAGCGGCATTCAAGCTGGGTTTCGAACTCCCGTTCACCGACCTGCACAGTCTGCTGGTGCTCATCAAGGGCGAAGTGGCTGAGCGCTTTGGGTTGGTCGGTTTGGCCGGCACCAATCTCCTGCGACAGATCGCTTTTCTGATCATCGGCATGGTAGTGGCCATCTCCCTGTTCCAAAACGCCACCATCGTGATTGATCGGGACAAGCATACGCTGAAGAACAACCTCTACTCGTTTACCGCGGATGAAATCGGAGACCGGTTCGAGCTCTTTTACCGGAGCTTTCACACGGTCATGGGGGCACAAATCATCATCTCGGCCATCAATACCGTCTTTACCGGGATTTTCCTGTTCGCGGTCGGTTTCAAATACTGGCAACTGCTGATCGTGGTGACCTTTCTCTGCGGGCTGCTGCCCATTTTGGGGAACATCATCAGCAATGCACTGATCGTAAGCGTGGGGCTCACCATGGATCTTCAGCATGCGTTGGGCGCGCTGGCCTTCCTCGTCGTCATCCACAAGCTCGAGTATTTCCTCAACAGCAAGATCATCGGCAAGCGCATCCAGAATCCGATGTGGATGACCCTCCTGGGACTCATTATTGGCGAGCGGTTGATGGGCGTCCCGGGCATGATTCTGGCGCCGGTGATTTTGCATTATGTCAAAAGCGAGGCCTCCAAGGTCGCCGTTGAACAGAAGGCCGAGGCGGCTCCGGTTGACTCGCCTTGAATGGGATTCGCTCGCGCCCGCCGCGAAATAGGACTTTCGCCCCCGGGGTCGGCTGCTACCGTGCTGGCGTGCCTTTGCTGCGCATATTGGTGGATGGCTACAGCCTCCTGCACGCCTGGCCTGAACTGGCTGAAGGGCGCCCCCGTCATTCGGCTGCCGCACGGGAGGCGCTCATCCACGAACTCACCCAGTATCGCGATGCCACCGGCACCCCAATCACCATATTTTTCGACGGTGCGGGCGCGCCCGCCGGCACGCCCCAGACCCATTCCACCCGCGAGGTGGAGGTGCTTTACTCGCGTGCGGGACAGACGGCGGATGACCTGATTGAACGTGCGGCCTACCGCCTCAGCCAGCTGGGCGAGGTGCTCGTCATTACCAACGACTTTGCCGAGCGCGACACGGTGAATTCCTTTGGCGGCATGGCGCAAAGCTGCGAAAATTTCCTCCGCATGCTCGGTGCCGCCAGCCGCGACATGGCTCTTGATCTGAAGGAGCACAACCGCCGCGAACGGGCACGTTTCAAACAGCCACGCCGATGAACGCGCGTATCACTCCCGTCCTGCTTGGCTTGGTGCTGTTTGCACCCTGGCTGCTGGTTGCCGCGCAGCCACCCGCCCGCATCACCCCCGTTCCGCCGGTCGGCCCCTCGCCCATCACCCCGGACTGCCGGTGGCTCTTCGTGGTGGACACCTCATCGGCCATGCAACGGCATGCGGACGGACTTTACCGCACCGCGCACCGGCTGGTGGCTACCGGCCTTGGCGGCCGCATGCGTGACGGCGATGTCTTCACCCTGTGGACCTACGCCGACACGGTGCTCACGCGCGAATTCCCCCTTAACGCGTGGACGCCGGAGCTGAACATCGCGCTGGCCAACCGCACCTACGAGTTCCTTCAACGGCAGAAGTTCCGGGGCAAGTCCAACCTCCGCCCCGTATTCGCGGAACTCAGCCAGGCGCTCGCCATTTCCGCGAACCTCACCATCGTCATAGTCTCCGATGGCACGGATGTCATTGTGGGAACGCCGTTCGACCGCGCCATCAACGTGACTTACGGCAAGCGTGCCAGCGAAATGCGCACGGCGAAGATGCCGTTCGTCACTTCATTGGTGACGCAGCGCGGCGAGTTCACCGCGTGGACTGTGCGCGGCGGACTTGAGGATGTCGGCCTGCCGTTCCGGGAAGTCTCCGCCCCGCTCGCGCAAACCCCGCCCGTGACCAGTGCGACCGTTGCCCCCGCTCCGGCCCCGGCAGCCTCGTCTCCATCGGTCGTCGTGCCCAAACCCAGCGCCCCGCAGACGAACGCGCCCCCCGCCGTCGTCGTGACCCCGGCTCCAGCACCCAAAACACCTGCGCCCGCGCCGGTTGCCGCCAAGCCGGTGGCTACTCCGACCAATGCCGTAGCCACTGTCACGCCAGCAGCGCCCAAGCCTGACCGCCCTGCCCGAACAAACGCGCCGGCCATGGCGACCAGTTCCATGGTGCCTCGCGGTGGGGATCCACTCCCTGGAACTGCGCCGACGCAAAAGCCGGCCCCGACAAATCCCCCTGCGCCCGTATCCGCGCCCAAGCAGGAGGCTAAAGTTGCTCCGCCCGCTCCGCCCAAACCGGCGGCAGCTGACGCACCGAAGACCGCGCCGGCTGCCCCGAAGTCCCCCGTAAGTGCCATCCCCACCAACGCATCCGCCGCACTCTCGCTCGTGCCCTCGTCTGGCCCTGCGCCCGCGTTCGTTGCTCCCAAGTCGATGCCACCGGTCGTGCCGACGCTCCCTTCCGTGATTCCGCCCGCACAGCGCCAGCCCAAGAGCGTGATCGAGGCTTCCAATGCGTTGGCAAAAGTCGAGTTGCTCCGCCCCGCCGTCACCAGCGCGCCTCCGGCCAAGCCGCTTGAAGCGCGCGTCATTGTGCCTCCTCCGACGCCTCCGCGCGCGACGAATCTGCATGCAATCACCGTGGCAAAGGCCGTTGCTGCCAGCACGAATCCAGCACCGGTCAGGCTCGCCACCAACGCTCCCGCCAGTGCGCCTGCTGCCCTCCCCAACATTCCCGTGATCACTCCTCTCCCGCCAGCCCCGAAGCCGCTCGCGTCCAAGTCCCCCGAGAAAGTCGTCGCGCCGGCATCAAACCCGCCACCTGCCGCTGTTGCCGCAAAGGTGACCGAGCGCGCTGAAAAGACCAACGCTCCCGCGGCCGTCCGTCCCAAACCTTCTTCGCCCACATCCGAGACAAACGTGGCCCAGGCTGCGCTGATGACTAACGCACCGGGGACTACCAACCAGCTGGCCGCTCAGTTGGCGCTGGCGGACACCGGCACACGGCGCGGCGGCTGGGCCTATCTTGCCGCCGCCGTCGCGCTGCTGGTCGTGGCCGGCGGCATCATCGCGCACCTGCTTCGCCCGCGCCCAAATCCCAGTGTGATTTCACAGTCGCTCGACGACCGCCGGCTCTAGGATCACGCCCAGCTCGACACCTCTGCTACCCGCGCCTAACTTCGGCCCGCACATGCCTGTCGCTGCCCACCGGCTCCTCCGTGAGCTCATCGCCCTGCCGAGCGTCAACCCCGCGTTCCTGCCGGGTCGCGCTGAATTGACCGGCGAGCGGCGCGTTGCGGACTTCCTGGCCTTCACCGCGGATCGTGCGGGGCTTGAGCTTGAATGGCAGGAAGTTTTTACCGGCCGCTCGAACCTGCTCATTCGCCTCACGCCTGCTGGCGGTAAGGCCCACCGCCGCATTCTGCTGGCGCCGCACATGGACACCGTGGGCGTGGACTGTGACGCGCGCTTCAAGCCCGTGGCGAAGGCCGGCCGCCTGCATGGCCGGGGCGCATGCGATACGAAGGGCAGCATCGCTGTGTATCTCGCGGCGCTGCTCGAAATCGCCGCCAAGGGCCCTCGCCCGGGCCAAACTGAAATCATCCTCACCGCCCTTGTGGACGAGGAGAACAACCAGAGCGGCAGCCGGGCGCTGGCGAAGTCAAAACTCAAGGCCGACCTCGCCATTGTCGGCGAGCCGACGATCTGCAAGGTCGTCACCGCGCACAAGGGCGACCTCTGGCTCCGCCTCACCACGCATGGCAAATCCGCGCACGGCTCCAAGCCGCACCTTGGCCGGAACGCCGTCCATGCGATGGCTCGCGTCGTCGAGGAGTTGGAGACGCGCTACGCCACCACCTTGAAGCGCCGCACGCACCCGCTGCTCGGCCATGCGACAGTTAACGTGGGCTTCATCGCGGGCGGCAGGCAGCCGAACATCGTCCCCGACCGTTGCGAAATCCTCATTGACCGGCGCACCTTGCCCGGCGAGTCGGATGCCGGCGTGTTCGCAGAAATCAATTCGCTCCTGCGCCGCCTCAGCGTGGACGCGGAACTGGCCGACACGAAGAACGCGCCGTGCCCTGCGCTTGAGACGGATCCGAACCTCCCGCTCGTCCGTCAGCTCACGCACTGCGCCGGACAGCGTCGCGCGCTGGGGGTGGATTACTTTTCGGATGCGGCGGTCTTGGCCAGCGGCGGCATCCCCAGCGTCCTCCTCGGCCCCGGTGACATCGCGCAAGCGCACACGGCCGACGAGTGGGTGGAACTGGCGCAGCTCGAACGCCTGACGCGTCTGCTGGTCAAATTCCTGCGCGCCCAGCCGTGACAAAAGTCGAACAGATACGGTGTCTCACGAAGCAGCGCGCTGCATGACCGCTCCGCTCGTCACGATCATCATTCCGACCCGGCCAGGTGACGAACAGCCGCTGGCGCTTGCCGCCGCGCGGGCGCTGGATTATCCGCCAGCCAAACTCGAAATCATCGTCGTCCGGGGCAAACAGCCCTCCGTGCAGCGCAACGCTGCGCTGCGCGCTGCCAAGGGCGATTGGATTTACTTCCTCGACGACGACTCGCTGCCGCCGCCGGACAACCTAAGCCGAGCGGTGCGGCACTTGGCTGCCCCAAGCGTCGTCATGGTCGGCGGGCCAAACGTTTGCCCACCGGACGCGCCGCCGCTGGAGCAGGCCTTCGCCGCCGTGATGGGAAGCTGGCTGGCGTTTGGGCCGAGTCGCGCGCGCTACACGCCGGTCGGCAAGGCGCGGGCGAGCGGCGAGAAGGAGTTGATTCTCTGCAATCTCATGGGCCGGCGCGAGGCCTTGCTTGCCGCTGGCGGCTTCGACGAGGCGCTGTATCCGAATGAGGAGAACGCGCTGATGGACGAGTTGCAGCGGCGCGGCGGCAAGCTGATATACGACCCGGCGTTCATCGTCCACCGGCGGCCGCGCCGCACGCTCGGCGCGTTCTGCCAGATGCTGATGAACTACGGTCGCGGCCGCGCAGAACAGTTCCGCCTGCATCCCACACTCGGCTCCGCGCCGAATTTCGTGCCGCCGCTGTTCCTGCTCTACCTCGTGCTTACGCCGCTATTGCCGAAACTCTTGCTCTGGCCGCTCGCGCTCTACGCCGTCGCGGTGCTGGCGCAGACACTGGCTTCCAGTTCGCACTGCCTGTTCAACGCTGCGCGCGTCGCGCCGCTCATCGTCGTGTCGCACGTCTGCTACGGGCTGGGCTTCTGGAAAGGCCTGTTCACCCGCCCGCAACCCAAGCCGCCGGAGCAGGTGCCGGTGACGCTCGAAACCATCCTCCCCGCGTGAGCGCTGACTCGGGCAAACACTTCTTCAAGCAGGCCGGCTGGCTCGTTGCGGCGAACCTCGGCTGCGGCCTGTTCATGTTCGCGGTGCATCCCATCGCCGGCAAAATGGAGGCCGCCGAATACGGCGTGTTCCAGACGATGCTCAAACTCTTCATCCTGCTGGGCGTCCCGGCGGCGGGTCTGCAATCGGTGTTCGCCCTGCAAACCGCGGTGGCGAAAACCCCGGCCGAGCAAGCTGACCTCGGCGCGGCGGTGCGCTCGGTGCTGTGGGCGATGGCGGGCGTGTGGCTGGTTACGTTCATCGCCGGCTGGGCGGCCAGCGGCCCGATTTGTGCCACCTTCAAAATCAGCAACCCCAACGCGCTGCTGGCAACGCTCGGCTTGGGCCTGACGACGCTGCTGCTGCCGGTGCTGCGCGGCGTGCTGCAGGGGCAGCAGGATTTCGCCGGGCTGGGCTGGACGCTGGTGATCGATGGCGTGGGCAGGTTTTCGATGATTGTGCTTCTCGTCGCGGTGCTCGGTGGCCAGGCGGCGAGTGGCATGTCGGCCTCGCTCGTCAGCCAGTTCGCCGCGTTGGCGCTGGCGGCGTGGGCTACACGGGCAGTGTGGCGGGCAAGGGGCGGCGGGTTCCACTGGCGGCCGTGGCTGGCGCGCGTGGTCCCGCTCACACTGGGGCTGGGCGCGGTGACGTTCATCGGCGCGGCGGACACGCTGTTCGTGCAAAGCCAGTTCGACCGGAACCTGACGCGCCTCTACGGGGCGGGCGTGATCGTCGGCTTTGGCCTGAGCCAGTTCACGCTGCCCATCGCCAGCGTGATGTTCCCGAAAATCGCCGGCGGCACGGGCGCGGACGCGGCGCTGCGGCACACGTTGCTGGGCACGGCGGTGTTGGGCGGCGCGGTGGCGCTGGTCTGCTCGCTGGTGCCGACGCTGCCGCTGCGGGTGGTGTATTTCCGCAACCCGGGCGAGTTCCTGCCCGCTGCGCCGCTGGTGCCGTGGTTTGTGTGGAGCATCCTCTGCCTCGTGCTGGCGAACGTGCTCGTGCAAAACCTCCTCGCGCGCGAGCGCTTTGCCATCGTGCCGTGGCTGGTGGCCATCGCAGCGGGTTTTGCCGGCGGCCTGTGGTGGGTGCAGCCCAAGCTGGACGGGGTGGAGCCGATGGCCGCGTTCCGCCTCGTGGTTCAGGTGCTTAATGTGGCGTGTTTGGCGCTGTTGGCGGCGGCGGTGTTTTTCACCTGGGGACGTCGCGAAGGCCCCCTTGGTCAAGGTCAGCGTTCCTGAGCGGCAGGCACTTTCCGGCTACGGCTTCTTCCGCACGGGCGCGCGGAGGGCCGCATAGAGGCGGTCGCCAACCCACCGCAGGGGTTGGAGGCGCCCGTAAAGCGGCGAATAAACCAAGCGCAGCCGCACCGTGGAGAGGAACATGATGGCGGAAGAGCGGAAGAGCGAACTCGTCACCTTGCTGCCGAGCTTGTCGGTCCATTCGGTCGGCAGTTCGAGCACCTTGAAGCCGGCATGGGTCAGCGAGTAGAGCAGGTTCACGTCGAAGGCGAGGTCGGCGATGCGAAGCTGGCCGTGGATGGCCTCGATGGCTTCACGGCGAGCGATCTTCGCGGGGCATTGCGTGTCGGCGATGCCCATGCCAAAGAGCAGCTCGACGATGGCGTGGAAGCAGCGGCTCGTGAACCGGCGGAAGAGCGGCTGGGCCTGGTGAAGGACGGCACCCTCGAGCCAGCGCGAACCGATCACGCAGTCCGCCCACGCGGTGTGGCCGATGAGCCGGTGGAAGGCCTCAGGCGGGGTCGCACCGTCGGCGTCCACATAGCCGATGAGGTCCACCTTGGGCGCGTGGCGAAGGCCTTCGATGAGCGCTCCGCCCTTGCCGATGGGCGCGGGGAAATTTTCTACCTGCACCTCGGGGAAGTCCGCCGCGACGCACTGCACGACGGCCAGGGTGTTGTCCCGGCAGCCATTGAGCACCACGAGCAGTTCGAAGCGCCCCGGGTAATGGGCGCGGAAATACGCGGCGTATTCGCGGAGGGTTGGCTCAATGCGTTCCTCCTCGTTGTAGGCCGGAATCAACAACAGCACGCTGGGCGCCGGGTGGGTCACGGCGCGGGTGCATAGCAGAGGTTGCGCGCGGCGCGAAAGGGAAAAACGCAACCGGCGGCCGTTTGTGCGGCCGCCGGTGTCGTTCTCAGGTAGCGAGTAGCGGGCGGGAACGCCCGGCTCGCCTCAGGGGGATGTTTGGGGGCTGTCCGTAACCGCAAGGAAGGCGGCGACTGATGGGCATGGCGCGCTTCGCAGGGCGAGGAGCATCATGTTGGACATGCTGTTCTCAAAGCAGCGTCAGTGCCGAAATCAGGCGGGGCCGAGAAATTATCCGGCCCCTCAGGGTTATTCCTGATCCGGGGTGGCGAATCCGCCCGGTTTGGAGCCGGCAGGGCCGGTTTTGCCGTTCCCACGTATGCGAATGGGACGCGCTTGAACTGGGCTGCTCTCAAACTTGCAAGCGGTGGCCGATCCCCGTAACAAGTCGTCGTGACGATTCCCGGGTCCGCCGCCTCCAATCCGCCGCCGCCCACCACCGAACCCGAAGGCGGGGCAGGGGAGGGCGAGTATTGGAAGTGGTGTCCCCGTTGCGGGCACGAACTGGAGAACCAGAAGTGCAAGTTCCGCTGTCCCCGCTGCCACTACTTCATGAGCTGTTCGGACTTCGACTGAGCCCGACTTGAACTCAGGCGAATGGGTTCAACACGGAATGTTTCCCCACCCGCCGGCTGCCGGCGATGGCCCGCGTGATGCAGCTCTTGGCCAACCGCACCGCCTGCACGAGGGAGCGACCCCGGGCGCAATGCGCGGCGATGGCTGCCGAATAAGTGCAGCCCGTGCCGTGGGTCGATACGCCGCGCACGAACGGCGCGGACAAGAGCACTTCCCGCCGGCCATCGAACAAAACGTCCACGGCTTCGGGATGTCCCCGCAGATGCCCGCCTTTCACGAGCGCTGCGCAGCCAAACCGTGCGTGGATGGCGCGGGCCGCTGCGCGCAGGTCATCGACGGACATGAGCTTGGTGCCGACGAGGATTTCAGCCTCATCCAGATTGGGCGTGGTGAGCGTCGCGAGCGGGAGAAGTTCCTGTTGCAGTGCGCGCAGGGCGGCGGGTTGGAGCAACCGCGCCCCACTGGTGGCGACCATCACAGGGTCCACGATGAGTGGCATGCCGGGGGCGCGCAGGGCGGACAAGGAACTCGCCACGGCCTGGATGATGCCCTTGTCGAACAACATGCCCGTCTTCACGGCTGCCGGCCGGAGTTCGGCAAATACCGCCTCGATCTGCGCGCGGACCATGGCGGGTTTGGTCGGCTGAATGCCGGTGACGCCCTTGGGGTTTTGCGCGGTGAGGCAGGTGATGGCGCTGGTTCCGTGGGTGCCCAGTGCGGCAAAGGTCTTCAGGTCGGCCTGGACTCCGGCACCACCGCCACTGTCCGAGCCGGCGATGGTGAGGGCAATTGGGAGGGAGGTCATGCGGCCTGCAACAAGCTCTGCACTCGAACGCTGCGGGCGTAACTCCCGCGATCGCCGGGAGAACACCCGTCCGGACTACTTATACTTCTCCTCCACGATTTCCACGCCCGCCTCCTTCTTCACTTTCTCCAGATAGGCAGGGAGCTGCTTGTCGGCTTCCTCCTGCTGGAGATTCTCACGGATGCGGTCCTTGATCTTGTCGAACTCGATGGTCTTGGCCGCGCTGCGCTCAAACACCTTGATGAGGTGGAAACCGTAGGGAGTGGTGACCACGTCACTGATCTGGCCCGGACGCATCCCAAATGCGGCGGTCTCGAACTCCAGCGCCATCTGGCCGCGCGTGAAGACGTATTCCCCGCCGCGCTCCTTCGAGCCGGGGTCCTGTGAAAATTCCTTGGCCAGTTTGCCAAAATCCTCCCCGGCGCGGGCCCGTTTCAGCAGCGCCTCTGCCAGGTCGCGCTGGGCTTTCTGCTTGTCGGCCGGCAGCTCCGCGTTGGTGGCGAGATCACGGGTGGCCAGCAGGATGTGCGCGGCGCGGACGTTTTCCGGCTGCTCGAAGCGCTTCGGGTTCTCGTCGTAGAACTTCCGCACCTGCTGTGGCGTTACCGGGATCGGGTCGCGGACTTCGCGGTTGACGACTTCCTCGACGATGGCGCGTTCGGTGAACTGCGCGGCGAAGTTTTCGGGCGTCATCCCCAGCGCGGCGATCTGCCGGCGGAAGCCTTCCTCCGTGCCGGCCTGCTTGCGGAATTCAGCCAGCATCTTGTCGGCCGTGGCCTGGCCCTTGGCCTTGTCCGCTGCCGTGGCTTTGCGGGAGAGCACCTGCACGACGATCAGCCGGTCGAGCAGCTTCTTCTCCGTTTCGAGCCGCTTGTCCTCGGGGATGGGCGGCTGCCCGCGCGAGGCGGCGGCGGTGCGGAAGTTCAGAAATGCCTCGTCAAGCTGCTTGCTGTTGACCTCGAAGCCCTTGCCGCGCGCGAGCACGGTTGGGGGGAAGAGGTCGTCCGCCTTCACCGTGGGCTTGGGCGGCGGCGGGGCGGTGACGGTGGACTTGGAGTCCTTCGGTTCGGCGGCCTGGACGGCAGCGGTCAGGAACAGGAGCGGCAGGATGGGTTTCATGAGGCGCACCGTGTTCAGAGTTTCACCACGCGGACATTGCTAAAGACGGGGTCGCGCCGCAGCTCCTCGAGCAGTTCCAACGGCGGTTCGCTGTCCACATGAAACACGGAGAGAGCATGCCCGCCGGCGTGATCGCGGCTCAGGCTCAGGTTCGCGATGTTGACGCCGTGTTTGCCCAGCACGGTGCCGACGTGGCCCACGATGCCCGGCCGGTCCAGGTTGTTGAACATCAGGAACGTGCCGTGCAGGGGGATCTCCAGCGGGTTGCTGAAGAGCCGCACAATGCGCGGGTTGTTCGGCGAACCGAAGAACGTGCCGCCGGCCGAGCCGACCTTCTCCGTGCCCTTGAAGAGCTGCACGTGGAGCCATTCGTTGAACGTGACCGGCTCGTTCGAGCGCTTCTCCTCGACCGTGATGCCCAGCGTCCCGGCGATGCCGCGGACGTTGATCGGATTCAAGTCCTTCACCGCCGCGCGGGCGAGGAAGCCCATCAGCACCGAGCGCGTGATGGGGTCAATGTTCGGCAGCTCCTGCGCCTTGCCGCCGTAGGTGATGTGCGCGCGGTCGATCTGCTGCGGCACGACCTGCGCGAGGAGCTTGCCCAGCGCCTCGCCCAGCGCCATGTAGGGCTTCACCTGCTCGAAGGTCTTGGCGTCAAGGTAGGGCAGGTTCACCGCGTTGCGCACCTCGCCGGTGAGCAGATACGAAGTGATGACCTCGGCGACTTCGATCCCGCATTTCTCCTGCGCCTCCTCGGAGCTCGCGCCCAGATGCGGTGTGAGGATGAGCGACGGGTGCTTGCGGAAGGGATGATCCGCCGTCATCGGCTCCACGCAGAACACATCCAGCGCCGCGCCCGCGACCTTCTTCGAGTCCAGCGCTGCCAGCAGGTCGTTTTCCGCAATGATCTCGCCGCGCGCGCAGTTCACGATGCGCACGCCGGGCTTCATCTTGGCAAAGGCCGCGGTGTTCAACATCCCGCGCGTCTGCTCCGTGACCGGCAGGTGAACCGTGATGAAGTCCGCGTGCTCGTAAATTGCGTCCACCTCCGCCGCCAGCTCAAAGCCCAGCGCCTTGGCGCGGCCCTCGGTGAGGAATGGATCGTAGGCGAGCACCTTCATGCCGAAGGCCAGCGCCCGCTTGCCCACTTCGGTGCCGATCCGGCCCGCGCCGAGCACGCCGAGCGTCTTGCCGTGCAGTTCCACGCCCATGAACAGCTTGCGGTCCCACTTGCCGGCGACCGGGTCCGGCGGTGCAGCACATCGTTTTGCCGGCGACCATCGAGCCGTGCGCCTGGGGCACCTTGCGCGCGAGGTTGAGGATCATCGCGAAGCTCAGTTCCGCGGTGGTCAGCGTGTTGCCGGCCGGCGTGTTCATCACCACCACGCCACGTTGAGTGGCCGCCTCCACGTCCACATTGTCCACACCCACGCCGGCGCGGCCCACCACGCGGAGCTTTGGCGCGGCTTCGAGCACCTTCTTTGACACCTTTGTTTCGGAGCGCACGACCATGGCCTCAACATCGGCGACGATGGGCAGCAGTTCGGCCTCGGACAGGCGCTTGTCCAGCACCGTGACCTGAAACTCGGGGCGCTGCTTGAACAGCTCAATCCCCTTGGGTGAAATTGGGTCGCAAATCAGAACCTTCATAAACAAGGCGCGGACTTTAGGAGAGCACCGGGAGCCGGTCAAATGTTCATCCAGTGCGCGGCGACGCCGAGGGCGGAAGACCGGATCAACGGATTGTGGTTCGGGACCGCTCGGCCGGCTCGGCGGCGAAGACGGCATCATGCTGGAACAGGGAAGCCCACTCGCAGGCCTCCGCCCGGTCGGCCGCCGAGCCGCCGCGCAGTTCGTAGCGGCCGTCACGGTGGCGGTGCAGGGTGGCCCGGCCAAAGCTGGCCACCGTTTCGGAGCGACGATTCCAATTGAGCAGGAGGATGTTTTTCACGCCGCCAGTCTGCGGGCGGCGGTGGGACAAGCGCTGTCCGAGGGAAAGGAATTCGCTTCGCTCGTTGGGTGGCGGCCTCTGATTGCCGAACCGGCGCCTTACCTTCTACGTGGTTTGGCGCTCACAGGGCGCCGCCACAGCTGGTCGGCTCGCTCACAGCTTCCGATGGTTCGCCGCGTCCACGGGGATGTCCTTCGGGGCCTCGATCAGCAGTCGCTTTACGTCGGTCACGAAGGCTTGCACATCCGCTTCCGTCGTGTCCCACGCGCACATGAGGCGGCAGCCGCCCTGGCCAATGAACGTGTAAAACTTCCAGCCCGCTTGGCGGAGTGCGACGATCAACCAGGGCGGCATCTCGATGAACACGGCGTTCGCCTGACGCGGAAACATCAGCCGCAACTCCGGCAGCTTCACCAGTTCATCATGCAGCAGCGCGGCCATGGCGTTCGCGTGGGCGGCGTGTCGCAGCCAGGCGCCGCTCTTGAGCATTCCCACCCAGGGCGCGGACAACACGCGCATCTTCGAGGCGAGCTGGCCGGCCTGTTTGCAGCGGTAGTCGAACTCATGGGCGAGCTCGCGGTTGAAAAAAACCACGGCATCACCCACCGCCGTGCCGTTCTTGGTGCCGCCGAAACACAGCACGTCCACGCCCGCCTCCCACGTCACCTCGCGCGGGGCGCAGCCCAGGGAGGCGACCGCGTTGGCGAAGCGCGCGCCGTCCATGTGCAGCTTCAGGCCGAGCTGCTTGGTCTTGGCCCAGATGGCTTTCAGCTCCCCGATGGAATAGACCGTGCCCAGCTCGGTGCTTTGCGTGACGCTCACGGCACGGGGCTTCGGATAATGCACGTCCGTGCGCTTTTTCACCATTCGCTCGATGCCGGCCGGGTCAATCTTGCCATTCGTGCCCGGGATGGTGAGCACCTTCATGCCGTTGCTGAAGAACTCCGGTGCGCCGCACTCATCGGTCTCCACGTGCGCGGTCTCGTGGCACAGGACGCTGTGGTAGGACTGGCCGAGCGCCGCGAGCGAGAGGGAGTTTGCCGCCGTGCCGTTGAAGACGAAGAACACCTCGCAGGCCATGCCGAAGGTTTCGCGCAGCAGGTCGGCGGCCTCGGCGGTCCAAGGGTCATCGCCGTAGCTCGGCGCATGCCCGGCGTTGGCGGCTTCCAGGGCTTGCCAGGCTTCTGGGCAGACCCCGGCGTAGTTGTCGCTGGCGAAGTGGCGGCGGGCGGAATGCATGGCGACGGATGATGCGCGTCCGGGCGGCGAATTGACAAGCGTGTGACTTCGCCGGATAAGTAGGCCGACCCTGCGACCGACACGCCTCACATGAAAACGAACCGCCCCGCGTCTGCCGGCTTCACCCTAATCGAACTGCTCGTCGTCATCGCCATCATTGCGATCCTCGCCGGGATGCTGTTGCCGGCCTTGAGCAAGGCCAAGGCCAAGGCCCACGGCACCCAATGCCTCAACGGGCTGAAGCAGCTTGAGTTGGCCATCACGCTCTACTCGGACGACCACGAGGACAGAATTATCTCCAACAATAACGCGCCGGCGGCCTCCACCTCGGCGGAGCCCAACGCTTGGATTCAAGGCAACGTTCAGCTCGGTGGACCGAATTACACCAACGAGATCCGTAATGGAAAACTCTTCTCCTACCACAACACGGAGAAGATTTACGTCTGCCCGGGCACGCGGGCCAAGACAGTGGCGGGCACCGTGGGAACGCCGCACCACCGCTCCTATGCAATGTCCGTGGGGGTGAATTGTTCAGTTGAAGCGCGTAGCGTCAAACGGCTCGCTGAGATTCAGAAACCTTCCGACCTGATCATCTTTCTGGAGGAGAACCCCGTCAGTATTGATAACGGCGCGGCGGGCATCCGGCCGTTGAGCGTGCTGCAGGCGGGCACTTGGACAGCATGGAATCCTCCATCCGCTCGCCACAACTATGGAGCGGCGATTTCCTTCGCGGACGGGCACGTCGAAAATTGGGTCTGGAAAGGTTCCTTCCGCACCTTTGCTGATCGGTATAATGACATTACCCATCCCGCCCAGCGCACAAGTGCCACCGTCAATCCGTTCACCGTCGGAGCGGGCTTGGCGCTCCCGGTCGTGCCGGACCCCGATTCCCTCCGCATGGCCGGTGGCCTGAACTACCAGTAAAAGAAGTTGGCTCGCCAAGCTTCCCTCTGCCGATTAAAACGCCGCTGACCACATGAGCGGCCTAACTTTTCTCCGCCCCCTTCTCGCGTTTGGAGTGCTGCTTTCCTGTGCGGCTGCCACCCCGCGCACGCCGTGGACCACCTCGCGCGTCACCGGCTCGCCGAACCCGCCCGCGCCGTTCACCGTCGAGCGCGTCTATCCGCAGCGCACCTTTGACCGCCCCGTCGAGTTCATGCGTCAGCCCGGCAGCGACCGCTGGGTGGTGATGCAGGAGGGCGGCAAGCTCCTTTCCTTCCGGCCCAGCGACCCCGGCACGAACACCGACCTCGCGCTCGACTGCCGCGAGTTCCGCTCCGCCGCCCGGCCCATCGGCTTCACCTTCCATCCCGGCTTCGCGACGAACCGCTTCGTCTTCGTGAACCACAACGAGGGTTACAACCGCGAGAACGGCGCGCGCGTCTCGCGCTTCACCGCCACGTCGCTCGAACCGCTCCGCCTCGACCCCGCCAGCGAGCGGCCCATCATCTCGTGGCTCGGCGGCGGCCACAACGGCTGCACGCTCGTCTTCGGCCCCGACGGCATGCTCTACCTCTCCACCGGCGACGCCGCCGAGCCGGACCCGCCCGATGGCTTGCGCAAAACCGGCCAGGACATCTCCGACCTGCTCTCGGCCATCCTGCGCATCGACGTGGACCGCACCGAGGGCACGAACAACTACGCCGTGCCCAAGGACAATCCCTTCGTCACCACGCCCGGCGCGCGCGGCGAGGTCTGGGCGTTCGGCTTCCGCAATCCGTTCCGCACCGCGTTCGGGCCGGACGGCATGCTGTGGGTTGGCGACGTGGGCTGGGAGCAGTGGGAAATGATTTTCCGCGTGAAACGCGGCGGCAACTACGGCTGGGCCATCACCGAAGGCCCGAACACCCGCGTCCGCACGGACATCAAGCCCGGCCCCGGCCCCATCCTGCCGGCCATCGTCGCCATCCCGCACAGCGAGGGCGCGAGCGTGACCGGCGGCCGCTTCTATCGCGGGAAGAAGTTTCCGAAGCTCAACGGCGCTTACATCTACGGCGACTGGGAGACCGGCAAGTTCTGGGCGCTCCGCCATGACGGCGACAAGCTGCTGTCCAACGACGAACTCTGCGACACGGTGCTGAAACCCGTCTCCTTCGCCGAGGACGCCGACCACGAGCTGCTCATCCTCGACCATCAGGGCGGCATCTACCGCTTCGTGCCCAACCCCGCACCGCCCGCGAACCAGGCCTTCCCGCGCAAGCTCTCCGAGACCGGCCTCTTTGCCTCGCTCAAGCCGCTCGCGCCCGCGTCCGGCGTGGAGGCTTACAAGCCTGTCGCGCCGATGTGGAACGACGGCGCGGTTGCGCAGCACCACCTCGCCATTCCTGGCGACGGCGTCATCGCCACCACCAACGCGCGCAAGGTCATCTCCGGCTTCATGTGGCATTTCCCCACGGACACCGTCCTCGCGCGCACGCTCACGCTGGAGATGAAGCGCGGCGAGCCCGCCAGCGCCCGCCGCATCGAGACGCAGTTGATGCACTTCGATGGCCAGGGCTGGAACCCCTACACCTACCGCTGGAACGCCGCGCAGACCGACGCCGCGCTCGTCCCCAGCGAAGGCGCGAGCGACGTGTTCAACGTGACCGACGCCGCCGCGCCCGGCGGACGCCGCGAGCTGGCGTGGCGTTTCCACAGCCGCTCCGAGTGCCTCCGCTGCCACAACGCATGGGCGAGCGAAACCGTCGGCTTCAACTGGCTGCAACTCGGTGCGGCCGACTACGCCCCCGCGAAGGGCGCGACCACCAATGCACCCAGCGAACTCCGCCGCCTGGAAGAGCGCGGCTTGATGGAAGTGAAAAACCTGCCGAAGAACCTCGCCCGCCTCGTCAACCCGCACAACGCGAATGAGCCGCTCGAAGCCCGCGCCCGCTCGTGGTTGCACGCCAACTGCGCCGCCTGCCACCGCAACGGCGCGGGCGGAGCCGTCCCCTCGCACCTGAACATTGACAAGAAGCTCGACTCCGCGCGCGTCCTTGACGTGAAGCCCACGCGCGGCGACTTCGGTCTGACCGATGCGCGCGTCATCGCGCCGGGCCGGCCCTACAGCTCCGCACTGCTCTGGCGCATCGCGACGGAAGGTGCGGGCCACATGCCGATGACGGGTTCGCGGACGGCGGATGAGGCGGGGATAAGGCTGGTGGCCAAATGGATTGAAGAGCTAAAGGGTCCAAACGCGGACGAGGAAACTAAGCTCACTGGCAACAGCGCCTTTTTGCGAACCGCGCTTGTGGCAAATGACTTGCCCACCGCCGTTCACAACCAATTCGTTGCTGGCATCTCCCGAAACACCAATGCGCTCGTCCGCGACCTTTTCCAGCGTTTTCTCCCGCCCGAGCAACGCCGCCGCACGCTTGGCTCGGACTTCGCCCCGTCCGAAGTGCTCGCGCTGCGCGGCGATGCCAAGCGCGGCCGCGCCGTCTTCGCCAACGAGTCCGGCGGCCAGTGCGTCCGCTGCCACCGCGCGCACGGCGCAGGCCGCGACTTTGGCCCCGACCTCACCGAAATCGCCCGCAAATACGACCGCGCCGCGCTGCTCACGCACATCACGCAGCCCAACCTCCTCGTCGCCCCCGAGCACCGCACCCACTCGGTCATTCTCCGCGACGACACCGAGCTGACCGGCTTCCTCAAGTCGCGCACGCCCGCCGAGCTGCTCCTCCGCCTCGAAGACGGCACCGACCGCCGCATCCCGGCCGCGCAAGTCGCCAGCACCCGTGAGTCCGCCCTCTCCGCGATGCCCGAAGGCCTCCTTGCTGCGTTGACTGCCCAGGAAGCTGCGGATCTGTTGGAGTTTCTGCTCGCCCGGCAGAATTAGTCACGATCCCAGCCACACCGCCACCGCGCCCGCGGCCACGTGCAGCGTCCAGATGAGCGCGACGGCCTGCGGCTTGCCCAAGCCGATTCGCACGAGCCGGTGCGAGAGGTGGTTCGTGTCGCCGACCCAGACCGGCTTGCCCGCGCGCCAGCGGATCCACATCACGCACACCATGTCGCCCAGCGGGACCGCAAGCACCAGCAACGGCGCGAGCACCGCTAGGGGACGCGGATTTTGCGCCGTGTAGAAGTGCGGGAGAATTGCCAGCACCGCGAGGAGGAACCCGGTCAGATGGCTGCCGGAATCGCCGAGGAACGCGCTCGCCTTCGGGTAGTTGTAGGGCAGGAAGCCCGCCAGCGCACCGGCCGCCAGCAGCGCCAACGACGCCACGAGGTATTGCCCCTGCATCGCCGCCGTCGCGCCGAACGCCGCCGCGCCGATGGCCCCGAGGCCGGCGCAGAGGCCGTTCATGTTGTCCATGATGTTGACCGCGCTGACGACGGTGAGAATCCACAGCACGGTCACGCCGCAGCTCAACAAGGGCGAGAGCGGGCTTTCGGGAAACAGCTTGATCCGCACGCCCGCCAGCGCGACGAGCAGCGCGATGCCAAGCTGCGTGGCGAACTTCGGGCCGGCGCGCAGCTCGTGTTTGTCGTCCAGCCAGCCCAGTAAAACCATGCCCAGCGCGCCGACGAGGATGGCGGCGAGTTGCAGGCCGCGCTTCTCGAAGCCGTAGCTGATTTTCTCCACCGCGCCGGCGGGCAGCACGTTGAGTTGTAGCGCCACTGCGCCGAGCAGCAGCGGCACGAGCAAGCCCGTGAGCACCGCCAGTCCGCCCGCAAGCGGAATGGGCGTGTCGTGGATTTTGCGATGGCCGGGATCGTCCACGAGGCCCGTCCGCACGCACCACGCCCGCCACAGTGGCAGCGCCACAGCAGTTGTCAGCGCGCCGCCGAGGAACGCGAGCAGGTAGGCGCTGTGCGGGAAAGTCATGGGAGTGCCGATCGCCGATTGCCGGTCGCCGATTGGTCAGTTTGAAGCCGCAGATACAGCGCGTGCAACTCATCCACCATGCGCTGCACGGGGAAGTTTTCCTTCACCAGCTCGCGGCCACGTGCGCCGAAGCGCTCGCAGAGGACGGGCTTGGTGAGGAGTTCTCCGAGCCAGTGCGCGACGTTATCAAGCGGCGCAATCCCCAGGGGTTCGACCTCGCACCCGGCCAGCTTGTCCGCAAGCCCGACCACGAGGTGTTTCTGCAAATTCAAGAACAGCAAGGTCGCCGCTTCCGGCTTTCCAGGCTGCACAAGGAAGCCAGTCTCGTTGTCCAAACACACTTCACGCGCTCCATCGCAGTCGTAGGCAACGATGGGCTTCCCCGCCGCCAAGGCTTGCGGCAGCACGCGGGCCAAACCCTCGCGGCGCGACAAATGAACAACGACGTCCATGACGCCAAGGTAGTCTGGAACCTCCTCGGGCCGCACAAGCCCGGCAAAGATGACTCGTCCTCGAAGGGGGGCTCCGCCTGGCAACTCGTTGATCGCTGCCTCCAAGGCTGGCCGTAAACTACCATCCCCCACCAGCAGCACCTTCAACTTTGGATAGCGACTTGCGAGCCCGTGGACTGCTGCCAACAAATCCAGATGCCCCTTGTGCTCAAACAGCCTTGCCACCTTGCCGATGACGAAGTCGTCTGGGGCGATGCCGAGCTTGGCGCGCAGGGCTAGGTCATTCTTCGCATTGAGGAACGGCTCCAGATCGAAGCCGCTGAAGATGCGGGTGTATTGCTCGGGACGGCCGATGCCGGCGGCGA
>CAZQEW010000011.1:0-39871 GCA_964591495.1 uncultured Klebsiella sp.
GTAGCTGTCGGCGTAGCGCGCGATGTCCAGCCAGTCCACGGCCATGCGCTCGCCGTAGTGCGGTGAGGCGAGGAGACGGTCAACCGCGCGCTCGTAAGCGCTCGGCTCACTTTCCCGCTTTCTCGCTTTCTCACTTGCTCCGCCGGCAGGTGGGAAAGTGGGAGGGTGAGAAGGTGAGATTTCGCGCAGGAAGCTCTCGATTTCACCGGGCGTGGGCGGGAGGCCGGTGAGGTCGAAGGTGACGCGGCGCAGCAATGTCGCGGGGTCGGCTTCGGGCTGGAGCTTGAGTTTGCGGGCGGCGAGGGCGGTGGAGACTATCTGGTCAATGGGGGAAGTATTCAGTGACCAGTTTCCAGCATTCAGTGGCTTCACCTTGCCTGACGCGCCCTCTACTGAAGACTGATTACTGAAGACTGAGGACTGAACACTGCCCGCCAGCGGCACAAACGCCCAGTGCGCCTCGTAGTTCGCGCCTTCGGCAATCCAGCGGCGCAGCAGTTCGACTTCTGCCGTGGTCAGGCTCGCGAGCTTCGACTTCGCCGGCGGCATGTGGTCGTCCGCGTCCTTGGTGGTGACGCGCTTGAGCAGCTCGCTCTGCGCCGGTTTGCCGGGGACGATGACGTTTTTCTTGAGCGCGCCTTCGCGGGTGTCGAGCCGCAGGCCGGCCTCGCGCTTCTTTTCGTCGAAGCCGTGGCAGAAGAAGCATTTGTCCGAGAGGATGGGCCGGATGTCGCGGTTATAGCGCACTGGCTCGGCGGCGGTTGCCGAACAAGCCGCGAGGACCGCGAGTGAGAACAGGACAGATTTCACGGAGGAAAGACTGGAGGGTGGTGAAGTGTGTTCGAGGAGAGAATTAGCAGCCCAAGCGGCCGGACGATGGGAAGGAACCCATAGATTCAGGAAAGACAAAGACTGAGGGATTTCCATCTTTGCCTTCCCCGAATCCGTGGGCTCTTTTCGGACGGCTTTCGCGAGTCGAGCGGCGGCGGACGTCGGCGTCCCGCTTCCTGCTACTTCGCCCGCTCCAGGGTGCGCATGGTTTCGTCCAGGGCGTATTTGAGATACTGGTCCTGCGGGAGTTCGAGGGATTCGAGGGCGATTTCGGCGGCCTTGCTGGTGGGGAAGAAACTCAGGGCGCGGATGGCTTCGACGCGCACGCGAGAGTGCGGGTCCTTCACCAGCTTGGCGAGCGTGTCGAGGGGCTTGTTGACGCGGTCGCGCCAGTAGCTGTGGACGCGCACGGCGGCGGCGCGGGCGCGCGGTTCGGTCGAGGCGAGGATTTCGTTCAGCAACGGCTCGTTGGCGACGTTCATCGCCTGATGGAGCCAGAGCGCTTCGAGGCGGTGATGCTCGAAGTCCGCGTCCCCCCGGTTAAGCGCCTTGGTCCACTTCACGAGTGCGGCGATAACTTGGTCCACGGGGCGGGAGCCAAGCTCGGTCTTCGCGCGCTGGCGGGTGCGGTCCTCGGGTTCCTTGAGCAGGTTGAGCAACTCTTCGATGCTCGCGCCGGCAATCTTCGCGGGCTTCAGCAGCGGGTTGCCGGGGTAGGTCACGCGGTAGATGCGGCCGTGGGTTTTGTCGCGCTGCGGGTCGCGGATGGAATACTGGAGGTGGCCGATGAGCGGCTCGTGCCAATCCACGAGATACAGCGCGCCGTCGGGGCCGAACTCCATGTCCACGGGGCGGAAGTTCTTGTCGTCGCTCAGGAGCAATGGCTCGATTTCCTTGCCCGCGAAGCCGGAGTCCTTCTCCTCGACGGTGTGTTGGAGCACGCCTTGCACACCGATGACGTTGTTGAGCAGGTAGCGGCCCTGCGCCTCGCTGGGGAAGTGGCGGCTGGACACGAATTCGCAGCCGGAAGTCGGGCGCACGCGCATTTGAATCCACTGTGGCATGGTCGGACGTTTGTCCGGGAAAATGATGCGGCCCGAGAACGGCGTGGCCCAGAAATTCTGCCCCGGCGACGCGTCGGCGATGAACGGCTGACCCCAGCGGTCGAAGGTCATGCCCCACGGGTTCGCGAAGCCGTAGCTGACGAACACCTCGAACTTCGCCGTGCGTGGCTCGAAACGGTAGGCAGCGGCGTTGTGGTTCCGCACCGGGCCGTAGGGCGTCTCGACCTGCGTGTAGAAGAACGTGCCTTCGAGCATGTAAAGCTCGCCCGCCGGCCCCAGTGTGAACGCGCTGATGGAATGGTGCGAATCGCCGGAGTCGAAGCCCCCGAGCACGCGCTCGGAGTAGTCGGCGAGGTCGTCGCCGTTGGTGTCCTTGAGGAAGACGAGGTCCGGCTGCTGTGCGACGAGCACGCCGCCGTTGTAGAACTCGAAGCCGGTCGGCACGTGCAGGCCGCGCGCGAAAATCGTGGATTTGTCGGCCTTCCCGTCGCCGTCGGTGTCTTCGAGGATGACGATTTTGTCGTCCGGCATGGAGCGGTTGCCGACGCGGTCCACGAGCGGCTGATACTGCGGGTAGCTCGGCATCGTGCAGACCCAGAGGCGACCGCGCGCGTCGAAGGACATCTGCACGGCGTTCGCGATTTCGGGAAATTGCTCCTCGGAGGCAAAGCAGTTAATCGCGTAGCCGGGCGCGAGTTTGAACTGCTTGAGCGCCTCGGCAGACGGCAGATAAGCAATCGCATCCGCCTCGCCGGACTTGCTGCTCATGCCGCCTTTAAGAATGGCGTTGGCCGCCTTCTCACGGTCCACGCGGCCCGCGCCGAAGTGCGTCTTGACCGGGAGGAACGGCGGGACGTTCGCGTCGTCAATGGTCGCCGGCACGGCCTCGCCTTGGGCGACCTTCCACACGCGGGCGTCGCGGTTGGCGGTCATCACGTCGAGCACGGCGCGCTCGCGCTCCATCACGTCGGCGTTGCGCTGCTCGCCGTCGCTGAACTTCACGAGCGAGCGCTTGCCGTAGATGTAGTAGCCGTTGACCGCGCGGTAGCGGTTGAACCACTGGTAGTTCTTCTCGGAGATTTCGGCGCGGAGCTTCTCGTTGAAATTCGTCGGCGCGCCGGCCTTGCCGAACAGCCCTTCGTCCAGCAGCCGCGCGACGGCTTTGTGGCCGTCGGTGTTCAGGTGAACGCCGTTGTGGGTGAAATTGAACGGCGAGCCCGCGTAAGCCTTGAGCGTCGGGGTGAACAGGTCCACGAACGGCACGCCCTGATCGCGCGCGACCTCGGCCATCGTGTCGGCATAGAGCTTGAGGTTGGCGGTGTTCGCCTTGCCGTCGGGAAGGTTGGGGTTGCCGAGATTCTCGTGCGCGATGGGCGAGACGAGCGCGAGCCGGGGCGCGCCGCTGCCGGAGTAATTCTGCTTCCGCGTGTGCTCGATGAAGTGGGTGAGGTCGCTCTTGAACTTCGCCACGCCCGCCGGGCCGGCGAAGGACTCGTTGAACCCGAAGAAGGCGAGCACGATGTTGGCCTTGCTGAACGCCAGGTGCTGGTCGGGCGAGCCGAAATTCTGCGAGCGCAGGCGCGCGGGCAGCACCTTGTCGCCCTTCGAGTAGGAGGAATTCTCGATGGTGATCTCGGTCTTGATGTCCACCTCGTCGGCGGTGAAGGCGAGGTTGCGGACGACCAAATTGTGCTTCGAGAAGCGCTGGTGGAGGAGCGTCTCCCAGTGGTTGTCATGCTGCATTCGCTCGGCGAGCGCGTTGCCAAGCAGCGCGAGGTGATCGCCGGGCTTGAGTTCGAGCCGGGCGGGTGCGGGGGCCGCCAGCACTTGGCAGGCGGCGAGGCAGAGGCAAAACCAGAGTCGCGTCATAGTCGAGGTCGAGAGTCAGACAGATCGTGCGGAGTGTTGTCAGGCGACACGTTAAATGCAACCACTGTGCCGGGCGCGAGGGGAGAGCGAGCGGGGAAGGGGAGTTTCGCATTGTCTGTCTCCGGGCTGCATGTCGTGCCGTTGCGTTTTGGCCCGCGCGAGGGCACTGTTCCGCCAGTATAAACCCAGTCGCTGTCCTTGCGATTCAGCCTATGCGCGTGTTATCCCCTTGCTCAATTGCCAGCCAGCTCCTAGGCGTCGGCTTGTTGCTCGCCTGGTCTGCCGCGCTGTCCGCCGCGCCCGCGCCCAAGCTCACGCCCGCGCAGTCCGACTTCTTCGAGAAGAAAGTCCGGCCGGTGCTCGTGAAGGAGTGCTACAAATGCCATTCCGCCGAAGCCGGCCGCGTGAAAGGTGGCCTGCGCGTGGACACCCGCGACGGCCTCTTCAAGGGCGGGGACTCCGGCCCGGCCATCGTCCCCGGCAACCCCGACCGCAGCCTCCTCGTCCGCGCCATCCGTTACCGGGAGCGCGACCTCCAGATGCCGCCGGATGACAAGAAACTCCCCGCGTCCCAAATTGCCGACCTCGAAGCCTGGGTCCGCATGGGCGCGCCCGATCCGCGCGAAGATACGCCCAACAAATTTGGCGCCGCCCCCACTGACCCGAAGCAGCACTGGAGCTTCCAGCCCATCTTCAAGCCCATCATCCCCGACTTCCGCAAGGACTGGGCTCTGCTCGCGCGCAACGCGATTGACCACTACGTCTTCGCCACGCTGGAGGCCAAGCAACTCGCGCCCTCGCCGCGCGCGGACAAGGTCACGCTCATTCGCCGTGCGACGTTCAACCTCACCGGCCTCCCGCCGACGTTGCAGGAGGTGGATGATTTCCTAGCGGACGAATCGGAGAAGGCGTTTGAGAAGGTCATTGACCGCCTGCTGGCCTCGCCCCGCTACGGCGAACGCTGGGGCCGCCACTGGCTCGACGTGGCGCGCTACGGCGACACCACGGGCCGCCGCAACAACAACCGGGGCGAGACGCGTTACCTCCACTCGCACACCTACCGCGACTGGGTCATCAAGGCGTTCAACGACGACCTGCCGTTCGACCAGTTTGCGAAGCTGCAAATCGCGGCTGACCGATTGGTCGAAGAGGCCGAGTCCAAAGCCCAAAGTCCAAAGTCCAAAGTCGCCGAGGCCGATGCGAACAAGTCGCCCAACTTTCAACTTTCAACTTTCAACTCTCAACCGTCGCGCAGCGACTTGGCCGCGCTCGGGTTCATCACCCTCGGCCCGCGCCTCAATAACAATGGCGATGACCTGATTGATGACCGGATTGACGTGGTGACGAAGGGTTTCCTCGCCTTGAGCGTGAGCTGCGCGCGCTGCCACGACCACAAGTTCGACCCCATCCCGACGAAGGATTACTACGCGCTGCATGGCGTCTTCGCGAGCAGCACGGAGCCGCGCGAGGGCATCGAACTGCCCGTCAGCCGGGACACCCCTGAGTTCAAGGAATTCCAAAAGGCGCTCGCTGAAGCCGAGGCCGAACTGAAGAAGTTCGAGGACGGCCTGCGGGCCCGCGCCCGGGCCGAGCTGGTCGCACGCATCAGCGATTATCTGAAGGCCCTCGCGGACTTCGCCAACCCGACGAACACCGCCTCGCTCAACCAGTTCATGCAGCGCCGCAACCTGCTTCCGGCCGTGGCCGCCGGCTGGAAGGACGCACTCGACGCCGCCAAGGCCAAGCATGACCCCGTGCTCTCAGTCTGGCATGAATTTGCGCGCCTGCCGGCCAACGACTTCCTGAAACAAGCCACGCCCATCGCGCTGCGGCTGCGTTCGCCCGCCGCCACCAACGACACGACCAAACCCGTCAACCCGCTCGTCGCCCGCGCGCTCGGCTCGCCGCCGGGCTCCATCGCGGTCGTCGCGACGAACCTGGCCCGGCTCTTCGTGGACGCGAACGCCCGCTGGGGGCAGGTCGCCAGCCAGCACGCCGCGCGCGTGCGCTCCGGCACCACCAACATCCCACCCGCGCCCACCGGCCTGCCGGATGCCGCGCAGGAGGAAATCCGCCGCGTCATTTACGACCCGAGTTCGCCCGCGCACTTGTTCACCGAGGAAAAGGTCGAGGCGTCGCTGCGCCGCGTCCGCGACATGGGGAACGTCCGCGCCGAGCAGCAGCGGCTCGCGGCCGTCGTGGACAACCTCCGCACCTCGCATCCCGGCGCGCCGCCCCGCGCGGTCGTGCTCCTCGATGGCCAACCACGCGACAGCTACGTTTATATCAAGGGCAACCGCGGCAGCCGCGGCCCGACCGTCCCGCGCCAGTTCCTCGAAATCCTCTCCGGCGAAAACCGCGAGCCATTCCGCGATGGCAGCGGCCGCCTTGAACTCGCGAAGGAAATTGCTTCGCCCGACAACCCGCTCACCGCGCGCGTGATGGTCAACCGCGTGTGGCTGCACCAGTTTGGCGAGGGCATTGTGCGGACCCCGAACGACTTTGGCCTCCGCGCCGACCCGCCCACGCACCCGGAGCTGCTCGATTACCTCGCGTGGCAGTTCATGGAGGGCGGCTGGTCGGTGAAGAAGTTGCAGAAGCTCATCCTGCTCTCGCACACGTGGCAGCAGAGCAGCGAGGACAACCCGCGTTTCGCCCAGGTGGACCCGGAGAACCGCTGGCTGTGGCAGCAGAACCGCCGGCGGCTGGAGTTCGAGGCGCTGCGCGACACCGTGCTGCACATCGGCGGCAAGCTGAACTTCAAGATGGGCGGCCCCGGCGAACGGCTCGACCGGCCCGACAGCGACGGCGAGTATTCCGACCGCCGCAGCGTTTACGGCCTCGTGGACCGCGCGAACCTGCCGAACATGCTCGGCGCTTTTGACTTCGCGAATCCTGACCTCAGCACCGGGCAACGCAACAACACCATCGTCCCGCAGCAGGCGCTCTTCATGATGAACAGCCCGCTGGTCATCGAGCAGGCGCGCAACACCGTTCAGCGCGGCGACTTGAAATCCCTGCCCACCGACGCCGACCGCGTGAAGATGCTTTACCGCCTCATCTATTCGCGTCCGCCGACGGACACGGAGCTGAAGCTGGCGCTGTTCTATCTCGCCACGGAAATGTCCGCCCCCAAAGGCCCGCTGCCCGGCCAGCCGCCGTGGGAATACGGCCTCGGCCACGTGGATTCGCGCACCGGGCGAGTCGGTGCGTTTTGGCCGCTGCTCTACAGTCCGCAGACGCGGTTTTACCAGGCTTCGCCGCGCATCCCCGATTCGCGCGCGGGCCACTTCCACCTGTCCGCCAACGGCGGGCATCCCGGCCTGATGCTGACGCAGTCCGCCATCCGCCGCTGGACCGCGATGGACGACATGCTTGTGAGCATCGAGGGCACGCTTGCGCACAGCGGGCAGAACAGCGACGGCGTGCAGGGCCAAATCGTTTACAGCGGCGCGGGCGTGCTGCTGCGGGGTGTCGCGCTGCGCAACTCCATCACGCTGGCCGTGCCACGGCTGATGGTGAAAGCGGGCGAGACGATAGACTTCGTGGTGGACGGACGCGCGGGCGGGGTGAACGACACGTTCACGTGGTCGCCCGTCATCAAGGAGCTCGACGCGAAGCAAACGACGGCCACCAGCGCGGTCGCGACCGGCAAGCAGTGGAACGCGCAACGGGACTTCGCCGCGCCGGCGCGCGGCCTGCGGCTCTACCCGTGGGAGAAGCTCGCGCAAGTGCTGCTGGAAACAAACGAGCTGACGTTTGTGAATTGATCCGGCGCGCGCCCGTGGCGGTCCAAGCTGGCCTTACCCACGCGGCTCGCCGATCAGGTTTTCCACCTCACTCAGGAAAGTTGCGTCCTGGAAGCTGCCCTTGGTGAGAAAGACATTCACGCCCGCCCGCAGGCCGCGCTGGCGGTCCTCCTCGCGTTCCTTGTAGGTGATCATCATCACCGGGGTGGTGCGGAGCAGCACGTCCTGCTTGATGAGGCGGGTGAGTTCGGAGCCGTCCATGCGCGGCATGTCCATGTCGGTGACCACCAGGTCGAACTTGCCCGCGCGCACCGCGTTCCAGCCATCCATGCCATCAACGGCCACCTCGACCTCGTAGCCGCGCTCGAGCAGGAGCTTGCGCTCCAGTTCGCGCACGGTAAGCGAGTCATCAACGACCAGCACGCGCTGGCGGTGGCGAGCCATGCTGCCGCCGGACAATTCGGGCCGCACGCCACCCGCGCCGGCGGAGCGGAGCCGTTCCGCGGAGCGCAGCACGTCATCCACATCCAGAATCAGCACGGGAGCGCCGTCCTCCATCAAGGCGCCGGCGGCGATGTCCTGAATCTTGCCCAGCTTCGCATCCAGCGGCAGCACCACCAGCTCGCGTTCACCCCGGAAGCGGTCCACCAACAGGCCGATACATTGCTCGCGCTCGCCCAGCACGATTACGGGCAGCTCGCCGTTCAAGCCTTGCGGTTCGCCACGTTCGAGCACTTGGTGTGCGGTCACCACGGGCACATGTCGGCCGTCGTGCACGAAGCTGGGCTGCCCGGCCTCCCCCGCCAGCGTCGCGTGATCCAGTTTGAGCGTGCGGCTCACGGCCGTCAGCGGCACGGCGTAGGGTTCGCCCGCAATGTCCACCAGCAGGGCGCGAATGACAGAAAGTGTCAGCGGCAGCTGGAGCTGGAAGCGCGTGCCTTCGCCGAGCGTCGTGGTCACGCGCACCGAGCCGCGCACGCTTTTGACCATGTTCATGACGATGTCCAGGCCCACCCCGCGGCCGGACATCTCGGTGACGTTTTCCTTGGTCGAAAACCCGGGCAGGAAGAGAAATTCCAGCAGTTCCTGCTCGCTGAGTTGGGCGGCGGTGCCGGCGGCGACCAACCCCTTGCGGACGATGGATTCGCGCAGCCGGTGGGCGTCCACGCCGCGCCCGTCGTCGGCCACGGAGACGAGCAGCTTGCCGTTGCTGTGGCGGGCTTCGAGGGTCAGTCGACCGGCGCGGGGCTTGCCCTTGGCCACACGATCGTCGGGAAATTCCAGCCCATGATCCAACGCGTTGCGGAGCATCTGGGTGATGAGCGGCTCCAGCTTTTCCAGGATGTCGCGATCAACCTGCGTGTCCTCGCCGTGGACCAGGAGATTCGCCTCCTTGCCCAGGCGTTTGCACAAGTCGCGCACCATGCGTGGGAAGCCTTGGATGCCGTCCGCAAAGGGCCGCATGCGGCACGCGAGCGCGGCGCCATACATGCGGCCGGAGAGCGTGGAGGAGCGGCGGCCCAGCAGTTCCAATTCGATCAGCCGGTCGTTCAGGTATTGGCGCGACTCGGCGACGCGGCCCTGCAGCAGGTGCAGGCGCTCGCGCAACTGCCCCGTCTGCACCTCGGTTGGCAGCGCCTCGCGCACATGGTCGAATGCAGCGCTCAAGTCGGTGAGCTGCCGCTTCAGGCGCATCAGGGTTTCGCCGAAGGGGCGCAGCCGGCGCGCCTCGACCTGCGATTCGCCTGCCAGCGCGAGCAGTCGGTTCAGGCTGTCCGCGGTGATGCGGAGCGAGCGGTCAAGGTCATCCTTCGTGGCGGTGGCGGCAGCGGGCGGCTCGTCGCCCGCAGTGGTCGCAGGGCGGGCTCCAGTGGAGCCGGTGGAAGGAGTGGTGCCGGCCTGGGCAAACTTCTCTGCCTGCAGATGAACGTCCATCAGCGCGGCGACGTTGGCGAGGTAGGTGTCAATTTCCGGCGCGCGCTCGCCCGTCCATTTGTCCATCTCCGCCTCGGGCGTCTGCGCGATGCGGTCAAGCAAGTCCACCCCATCCAGCATCATGTCCACGAGCAGCGTGGTGAATGCGGTCTGCCCCCGGTATTTCGGCGACAAGTCCTCCCGGTCCAGCAGCCCGGCGACCGGTTTTTCAGCGAGGGGCACGGGGCTTCGCTGCGCGGCGACAAACGCATCCTCCATCGCGTGTGCCACCCGGACGGCAGCATCGAGTCCGACGATGCGCGCCGCGCCTTTGAGCGAGTGGGCGGCGCGCATCAACGCCTCCAACTGGTTGGGCGTCGCAGCCTTCTCCAGCCCCAGCAGGCCGTCACTGAGCACGGCTTTCTGGTTATCCGCCTCGGCCCGGAACAGGTCGAGCATGGAGAAGCTGCTCAGGTCGCTGGGAAGGGAGCTGCTCATGCCAGACTGCGGTTCAACGCAGAGAACAACTTGGCCTCATCCACACAGCACACGCTGCGCCCGCGCCATTCCAAGCGGCTCCGGCCGGCCGCGCCCATGATCTGGTCATCCAGCGCGGGGGATGGCGGATCGGCTGGCAGGGTCAGATGCTGGACTCCACGCACCTCGGTGACGGGAAACGCGAACCGTTCGCCGCCATGGCTCACCACCAGCAGACGTCCGGCGGAATCGCCGGGAAGGGGAGCGCCGACGCCGGTGCCCTTGGCGATGCCCAGCAGCCGGCCCACGGAGACGCAGGTCAGCAATTCTCCACGCACGTTTACGACGCCCAGCAGCACCCCATCGCGGCGGTGGGGCAGGCTATGAATCGGCCTGACTTCGCCCACCTCTTCCATGGCGGCAATGTCCAACGCCAGCCATTCGTCACCGATCCGAAAGACCAGGAATGGCTGGCCAGCATCGGCGGAGGGGGCCTGCGCCGCAAGGTGAGCGGTCCATTCCTGCCGGTAATCGGCGGGCGGACGCGAGTCCAGCAGCCGCATGGCCGCGGTGGCGTATGTCGGGCAGTTGCGGCAATGCAGGTGCGCGGCCAGTTCAGGGCAAGACCCGTTGCCCCAGATCCCGATGTGCTGCCAGCAATCAGCCATGGGCTTGGCCGCAGCGAAGGCCACCGTCGGCGTGGTGGTCTGCCCCGCCGCAGCCGGCTCGCTCCGGCGGCGTTGTTTAAACTCGGAAAGCATGGGTAGGGGAGCTCATGCCGTCGGCTCCGTTTCCAGCGTCTGCGTGAAGTAATACACCGCCAGCAGATCGCGCAACTCGGGCGAAAGCAGCTTGTCCAGCTGCAACAGGCGCAGCTGCCCGCGCGGGTCGGGGGCGATCAGAGCCTCCCCCACGGCCGTGAATTCGGTGAGGCTCTTCTGTGCCAGTTCGGTGGCGTGCTCGGCGACCAGCCCAAGCGGCTTCATGACGCCCCGCTGCGGCTCATGCCGGAGCAGGATGATGCGCGTGCTGAGGCGGAGGTTGGACGGGCGGCCCAGTGCGAGTTGGCAGAGGTCCAGCACCGGCACTGGCTCACCGCGATAGACAAATTCTCCGGCCGTGCCCACCGGCGCGCCGGCGATCTTGCGGAGTTCCACCATCGCGAGCACCTCGATCACCCGCGCGGCTTCGATCGCATGACGATCCGCGCCAACCTGAAAGACGAGGAAGAGCATGAACTTGGCCGCTACGTTGCCGGAAACGCGCTCCGGCTGGCAACGACTTAGTCCGTCTGCGCGGCAAGTGGCGCGGCCGGCCACGCGCCGGCCGGGGTTACTTCGCAAACGCCGCATGCTGGCGGCGGCCGGCGGACTCGATGAAGGCCAGCAGGTCGAGGATGTCTTCCTTCGTCAGCGCGTCGGCCAGGCCGGCGGGCATGGGCGAGAGCTTGGAGAAGGCGCGCTTGGTCACGTCGGCTTTCTTCACCGTGACTTTTGTGTCGGGCTGAAGCTGATTCGGGACGAGGACGAGGGAATCGGCGGTTTCGTTGACCAGGCGGCCGGTGTGGTCGTCGCCGTTCTTGAGCCATACGCTCGTGTTCTGGAATTGCTCGGAGACGACCTTGCTGGGGTCGAGGATGGCTTCCAGCACGTCGCGGCGGCTGAAGCGCGCGCTGACCGCCGTGAGGTCGGGGCCCACGCCGCCGCCCTCAAGGCCGAAGCGGTGGCACGCGAGGCACTGCGCGTCCACGAAGGCTTGGCGGCCCTTTTCGAAGTTGCGGCCTTTGCCCACGGCATCGAGGTCGGCGAAGTCCGCCATGGTCCACGCCTTCACGAAGCTGCGCGGCTTCGCGGCGGGGAAGTCGCTTTGCGCGCGGCGTCCGCTGGCGAGGCCGTCGTTGATTTTGGCGATGAGCGGAGTGAACTCGGCGACTTCACCGGGCGCGAGATTGGCCTGCGCCTCCTTCAGGAAGTTCTTCTTGAAGTTGTTGAAGCTCGCACCATCGCCGTAGGGCCGGCCGGCTTCCTCGAACCACTTCAGCGTGTCCCCCTGGTGAGCCATGTTCCGGAAGTCCTTCGTGTAGTAGCCGAGATACTCATGGCGCTGGACGGGCGTCCAGTGCTTCGCGGTGCGGAGGTGGAAGAGGTAGTGCATCACGTCTTCCTGCGTCTTGGCGCTGGCCATAAGAGCCAGCGTCTTGCCCACCACGTCCGGCGCGCCGAGGGCGATGAGCACCTGCGAAAGCTCGCGGTTCACCAGGTTGCTCGGGTTCGGGTAGCTGGTGGAAAGTTTCTCGGTCGCGAGCTTCACCACGTCGGCGGAAGGCAGGCCGTGGCGGGCGATGCTGACCTGGATGACCCGAACCTTGTCGAGTTGCTGGCGCTCGGCGAGCGAGGCGAGCGGCCACTTGCCGAGTGCGCGGAGGCATTCGTCCTGGGCGGACTTGCCGCCGAGGCGCGCGAGCGCGAGCAACGCCGCCAGGCCGCCGTCCGCAGACTTCTCCTCCAGCGCGCGGGTGCGCCATGAAGCGACCGGCTGCGCCTCCAGCGCGATGCGGGCGGCGTAGCGGATGGCGCGGTCCGGGCTGTTCAAGTGCGGCCAGATGAAGTCGAGCGCCTTCGGGTCAGCCTTGCCGTGGAAGGCCTCCAGCTTGCGGCGCAGCGCGCGGGCCTCCGCGCCTTCGGTGTTCGGCGTCCACGCGGCGGCGGTGGATTCCTTGCCCGTGTAAGTCACGCGATAGAGCCCGGACGCCGTGCCGCGCCCGCCGATGGTGAAATACATCGCGCCGTCATCGCCGATGATGAGGTCGGTCACGTTGAGCGGAACTTTGCCCTTCGACTTGTCCATGATGCTGGCGGGGGCGACGAAATTTTCCCAGGTGGCCGTGTAGCTCGCGCCATCGGGCTTGAGGTGGACGGCCATCAGGCGGCCGTAAGTCCAGTCCATGATGTAAATGGCGCGCTGATACTTGGCGGGGAATTTCGCGCCCTTGCCGTTGCCCACGCCCGTGGGGCAGCCGATGCCGATGTCCACCACCGCGCCGAGGCTGTCGGCGTAGTAGTCCGGCCACTTGCCGGTGCCGAAGCGCCAGCCGAACTCCGCGCCGCTCGTCGCGTGGTTCACGCGCGTGGCCCGATACCACGGCACGCCCCAGTCGTATTCCATGTCCGCGTCATACACGAACAGCTCGCCGTCCGGGTTGAATGCGAAGTCAAACTGGTTGCGGAAACCGCCGCAGAAGAAATCCCACTTCTTGCCGTCCGGGCTCACGCGGCAGATGTAACCGCCCGGCGCGAGGATGCCGGTGGCGTGGCCATTGCCGTCCGGCTGGCGCGGGAGAACGTGGTCCTCGGCCCAATTCTTGTGCGGCGAGTCGGGGGCCAAACCTTCCGGCGGTTTAGTGTGGTTGCCGGCCATCACCCACAGGTTCCCGTCGGGTCCCAGCTCGACCGCGTGCGGGCCGTGCTCGCCGCCGCCGGGCAGTTTCTTGATGAGCTCAATCTTCTCCCACTTGTCGCTGCCGTCGTCGGTGATGCGGTAAAGGCCGGACTCGAACTTGGTGGAATACTTGTTCACCACCACCCACAGCGCGCCGTTCGCGAACACGATGCCCTGCGCGTCGTAGAGTGGCTTGGCGATGAACTCGCGCTTGGCGACCTTGCCGTCCTTGCCGAGCGTCACGCGCAGCAGTCCGGCGTCGGGATTCGCCGCCCGATACTGCGGGCTGAGGATGAGCCGGCCCTTGTCGTCCTTGCAGAGGTTGACCCAGGAACCTTCCTCCGGGTCGCCGCTGTGGAGCAGCTCGACCTTGAAATCCTTCGCGACAAACAGCGCGTCCGCCGGCGTGGCGACGCGCCGGGCATCGGCCTTCGCGCCGCCCTTGCCCTTGGCGGAACCCGGCGCGGCGGCAGCCAGCACATCGCCCCAAGGAGCGGCTCCGAGCTTGGCGACGGAGATGGGCTTGGCCCAGCCGTCCGCCTTGAAGGTCAACTGCTGCCAGCCCGCCGACTCTTCCGTGTGCGTGAGCCACGACGTGTCGGAAACAATCGTCTGCTTCTTGCCGTCAGCGAAGGTGACTTCGAGCCGTGCGACCACGCCGGCCGACCCTCCGTGATTGATGCCGCGCACAGCGAGGAGGTTTTCACCGGTGACCAACTCTCCGGTCACGTCCGCCAGCACGGCCTGTTCCCACGCGAGGACGGTGCCGACGGACTTGGCGTTGACGAACGCCGTGCCCTCGTTGTCCACGGACACAGCGAGCACGGCCTTCGCGGGCTTCGCCGGCAGCGTGAAGGTTTTGCGGAAGAACCGGCGCTCGTTGTTGCCGGGCGGTTTGCCGTTGTTGCCGTGCCAGATCCACTCGGGAGTTTGGGCGAACGTGAGCTGGGCGAGCGTCAGCAAACCGGCAAAGATGCGGAGGTGAAGTGCGTTCATGGCTTTGAAAATGCCCTGAACGGACGGCGCTTTGAAAGTGGGAATTCAGCGGCCTGCCGGCGGGAAAACGGCTTGGCACTCGGGGGGCGGTTTGGTTGACTGTCGCGCACATGAACCGTCCCTTCGGCCTTGCTTGGCTGATCATCGCCTCGATTCTGTCTGTCAGCCCGGCACGTGCGGCTGAACAGCAGGAACGGTGGAGCTTGGAAACGCTCACCAAAGACGGGCGTGTGACCATGGCCCAGGGCGGCGTCATGCAGGGCAGCGGAGGCGTGCTCGTGCGGTATTGGAACAAGGAAGGCAAGGAAGCCGAGCTGTCCGCCAGCCAAATGCAGTTGAACCAGGCCACGGGAGACATCCGGGCCGAGGGGTCCGTCTTCCTGCGCGGCGAGGGGCATGTCTGGCAGGGCGAGCGCCTGGATTACAACTTCAAGACCAAGGTCATCCGGGCGGCGGAATTCAAAACCGGCAACGCGCCGTTCTATGTGGGCGGGTTCGGCCTTGAGGCGGCGACGACGAACAACCTCTACACTGCCACCAATGCCTTTTTCACCTCGGACGACGTGGCCTCGCCCGGTTACCGCGTCCGGGCCCGCAAGCTGACGATCATCCCGGGCGAGAGCATCGTGGCTGAGGACGCCACCGTGCTCATCGGGAATGTGCCGGTGCTCTACTGGCCGAAGTTCACCCGCAACCTCAAGACCCATGACGACTTCTGGGTGGTGAACCCCGGTTTTCGCAGCCTTTACGGCCCCTACCTGCTGGGCACCTATCACCGGACCTTCAGCACGAACTTCAACGCGGACTTGCATCTCGACTACCGTCAGCGGCGCGGTCTAGGGGTGGGGCCCGACTTCAGTTACGATGCGGGCAAGTGGGGCCAGGGCGACTTCAAGTTTTACTATCTTCACGATGACGCTCCCCAGCTCAACAGCGGTGGGCGGCGCATTGATAATGACCGGCACCGGCTCAGCTTCTCGCACCGGGTGGACATCCGCACCAACCTGACCGTGAAGGCCGTGGTCCGCGAACAGGGTGATCCCTTCGTCATCCGCGACTTCATCGAGCACGAATACCAGAGCAACACTCAGCCGAACTCCTTCGTGGAGCTTAGCCAGCTCTGGTCCAACTGGGGGCTGAACATTTACGCCCAGCCGCGCATCAACGACTTCTTCGAGCTCGTCGAGCGCCTGCCCGACGTCAAGCTCAACGGCTTCCGCCAGCAGGTCGGGGTCACGCCGCTTTACTACGAAAGCGAGAGCACGGCCGGTTACTATCGCCGCGAGTTCGCGGACAACGCACGGCCCACCTATGCGGCCTTCCGCGGTGACACGTATCATCAGGTGGTGTTGCCGCAGAACTTTTTTGGCTGGCTCAACGTAACGCCGCGGGTGGGCGGACGCTTCACCCATTACGGCGAGACCGACGGCTTTGGGGCGACCACCACCGAGGCGAACCGCGGAGTCTTCAACACCGGCATTGAGGCCACGTTCAAGGTCCACCGCACCGAGCCAAACCGGGAGATCCCGTGGCTCCAGGTCAAGGGGCTGCGCCACATCATGGAGCCGGGCGTCAACTACGCCTACGTGCCTTCCCCCAACCGGCTGCCACCCACCGTCCCGCAATTCGACTACGAAGTGCCGACGCTGCGCCTGCTGCCGCTCGAATTTCCGGACTACAACGCCATTGACGCCGTGGACAGCCAGAATGTCTTCCGCTTCAGCCTGCGCAACGTGCTTCAGACCAAGCGCAATGACCGCATCGACACGCTCCTGAACTGGGCGCTCTACACCGACTGGCGGGTGAAGCCCCGCGCCGGCCAGGGCACCTTCGCCGACATCTTCTCCGACCTCGACTTCAAGCCGCGCGACTGGCTCAGCCTGAGCTCTGAAATGCGTTACGATGTGGACAACGGCCACATGCGGCTGGCCGACCACCGCGCGACGATCACGCCGGAGGATCACTGGAGCCTTGCGGTCGGCCACCGTTACATCCGCAACGACCCCCTGTTCCTCGGCGGGCCGGGCAACAACCTCTTCAGCTCCAGCTTCTACTACCGGATCAATGAGAATTACGCCGTCCGCACCCAGCACTTCTTCGAGGGCCGCGACGGCCGGATCGAGCAGCAATACTACACGCTTTACCGCGACCTGCGGAGCTGGGTGGTCGCGCTCACCTTCCGTGTCCGTGACCTGCGCAACGGCTCGCACGACTACACCGTTGGCGTGACCTTCAGCCTGAAGGCGTTCCCCCGCTACAAGCTGAACCAGGATCGCGACACGCCCGCACTCCTCCTTGGCGGCTAGCCGGCTGCCGGGCGCGCGTCGCGCTCGCAACTTTCCCGGCGGACTGGTTAAGTATCTCCAGCCACATGGCCCAGTTCACCTACAAGGCCCGCAAGCGCTCGGGCGAAACCGTCAGCGGCCTGCTCGAAGTCAACGACCGCTCGGCCGCGCTCGCGCAGATTGACCGCATGGGTCTCTTCCCCGTCGCCGTCGAAGCCGCGCGCGCGGGGGTGGCGGTTTCACCGGGCAAAGCTGCAACGACCATTTCGCTGGCAGCTCTGCTTCCCCCGGCCCTGCGCGAAATCGCGCTTCGGCCGCGCCAGCCATCGATGCAGGAGTTGGCCACTTTCACGCAGCAGCTGGCAAACCTGCTGAAGGCCGGCATGCCTTTGATCGGTGCGCTCAACAGCATGACCTACCTCGGCTCCAAGGGCATCCCCGCCGAGGTCGCCCGGCAGCTCAAGCAGGACGTGACCGAAGGCCGCAGCCTGTCCGATGCGATGGCCAAGCAACCGGTCATCTTCACCGACATGTTTGTGAACATGGTGCGCGCAGGCGAGCAGAGCGGCTCGCTCCAGGAAGTGCTGCGGCGGCTGGCGGAGCATTACGAGCGATTCGCCGAGGTGCGGGCCAAGGTGCAGTCGGCCCTGATCTACCCCGTGCTGGTCATGCTCGTCGGGTTTGCCATCGTGGTGGTCTTCATCGTCAAGATTCTCCCCACGTTCCTCTCGCTCTTTGTGGGGATGAAGGCGCAGTTGCCGGCCTCCACGCAGATGCTCATCGGCATCAGCAATTTCTTCCGCAACCCCGCGTGGCTGCTCACGCTTGCGATCGGGGCGGTGGCGGTCAGCATTGTGTTCCTCCGGTTCCGCTCCAGCGACCTGGGCCGTCGCCTGCTCGACCGCTGGAAGCTGAATGCCCCGCTCTTCGGCATGGTCATGCGCCTCTATCTCTTTGGCCAGTTCGCCCGCACGCTCGGCACGCTCATGCAAAACGGCGTCCCGGTTCTCACTGCGTTAAAGATCGCCGAACAGGTGACGCCCAATGTGATGCTCAAGGATGCCCTCGCCCGCACCCGCGAGGCTGTCACCGACGGCAAGACCATTTCCCAACCCCTGGCCCGCAGTCAGCTGTTTCCGCAGCTGATGATCGACCTCATCCGCATCGGCGAGGAAACCGGCGACGTGCCCGGGGCGCTGAACAACGTCGCCGAAACCTACGAGAACGATCTCAACACCACGCTCCGTGTGCTCATGAATCTGATCGAGCCGGTGATGATTGTCGCCATCGCCGGGGTGGTGACCTTCCTGCTCCTGAGCGTGCTGCAGGCGATGTTCACCATCACGTCCAGCATCGGCGAGAGCTTTGGGGGAAGATGAATCTGGCATGTCACAGGTGGCGGGGGAGACATGGCGCATGGATGCGCCGCTCGCCCGGCGGACCACAAAGGCGGTCTCCGGCATCGCATGGCCCGCGTCACGCGTTCACTTTGATCGAGATCATGATCGTGGTGGCCATTCTCGCCATCGTGATGACGGTTGCGATTCCTGCGTTTGTTTCCGCCCAGAACCGGCGGCCCATGCGGCTGGCGACGGAGGGCTTGCTGGAGGCCTGCGCCACCGCGCGCGCCCAAGCCATCCTGCGCGGCACGCCCGTCGAACTGCGCGTCCGGCCGCAGGATTACACCTTTGAAGTTGCCTCGGCCGGGACGGGCGCGGCCGCTGCGCCGGCAAGCCCGCGCCCCGAGCCCAAGGCCGGTGATGGCCACGGACTCTTCAACTTCAAGCTCCCGGAGGAGATCGGGATCGAAGAGCTGGCGGTCAACTTCCAGCTGCTCAAGGAGGCCGAGGCCGTCGCCGTGCGCTTCCAGCCCAACGGGATCAGCGACGAGTTCACCGTGGTCATCCGCTCGCTGCACGGTGAGTTGCGGAAGATCACACTCGACCCGGTGACCGGGCGGGCTCACTTCGACGTGCTGCGATGAAAGTGACAAGTGACAAGTGGCGAGTGACAAGTGGCGCGTCGCGGCCGTCCGCCTTGCCCCGGTCACCTTCCAGCGCCTTCACTCTCCTCGAAGTCATGATCGCCATCGCGATCTTCTTCATGTGCGTGTTTTCGATCCTCCAGCTTGTCTCCACGAACCTGAAGCACGTGCAGCGGCTCCAGCGGCCCTCCGTGGACATCGGCAGCCTCGCGTCCGAGTTGTCCCTGACCAACCGGCTGGAGGAGGGCGGCGAGTCCGGCAACTTCGGTTCGCTTTATCCCGGAGTCTCCTGGTCGCGTGCGATCACGATGGTCGGCACCAACGGGCTTTATCAGGTGGATTTCACCGTCACGGACAGCACGGTCAGCGGCCGCGCCGGCGCGCAGAGCTCGCTGTCCATCTTCCTTTACCGGCCGGACTCGGTGATGGGCGGTGCCGGTGGCCTGCGGCGATGACATGAAGCTGACGCGTGACATGTGGCAGCTGACGAGTGGCGGGTTTCGCCCGGCCGGAGGCGGGGCGCGTCCGGCATCGACTGCCGCCTGCCAATTGGCATCTGCTCCCCGCCACCTTCCCCGTGCCTTCACCCTGATCGAGGTGCTCATCGCCATTGGCATCCTCGGACTGGTGATGACGGCGATATACGCGAGCTGGGCCGCCGTGCTGCGCGCATCGCGGATTGGCAATACTGCGGCTGACGAGGTGCAACGGATGCGGATCGCGCGGCAGGCGCTGGAGCAGTCACTGGCCTCGGCTGTGTTGTATGCGGGCAACCTGCGTTATTACGCCTTCGAGGCGGACACGGCGGACGAGAAGTTCGCCTCGCTCAGCTTTGTCGCCCATCTGCCGGAGAGCTTCCCGGGCAGCGGGATGTTTCCCAACCAGCCGCTGCGGCGCGTGACCTTCGCCGCCGTGCCGGGCACGAACAACGGACCGCCGTCGATGGTGCTGCGGCAAAGCTCATTGCTCACGCCCACCAACTCGCCGGTCGAGGAGTCCTACACGCTCACGCTCTCACGCAATCTCGCCGTGTTTGGGGTTGAGTTCTGGAGCACGAACCTGAACGACTGGGACGTCGAGTGGCTGGCCACCAACCAGCTGCCGAAGATGCTGCGCGTGACGCTGGGCTTCGGTGGCGACGCGCGGGCCGGCACGCCCCCGGCGGTTTTGGTCAGCAGCGTGATCTCGCCCGGTGGCCAGGGCGTGATGCGTGAGCTGCAAAATCCGTTGGCCCCGCCGGGGGGCGGTGGAGTGCCGCAGTTGAACGCGCCGCAACCAGGCCGGTCGCCGATTCCGACGCCGGGCTTCGGTGGCAACACGCCCGTTCCTTTCAACCGGCCGCGCTGATGAAACTGCCCGCGAACCGCCCAGGCGCTTGGAGCGCGGCCAACTTGCCGCAGCCGGGTTCGGCTGCGCGAGGGACGCAATCCGGCATCGCGCTCATCATCGTGATGCTCGTCATCCTCGTGCTGGCGGTGCTGGCGGGCGGGTTCGCCTACTCGGTGAAGATCGAGACCACCCTCGCGCGCAACGCCTCGCACGACCAGGACTTCGAGTGGATGGGCCGTTCCGGCGTGGAACTCGCGCGCTACGTCGTGGCCGAGCAGATGAAGATTCCGAACGAGCCGTTCGACGCGCTGAATCAGAAATGGGCCGGTGGCCCGATGGGCACCAACGAATCGCTCGCCGCCATCTCGCTCACGGACGTGCGGCTGGGGCCGGGCACCTTCTCGGTCAGGCTCACGGACTGCGAACGCAAGTTCAACGTCAACGTCGCCGATCCGATGATCCTCGGCCAGACGCTCAAGCTCGTGGGCGTGGACGTGGCCGAGGCCAGCCAGATCACCGATTCCATTCTCGACTGGATTGACCCCGACGACCAGCCGCGCCTCAGCGGGGCTGAGAGTGATTTTTACCTCGGCCTGAACCCGCCCTATCAGGCCAAAAATGGCCCACTGGACGACCTTTCCGAACTCCTGCTCATCCGGGGCGTGGTGACGGAAATGTTCTTCGGCACGGACCTGAGCCAGATTGACGTGCCGCGCAGCGTGACCGGTCGCGCGCTGGCGGTGAACAAGAACACCGGCCCCATTTACACCAACGCGCTGCGCGACGTTTTCACGACCACCTCCGCGCGGGTCATCAACCTCAACACGACCTCCGCGCTGGTGTTGCAGGCGGTGCTGGGCGTAGATCTGCCCACGGCGCAAGCCATCCTTGCGCGCCGCGCCGGCCTCGACGGACAGGACGGGACCGAAGACGACGTGCCGTTCCGCAGCCCTGGCGAACTGGCGGGCGTGCCCGGCATCAACCCGCAGGCCGTCCAGGCGATGGGGCGATTGTTTTCCGTGCGTAGCGCGACCTTCGAGGTGGAGGTGACCGTGGACATCGGCGGACAGAAGCGCACGATGGTCGCCCTCATCTACCGCGCCAACGCGCGCGACGTGCGCACGCTTTACACGCATTGGCGCTGAGGTGGGGAGGGCGCAGCTTTGGCTGCGAGATCTTGCCTGGGCGACGATCAGGAATTCTTCCCCACCTTTGTCAGGTGGAACTTCCCGGCCGCTTCGTCCAGCAGCACGGTGAGGATGCGGCGAAAATCGCGCTGCTGGGTTTGCAGCATCCAGCCCAGCCAGAGCGGCAGCAGCCAGACCAAGTGCAGCCAGGGGAAGAGCATTCCAACCGTGGTGGAAATCATCAGCGTCAGGCCGAACGCAGCCCAGAAGGTGATGCGGCCCAGCAGGCTCCAGCCGGTGTCCATGCGGCAGCGCACGAGACTCTTGCCGCCCTGGTGATGCTCCGTCGCCGTGATGAGCCGCAGGTGACACCAGCGGCTGCCGTAGATTTCCACGTCGAACTCGCTCCAGCCGTTGTCGGTCTTGTTCTGCCAGCCCTGCTTGTCCAGTTCGCGGAGAATTGCACCGAGGAATTCCATGCGGTCGAGCGGATAGTCGGCCCAGTAGCCCGCCAGCTCGAAGCGGTCGTCGCGGCGGCGCTTGAGGTCGAGCGTGTCGAGCGTCTCATGTGCGGAGAGCGGCGTCTGCTCCAGCATGAGCCGCTCGGAATAGCGCGCCCAGCCGCGCACGATGGGCTGGACGAGGAACAGCCACGCCACCAGCGGCCGCGACCAGAAGGTGCGCTTGGCCTTGGGAATCTCCGCCTGCCGGCCGGCAACGACGCAAAGTGCCAGCGACGCCAGCGCGCTCGCGATGCCCAGCGGCAGCAGCAGGGGAAACTTCACGCCTGCGCCCGCGACACCGAGCGTGAGCAGCGGCAGCGTGACCAGCACGTGCCATTCGAGGCTCGTCATCAGCATGAGGAACATCGAGGGCGACGGCGCGTAGATGGACTGAAAAAACGCGCTGCCAAACACGCCGTGGTAGATGATGGGCGAGCGCGTCACGACGCCGATTTTCGCGGTCGTGTAGATGCGCCCGCGCCAGATGCTGCTGCCGATGTCGTTGAAGTATTCCGGGTGCTTGCGGACGAGCAGCGCCTCGGCCTCGCCGTAGCCGCGCTGCTGCTTCAGGTAGGCGTTCACCGTCGCGCGGCGGTAGTGCCAGACGAAGCCGGCGGAGCTGAAGCCAATCTTGTAGCCGCGCTGTTGCAGGCGCCAGCACACGTCCACGTCGTCGCCGGCCTTGCGGTAAATCGGGTCGAAGCCGCTGATTTCGTCGAGGGCCCACTTGTAGAACGCCATGTTGCAGCCGGGGATGTGCTCGGCGAGGCGGTCGGTGAGCATCACGTGCGCAGGGCCGCCGGGCGAGGCCATCACCGCCGTGGGAATCCAGCCGTCCTCCGGCGGCAGAAAATTGTGCCCGCCGATGCCGGTGAAGTCGCTGCGCAGCAAATCGCCGACGAGGTAATGGAGCCAGTCCTCGTCCGCGCGGCAGTCGCTGTCGGTGAACGCGACGATCTCGCCTTCGCTTGCGTTGATGCCTGTGTTACGCGCGACGGACAGGCCGAGGTTGACCTGGCGAATGCAGCGGAAGCGGGGACTTCTCGAAGAAGGCGTTTCGGGTTTGGGGTTTCGGGTTTCGAGTTTGAGAACGGACGCGACGGGTGGTTGGCCGCCTCCTCCCTCACCCCGGCCCCCTCCCAGCGGGAGAGGGTTGGGGTGAGGGAGAACGGCGGCTTCGCTCGCGACGACCGCCTTCGCCACCGTCCGGTCCTCCAACTCCATCCGAAACCGCGCGACAATTTGCTGCGTGTCGTCCCGGGAACCGTCGTCCACGAGGATGACCTCGTAGTTCGGATAGTTCAGCCGCTCCAGCGACGTGAGGCACGCCGGCAAAGTCTTGCCGCCGTTGTAGCTCGCGACGACGACGCTGACTTTCGGATAACGCGGCAGCGCGAAATGCGGAGCGATCTTGAAGGCATCGCGCACCACGGCGAAGGAATCCTTCGGCTGCCGGTCGCGTGTCACGACGCCGAAATGCCAGTCCGTCACCGGGTGGCCGTCCTTCCACCAGTCGTCGGTGAAGGCGAAGACCACCGCGCCCGCGACGCCGCAGTTGAAGGCCGTCTCCATCTGCCAGCGCAGCATTTCGCACTTCGCAGCCTCGCCCTCGCGCACGGAGTCCACGCCGAACTCGCCGAGCAGGAGCGGCTTGGTGTCCGCGATCATCTGGAGCCGCGCGAGGTAGTTGTCGAACGGCTTGGGGTAGTGGAGATAGACGTTGAACGTGACGAAATCGAGCGTGCGGGGCTGGAGGAATTCCGTCGGCGGAAAGTTGGCGAATGTGCACAGGCATTCGGCATCGACGCCCTTCGCCACCGCCACCAGTTCGTCAATGAACTCTGCGACCTTCTCCGCGCCGCTCCAGCGCACGAGGTCCGGCGGGATTTCGTTCACCACGCTGAACGCGAAAACCGCCGGGTGATGCGCGCAGGCGGCCACGGCGTCGGCCACGGCCTTGCGTGCGGCGGCGCGGGTCGCGGCGCTGTCGAGGAAGCAGCCGTTCTTCCACCACGGCACGTCCACGAGGAGTTTAAGGCCGTGTGCCTGAGCGAGGTCCAGCACCCAGCGCGGCGGAACGGTGTAGATGCGGACCGTGTTGGCGTTGAGCTCGCGGATTTGCGTGAAATCCCGCTCCACCTGCGCACGCGCCGGGAAATGCGACTTGTCCTCACAGGGCGCGAAAGGCCCGTAAGTCACGCCCTTCGAATAGAACTTCTGCTCGCCGAGGCGGAAGAACTTCCCGTCCACACGGACGCGGTCAGGGCTGGGAGTATTGGCGGACATGCTGACGATTCGTTATGGACGCAAAGCTGAGCCTGCGCCGGGCACGGGAACTCGCGGTCAGATGTAGAACATCCGCTCCTTCTCCGCGCCTTCCTCGACCAGTTGCTGGAAATTAACCGCGTCGGCGGCGCTCTCGGCGGCGGTTTTAAGCCGGCTCCACGCGCGATGCAACTCCGGAGGGCATTGCCCGCTGGCCAGCGCCGGCGTGTCAAAGACTTCCCCATGCACAGCCCGCAGCACGTCGCCGAAGGAGATTTCCACCGGCGGCTTGGCGAGGCGGTAGCCGCCATCCTTGCCGCGCACACTGCGCACCAGCCCGCGGGTCTTCAGTTCGAGGAGGATCTGCACCAGGTAATTCGGCGGGACACCGTGCCGGGCCGCGATGTCCTCGACGCGCTGCACCTCGCCGGACGGGTGGGCCCGCGCCAGCTCCAGCACGGCACGCATCGCGTAATCGCTTTTCACCGACAGCTTCACGGGCGGCAGCCTAACAGGGTGAAAGGGCGGGGCAAGCCAAGCGGCATTTCCCCTCCATTCATGCTCCCGCTCCTGACCTTAATGCTAATCCTGCTCCGCCTTGCCGCTTCTGACCAAGAGCAGGATTAAGATTGGGATTATGAGCAGGAGAGCGCGTTGAAGGCTCGCCTCCCGGCGGGCGGACGGTTATGAAATGCCCCGTGAACCGACTCACCGGCAAGGCGCTCGTCGTCATCGGCGGCACCAGCGGGCTAGGGCTTTCAGCGGCGAAGGCATTCGTCGCGGAAGGTGCGCGCGTGGCCGTCGTCGGGCGCGATGCGGAGAAGGTTCGCGCGGCGGAAGCCGAGCTGGGCGCCAGCGCCGCCGGGCTTGTCGGCGACGCGATGCAGCCGGATACGGCGGTCCGGGCCATTGCGCTCGCGGTCGAGCAGTTCGGCGGTTTCCATGGCCTTTACCACGTCGCCGGTGGGAGCGGACGTCGACAAGGCGACGGCCCCTTGCACGAGCTGACCGACGCGGGCTGGGCCTTCACGTTGAACGAAAACCTCACCTCGCTGCTTTACTCCAACCGCGCCGCCGTCCGGCAGTTCCTCGCGCAAGGCAGCGGCGGTAGCGTGCTCAACATGGGCAGCGTGCTCGGTTGGTCGCCGTCGCCGCAGTTCTTCGCCACGCACGCCTACGCCACGGCCAAGGCCGGCGTTATCGGGCTGACGCAGGCCGCCGCCGCGCACTACGCGAAGGACAACATCCGCTTCAACGTCCTCGCACCCGCGCTGGTCGCCACGCCCATGTCGCAGCGCGCGCAGGCGGACGCGGCGGTGCTCGACTTCATCAAGACCAAGCAGCCGCTCGACGGCGGGCGTATCGGCCAGCCAGCGGACGCGGACGGCGCCGCCGTGTTTTTACTGAGCGACGAGTCGCGCTGTGTGACCGGGCAGGTGCTCGCGGTGGATGGCGGCTGGTGTGTGAGCGAGGGGCAGTGGGCGGGAAGTATTCAGTGACCAGTGTTCAGTAATCAGTAATCAGTTTTGACTTCGATGCGTGTAACCAAGCAACAGAAGCCCGTCCGGTCGGCGAACCGCCGACGTAAGACTAATTCACTGAACACTGAATACTGGCTTGGCCTCGACCTCGGCGGCACCAGCATCAAGGCCGTGGCTGTAACGCGGACAGGGGAACTGCTCCGCCAGCGCAGCGTGCCGTTTGTGGACCGGGACATGGAGTGGGCGAGGAAGATCCGCACGCTCGTGCGGGCGTGGCGGCGCGCGCTGGGCGAGCCGGCGGGCATCGGCCTCTCCGCGCCAGGGCTGGCGGCGAAGGACGCGCGGAGCATCGCGGTGATGCCTGGCCGGCTGCTCGGCCTGGAGCGGTTGGACTGGACGGATTACCTCGCGTCGCCCACGCCCATTCCCGTCCTGAACGACGCGCACGCGGCCCTCTTGGGCGAGGTGTGGCGAGGCGCGGCGCGCGGACTGCGCAACGTGATGCTCTTCACCCTCGGCACCGGCGTGGGCGGCGCGGCGATGGTGGATGGCCACTTACTGCGCGGCGCGATCGGGCGGGCCGGGCACCTCGGCCATGTGACCGTGGACTGGAACGGCCCGCGCGACGATTTCAACACCGCGGGCTCTCTCGAACACTTCATGGGCAACAAGTTCATCCGCGAGCGCACGCGCGGGCGCTTCGCCACCACCCATGCGCTCGTGGAGGCGGCCGCACGCGGGGACGTGGCGGCGCGGCGGATCTGGGATCGCTCCGTGCGCGCGCTCGGCTGCAGCATCGGCTCGCTCATCAACGTGCTGGACCCCGACGCGGTCATCATCGGCGGCGGCATTGCGCGCGCGGGTGAGCTGCTCTTCGGCCCGCTGGAGCGCTACGTGCGCCACTACGAATGGCAGGCCGGCGGCCATCAAGCCCGCCTCGTTCGCGCGGAGCTCGGCGACTTCGCCGGTGCCTACGGCTCGGCGGCCAATGCGCTGGGATTCAATCCAGCCAAGGAATAGGCGATGAGCCCTGTCAAGGCTGTTTGCCACGATTGTCTTGCCCTTGCCGCCTCGCCCGCGACTTAATCCGGCGCATGAAATTCGGCATCTGCAACGAAATCTTCCAGGGCTGGCGCATTGAGGACACGTTTGCCTACGCGGCCAAGGCGGGCTACGACGGCGTCGAGATCGCTCCGTTTACGCTCTGCAATTATGTCACCGAGATTTCCGCCGCCGAGCGCGCGCGCATCCGGGACGCGGCAGCGCGGGCGGGCATCGCGATTTCCGGCATCCACTGGGTGCTCGTGAAGGCGGAGGGCATGTATCTCACCAGCCCGGACACGGCGGTGCGCGCGAAGACGGCGCGCTATTTCTATGACCTCGTGGACTGCTGCGCGGACTTCGGCGGGAAGATCATCGTGGTCGGCTCGCCCAAGCAGCGCAACGTGATGCCCGGCGTTACCTTCGATCAGGCCTGGACTTGGGCGACGGATGTGTTCCGCGACGCGGTGAAGCGCGCCGAAGATCGCGGTGTGACGATCTGCTTCGAGCCGCTCGCGCCGGCGGAGACGAACTTCATCAACACGGCGGCGGACGGCATCAAGTTCACGCAGCAGCTCAATTCGCCGAACTTCAAGATCATCCTCGACGTGAAGGCGATGTCGTCCGAGGCCAAGCCGATCCCGCAGATCATCCGCGAGAGCCGGGGCGGCTTCGCCTACTTCCACGCGAACGACGCGAACCTCAAGGGGCCGGGCTTCGGGGACGTGGATTTCAAGCCCATCGCCGCCGCGCTGAAGGAAGTCGGCTACGACGGCTACGTGTCGGTGGAGGTGTTCAACTTCGACGAGGGCCCCGAGGTCATCGCGACCAAGAGCATCGAGTATTTGAAGCGCGTGTTTGCGTAGCCGTGCCGGCGACTTCCAGTCGCCGTCCGCAGCGGATAGCAGTTCGAGGCGGCCCGAGTCGCCCACCCGCCACGCGGCGATTCCAAATCGCCGGCACGAGTCATTTGCCCGTCACGAGCCAGCGGGCGGCTTCCTCCACCCAGCCGGTGTTCCAGTGGTGCTTGCGCTGAGGGCCGTCGCGGTAGGCGTGGGGGATTTTCAGCTCTTCGAGGAGAGCATGCGCCTGTTGCGTCGGCGTGCGGAAATTATCGTAGCCCATGAGCAGGAGGCGCGGCTCGGAACCGAGTAACCTTCCGTGCTCGCGAAGCAGGTTCGGGATGCGGTGTCGCTCGAAGTTCTCCTGTGTGCCGGCGATGGCGGCCATGCCGTAAAGCCCCTTTTCCATCATCATGGGCGAATCCCAGGCAGCGGCCTTGCCGAACGCGCCCGGGTTGCGCAGCAGCAGGCTCCACGCACCCCAGCCTGACTTGCTGAAGCCCAGCAGCAGCCGTGCGTCACGCCCGGCGCGGGCGGGGTAAGTGCGCTCGACGAAGGGGACAACGACCTTGAGGAAGTAGGTTTCCTGGCGGATGGCGGGATCGGTCGGGTGATCGCAATACCAAGGCAGGTGGCTGAAGGTCGGGTAAACGACGATGACGTTGAGTTGGTTCGCCAAGTCGAGCTTCGCGGCCTCGGCCAACGGGTCGCCCCACCGCTGTTCGTCCTTCGCCTCGACGGGCAGCAGGTAGAGCACGGGCAGGCGTGTGGCGGGGGAAATCTTGTCCGGCGCGCGGACGTAGATCTTGGTCGGGCCGGACTGGAACTCGGACCTAATCGTGTGGACGACGAAGCCGTTGGTCGCGGGTGCGGCGGCGGAAATCACCGGTTCCGCTGCACGGGTAGCCGACACAACCAGCAGCAAAGCCAGAAGTGCGTGACCCAGCTTGGGCGCGAGGCGCGCGAGGTCGGAAAGCCGACTGACCTGATTCAACAATCGCAGGGCGACGCTGCCGGCCCCAGCTCGCGGCGGCTGGCTCTCGGATCTTAACCGTTGGTTTCCAAGGGCGTGGCGCTTCATGCCTTGTGTTCTTAACGTCGATTCGCGGCAATGTCATTCCGCAACGTCAATGAGCAACACCTCCAGCATCACCGGCATCCCTTGGAAGAAGTGTCTGGTGCCGTAACGCCAAGGTCCTGAGGAACGATTCCATACCAGGCCCGGGCAGCTTAGGACGCGCTTGGGCTCGGAAAATCAGCCCGGTGAGACCCGCAAAAACCCAGACAAACCGGGGCGAGGTTGTGCTTGCCAAAGTCAAGCCCCTCCCTAGATTGGGCCGCTCTTGTGGCTATGACATTGCTTGCTTTCATTGGTTTTCTGGCTGCCGACGCCGCGCCGGCCGGCGCGCCCGCGGGTGCGCCCCCGCCGATGTGGACGAATCTGGTGCCGTTGGTGCTGATGGTCGTGGTTTTCTATTTTCTCCTCATCCGCCCCCAGCAGAAGCAGGCCCGGCAGCAGGAGGACATGCGCAAAGCCATCAAGAAGGGTGACAAAATCGTCACCACCAGTGGGATTTTGGCCACGGTCGTGGGCGTCAAGGATCGCAGTCTGAGCATCCGGTCCGAAGACACGAAACTCGAGATCCTCAAGTCCGCAGTTGCCCAAGTCGTCGAGGACTTCGACAAAGCCCAGGTAGATCCGGCTCCCGCCGAAGTGAAGAAGTAGCCTCGTTTCCTCAGTTTTATCCCCATGCAACGCAACAATTTCTGGCGCACCATTCTGGTCGTGTTCGTGACGGCTTGGGCGCTTTACGAGACCTATCCGCCGGCTGACCGCAACTTGATCGATGTCTTCGAGGAGCAGGCCACCAAGAAGGATGCGGCCTTTAGCGTCATCGTCACCAAGGCGCGCGAGTTGGACAAACAGTTTCCTGAGCGCAACTTCGCCAACCTGCGCGACGCAGTCGGCACGAACTCGCTGACCAATTTCATCGCCTACTCCGGTTCGGCTGACGGCACGGATCCCAACCGCGCCATCCTCAACCGCCTGCAACGGACGGCATCGGGCAAGATCAAGCTCGGCCTCGACCTGCGCGGCGGCACGTCGTTCCTCGTGGGCTTGGACATGGCCAAACTGGATGCGACCTCTGACAAACAGTCGCTCGTCAACCAGGCCATCGAGGTGCTCCGCAAGCGCGTGGACAAGTATGGTGTGGCCGAGCCCATCATCGTGGCCGAGGGCGAAGACCGCATCGTGATCCAGATGCCCGGGCTGAGTCAGGAACAACGTGAAGAGGTCCGGACCCAGATAACCAAGCCCGCGTCCTTGGCTTTCCGCATGGTCCATCCGCAGAGCGATCAAATGGTGGCGCAGGGCATCATGGCTCCCGGCTACGAGGTGCTCACGCAGAAGCGCAAAGGCCAGAACGGTCAGGAGTCGATCGAGCGGGTGCTCGTCAAGACCAAGCCGGAGCGGGGTCTGACTGGCAAATATATTGAGCGAGCCGGCGTCATCCGTGATCCCGTTTCAAATCGCCCGCAAATCACCTTCAAGTTCAATACCGAGGGCGGCAAGATTTTTGGCGAACTGACCACGGAGCATGTTCGCGAGCGCATGGCGATTGTCCTCGACGGTGAACTTTACTCGGCACCGGTCATCAATGAGCCGATTCTGGGCGGCAGCGGCGTCATCAACGGCGACTTCGACCTCAAGGAGGCCTGGCAGCTCGCCAACGTGCTGGAGAATCCGCTGCAAACTCCCGTCCGCCTGCTCGACACCGAAGAGGTGGATCCGTCCTTGGGCAAGGACTCGATCCAGAGCGGCGTCCGCTCTGCTGTTATTGGCACCGTGGCCGTCGGCGTCTTCATGCTCATCTACTACATGACTTCGGGCTTGGTAGCCGCGTTGGCGATGCTGCTGAACATCGTGATTCTGCTGGGTGTGATGTGCTCCATTGGCACCACCCTGACCCTGCCGGGCATTGCGGGTGTGGTGCTCACCATCGGCATGGCCGTGGACGCCAACGTGCTCATCTTTGAGCGCATCCGCGAGGAATTGGCCGCCGGCAAGTCCACCCGCGGCGCGCTCAACTCCGGTTACGACCGCGCCTTTGGCACCATCTTTGACTCGAACCTCACCACGCTCATCGCCTCCGTGCTGCTCATCTATCTGGGTTCCGGCCCGGTGAAAGGCTTCGGTGTCACGCTCACCATCGGCATTGCAGTAAGCATGTTCACCGCCCTGCTGGTTACTCGCTTGGTCTTCGACTGGTTGGTGAACCGCAATCTGCTGAACCTTTCCATGCTCCACCTGGTAAAGGGCAGTAACATCGATTTCATGAAGTGGTCGAAGCCGGCATTCGCGGCTTCCTGGGTCATCATCATCGTCGGGCTTGGCTACGGAGCGTTGGTGCGCGGCAAGCAGACCCTCAGCGTTGACTTCGTGGGCGGCGACGCACTGACATTTTCGTTCGCCCAGCGCGTGGAGACGGACAAGCTCCGTAACACCATCGGGGCCGTGGAATTCTCGGAGCAGGTGGAAGTCGGCGGCAAGGCCGAGGCTCGCACCCGCAAGGTGGGCGATCCGCTGGTCTCCTACCAAAAGAACCAGAACAAGAACACTGAGAATCTCCGTGTGACCGTGCCTGCCGGGGCGGGCGAAGCCGTGAAGAACGCCTTGGTCAAAGCCTTTCCCGAGGCAAAATTCAAACTCGAGCAGTCCCGACAAGTCGGCGCCATCATCGGGGGCGAGATCCTTCGCAGCGCGCTCCTCGCCCTTGCCCTGTCCCTGTTTGGCATCCTCGTTTACGTCGCATTCCGCTACGAGTTCAGCTTCGCCGTGGGGGCCGTCGTGGCCGTAGCCCATGACGTGTTGATGACTGGTGGCATATACTGTCTGACCGAGTTGTGGGGCGACGGCCGGCAGTTCAACGCCACCACGGTTGCCGCGCTGCTGACCATCGTCGGCTTTTCAATCAACGACACCATCGTCATCTTTGACCGCATCCGTGAGGATCTGAAGTTGGGCATTCGCGGCACGTTCGCCGAGATTTTGAACCGCGCGCTCAACCAGACCCTGAGCCGCACCATCATCACCAGCGGCACGGTCTTCATCGCCACGGTTGCGCTTTACCTCTTCGGCGGCGGCCCGATCAACGACTTTGCCTTCATGTTCCTCGTCGGCGTCATCACCGGCACCTACTCCTCCATTTACATCGCCAGCGCGTTGGTGTTGTGGTGGCACAAGGGCCAGCGGCCGGATCTGGGCGGCAACACGGCCGCCGTGCCAGTGCCGGAGAGCGTGGCTGCCGGGCGCACCGCCTGATCGCGGCGGTTGATGAGTCTGATCGATGGCTTTGGCCGTGCTGGGTCTGCGATCGCGGCACTTGACCCCTGCGGGTTCAACCCACACTTTGCTGTTCCGATGCAGGGCATCTTACAACTGGCCATCGTCGAGATCACGCCGTGGCATTACGCGGGCTTCGTTGGCGCCGTGTTGGTTTTTCTGGCGTTGGATCTCGGCGTCTTTCACCGCGAAGCGCACGTGGTGAAGTTTCGGGAGGCGCTGGCGTGGACAGCCTTCTGGTTTGTTCTGGCGATGGGCTTTGCCGGCCTCGTCAAGGCCAACCGGCCGCAGGGCGAGGCCATCGAGTTTGTCACCGGTTACATCATCGAGCTGAGCCTCTCGATGGACAACGTCTTTGTCATTGCGCTCATTTTCGCCTACTTCCGAGTCCCCTTGGTCCAGCAGCACCGCGTGCTGTTCTGGGGCATCATGGGTGCGCTCCTGATGCGCGGCATACTCATTGGCGCGGGCGCGGCGCTCATCAACCAGTTCCATTGGGTGCTCTATCTGATGGGCGGTTTCTTGGTCTTTACAGGGATCAAGATGCTGTTTGTGGACGACGATGGCGTGCATCCGGAAAAGAACCTCGCCATCAAGCTCGCCCGCAAGTTCTTCCCGGTGACACATTCGTTCGATGGTCAGCATTTCGTGACGCGAATGGACGGCAAGGTCGCCCTCACGCCATTGGCCTTGGTGCTCGTGATGGTGGAGACAACCGATCTGATCTTCGCCGTGGATTCCATCCCCGCCATCTTCGCCGTCACGCAAAAGCCGTTCATCGTCTTCACTTCGAACGTATTCGCCATCCTGGGGCTGCGATCGCTTTACTTCGTTTTGGCCGGGGCAATCGGGTTTTTCCGCTACCTGAAGGTCGGACTCTCTGTCGTGCTGGTCTTCATCGGCGTGAAGATGCTGCTGGGGTTCTGGGCCATTCACATCCGCTCCGGCGTCTCCCTGACAATCGTGCTCGCCATCATACTCGGCTCCATGGCCGCCTCAATCATCGCCGCACGCCGGGAAGGCAAGCAGATTTCTGATGAGGAGCCCGTCGATCCGCCACCCCCTCCGGCGTGAACTTCCAGGTGCGGCCGTTCGGTTGAAACTAGATTTGCCGCAGGGCCGCCCGGCAAGGCGCGCCGTCCGCCCCGACGATTTTGAGGGGCAGGCAGGCGAGTTCGTAACGGCCGGGCTTGATCTTGGCGAGGTTGAGGCCCTCGATGATCCAGATGGGCTGCTTGGCTCCCAACATGATCTGGTGGCATTCAACGCCGTCCTTGTTGTAGCCGCCCACGCTGAGGTAATCCACGCCCACCGTCATCACGCCGCAGCCCACGAGGTAGTGCGCGGTCGGGGCCGGGATGTAGATGAAATCCTCGTCGAACTTCGACGTTTTGGCCATGCGCCAGCTCCGGGTGGAGTTGCGGGTCTTGAAGAGGACACGTTCGCCGCGCTTGAGTTTGTGGGGCCTGAGTTCCTCCACGGTGATGGCGGTCTTGTCCTTCAGCTCGATGACGCGGCAGGGCCCCATGACGGCTGCCAGGGGGAGTGTTTCCATGGTCTTGCCGTTGGCCACGAAGTGCCGCGGTGCGTCCATGTGGGTGCCGGTGTGGGCGCTGAGGGAGAGCTTGGTGAGATTGCAGGGAATTTTTTTGCCGGGCTGGCCGGGGACGGGATCACCGAGCTTCACGTGCAGGCTGACGTGGCACTCCGGATCGCCGGGCCAGTGCACCATGCCGTCGCGCATTTCCACCGAGATGTCCAACCAAGGTTTTGCCATAAGAAGTGGGCGGAATGATTAAGGGAAAGCCGCGCGTAAGGAAGGGGATTTCGCACTGCCTGCGTCCATCCTCTGAGGCGCAGCGGCGGCGCAGAGTTGCGCCTGGGAATGGGGCTTTTTGAGTTTACCCAGCCCAGGGGATGCCGCCGCCGTTGTAACTGGCCGGAGGCATCAGCGTCTCTCCAGCCATGCAACTTCACCGCCGCCGTTTCCTCTTGCTGGTCCCGGCTCTTTTCCTTGCGCTACAGCCGGCGTCTGCGGCCGAGGCCTTGCCCAACGGCTTCCAGCGGTGGGAGCTGCAAGTCAACGGGGTCCAACGTGAGGTGGTCGTGTATGCCCCGGCTTCGGCCAAGGAGAAAGTCGCGCCGGTGGTGTTCATCTTCCACGGTCACGGCGGCAACATGAGGAACGCGGCGCGAAGCTTCGCCATGCACCAGCATTGGCCAGAGGCCATCGCCGTGTATCCGCAGGGCCTGAACACGCCGGGGCGCCTCACGGACCCGGAGGGCAAGAAGCCCGGCTGGCAAAGCGGCGTCGGCGCGCAGGAGGATCGCGACCTGAAGTTCTTTGATGCGCTGCTCGCGAAGCTGAAGCAGGACTTCAAAGTGGATGCCAAGCGCATTTACTCCACCGGACACTCGAACGGCGGCGGGTTCACTTATCTTCTCTGGGCGGAACGCGGGGATGTTTTCGCGGCGGTAGCGCCATCCGCGTCAGCCGCGGCAGGACGTCAGGGAGAGAAACTCAAGCCCAAGCCTGCGATGCACCTGGCGGGTGAAAAGGATCCGCTGGTGAAATACGAGTGGCAGAAGGCCACGATGGCCGCCGTGCGCAAGCTCAACGGCTGCGACGCGGACGGGAAGCCGTGGGACAAGCTCGCCACGGAGTATCCGTCCAAGACCGGGACGCCATTCGTGGCGTTCATTCATCCCGGCGGACACGAGTTCCACCGCGACGCACCTGCGCTCATCGCGAAGTTCTTCCAGCAGCATCCGGCCAGCCGGTAGGCCGGGCGGTCACTCCTTCGTCAGCACCTTCTCGAGCAACTGGTTCAGGCGGTTGAGCATCGTGCGCGGGTCTTCGAGCAAGCCCGCCGCGACGCGTGCGTTGTCCAGCACCTGCTCGGCGACGCTCACCGCGAGGGCGGCGTCCTTCTGCCGCATGGCTTCGAGACGCGTGATGATCGGGTGGGCGGGATTGATCTCCAGGTCGTGCTTCACCGGTTCATCCGCATCGCCGTCCTTCCGCATCGCCTTCATGATCCGGCGCATGTTGGCGGTCATGAACTTGTCGGAGTCCACCACCACGGCGGGACTCTCAACCAGCCGCTGCGAGGCGCGCACTTCGCCGACCTTGTCGCCGAGCGATTCCTTCAGCCATTGGGCGAGCGCCTTTGCCGCCTCTTCGGATAACGCGCCGTCCTTCTTCGGCTCGTTCACGTTGAGGTCCGCCTTCTCGGCGAGCTTCAGGGGCTTGCCCTCGAAGGTGTGCAGGTGGTCGGTGACGAACTCATCCCACGCGTCGTAGAGAAACAGCACCTCGAACTTGCGGTCGCGGAACACCTCGTAATACGGGCTGGCCTCGGCCGCCGCGCGGTTCGGCGCCAGCAGGCAGTAAATCTCCTTCTGCTCGGACGGCATCCGCTTCACGTAATCCGCGAGCGACGTGAGCTTGCCCTTCTCCGTGGTCGAGGACTCGAAGCGCAGCAGTTTGCCCAGCGCCTCCTTGTGCGTGAAATCCGTGACCACGCCCTCCTTCAGAAACCGCTGATACTCCTGGTAAAACTTGTCATAGGCCTCGGGGTCCTTGCCCGCCTGTTCATCAAGGAACTTGAGGAAGCGGGTCGTAAGCACCTTGTTCAGCTTCTGCATCAGCGAGGTGTCCTGCATCGTTTCGCGGGAGATGTTCAGCGGCAGGTCCTCGCTGTCCACGACGCCCTTGAGGAAGCGCAGCCACTCGGGGAACAGCCCCTTGGCCTTGGCCTGGATGAGCACCTTGCGGCAGTAGAGGTTCACCTCGGAATCAATCCGGCCCATGCCCAGCGTCTCGAAGTTCCGCTGCGGCACGAAGAGGAGCGCCTGGATCGCCAGCGGTGCGTCGGCGGTGAAGTGCAGGCGGAACGCGGGCTTCTCGTGATCGTGCCCGACGAACGTGTAGAACTCGTTGTATTCCTCCTCCTTGATCTCGTTCTTGTTGCGCGCCCAGATGGCCTGAACCGTGTTGAGCCGTTTGCCGTTCAGCTCGATGGGGAACGGCACAAAGCTGGAGTAGCGCTGGATGATGCGCTCGGTGGTGCTGGCCTGGGCGAATTCCTTCGCGTCATCCTTCAGCTCCAGCGTGATCTTCGTGCCGCGGGGCAGATCGCCGGCCGGCGCGAGGTCGTAGCCGCCCATGCCCTCGCTGGACCACTGCCAGCCTTGTTCTTCGGGCACAAACGAACGACTCAGCACGGTCACTTTCTTCGCGACCATGAACGCCGAGTAAAAGCCCACGCCGAACTGGCCGATCAAGCCCACGTCCGGCTTCTTGTCCTCGGCGAGTTGCCGGAGGAACGCCTTGGTGCCCGAGTGGGCGATGGTGCCCAGGTTTTCCACGAGTTCCCCGTGCGTCATGCCCAGGCCGGTGTCCGTGATGGTGATGGTGCCCGCTGCTTCGTCCGTCGTGACGGCGATGGCCGGGGCGATTTCCGTTTGGTGCACCGGTTTGCCGGCGGCCTGGTGGAACCGGAGCTTCTCGCAAGCGTCCGCCCCGTTGGAAATCAGCTCGCGCACGAAGATCTCTTTGTCCGTGTAAAGCGAGTGGATGACGATGTTCAGCAGTTGCTGAATCTCCGCCTGAAATTGATGCGATTCTGGTTGGCTCATAAGTAAAAAATCCGTAGCGAAGCCCGCCCCCGGCCGTCAAGAGGCTCGATGCGTGGCGGAACCGTGGCTGAGGTCGCAGGGAAACTACTTCCCAAACGCGATGACGTTCTTGATCCCGGTGGCTTTTCCGGTGAGGAGGTCGCGGAAGTTTTCCACGGGATGGCGCGCGGAGATGACCTTGGCCAGTGCCTGCGGCCAGCGCTTCTTAAATTCGCCGAGGTCGCGGATGGCAGCCTGGAAGGCGGCCTTGTCAGCGTTCACGGTGCCAATGATGACCTGGTTCTTCAGCACGAGGTTGCGCATGAGCTGGTTGCCCTCGAGCGTCACGTGGCCCTCCGGCCCGGGGATGCCGGTGAAGACGAACACGCCGTTGAGCCCCAGATGCATCATCACGTCAAACGAGGTCTTCGCCACGCCCACCGCTTCGTAAACGAGATCAATGTTGCCGACGCGTTCGGCGAGCTGCGCGGGCGAGCACTCCGCGATGGAGATGTATTTCGCACCGAAGGACTCGACGAGCGCCGCCTTGTCGTTGGGCTTGGGTGAACGGGAATAGACGTAGGTGTCGAAGCCGTTCAGCACGCAGGTCATCGCGCCGAGGATGCCGATGGGGCCGGCTCCCAGCACAACGGCGCGCAGACCCTTGCCCTTGGGTTGGCCGGGTTCCTCGCATGCCCACGGGAGGCGTTTCTGCACATCCCAGACTTGCGCGAGGCCTTTCTCCGCGATGGTCAGCGGCTCGGCCAACACGGCGTAATCGCGCAGTTCCTTGGGCACGAGGGTGAAGTTCTTTTCGTCGTCCACGAAGAACTCCGTCATGAAGCCGTGGTGCTGGTTGATGCCGCGTTCATTGAACTTCCACGTGGCGCAGAAGTCCTGACGGTCCGCTTGGCAGGGGCGGCAAGCCGGGTCCGGGCACTGGCGGCGGACGGAGGGCACCACGAGATCGCCGACCTTGACGTGTTTCACCCCCGCGCCGACTTCGACGACTTCGCCGAGCGCCTCGTGCCCGAGGACCAGATACTCCGAGCCGGCCGGCGGCGCGCCATAAACGAAGGTGCAAATCTCGCGGTCAGTGCCACAGATGCCCACATCCAGCGTGCGGACCTTGAGCTGCGTGGGGCGGGAAATCTCGGGGTGGTCGTGTTCGAGCTGGGCGACCTGACGCTGGCCGGGGACAACGCCCACGGCGCGCATTTTGGGTTTCTTCATGTGCGGTTGGTTCGCCGCGCAGCAGGTTGGGCGGCGCGGTGCGGGAGGATATACGAGCGCGCGGAAGGCGACTCAAGCACAAGAGTTGCCCTTACCGGACAATCCACCCGCCGCCCACCACCAGATCTTCCTGGTAGAACACACACGCCTGCCCCGGCGTGATCGCGCGTTGGGCAACGTGCAATCGCACCGCTGCGCCGCCGTCAGGCGTCGGCGTCACGGTCGCGGGCGTGCCGGGGTGGTTGTAACGAATCTTCGCAGTGACCTCGATGGTCGCGGGCGGCGTCTCGAAGGGAATCCAGTTGCACCGATCCACGCGGAAATCAGCACGGTCCAGCATCGTCTCGTCGCCCACGATCACGCGGTTGTTCGCCGCATCCAGCTCGACGACATAGAGCGGCTTGGGCGCGGTGAGGCCAAGGCCTTTGCGCTGGCCGATGGTGTAGAACTCGATGCCGTCGTGCTGCCCGAGCTTGCGGCCGTGCACATCCACGATGTCGCCGCGATGCCGCGCGGCGAGCTTCGCCGATTCGAGAAACTTCCCGTAATCGTTGTCCGGCACGAAGCAGATTTCCATGCTCTCTTCCTTCTCGGCGGTTTTGAGCTGGCACTCGCGGGCTACGTCGCGCGTGTCGGCCTTGGTCTTGTCGCCGAGCGGGAACAGCGTGCGTTCGAGCTGCCACTGCTTGAGCGAGAAGAGGAAGTAGCTCTGGTCCTTGCGCGGGTCGCGGCCACGCTTGAGCAACGTGCGGCCGGTCGTCGCGCACCTCTCTGTCCGCGCGAAATGCCCGGTGGCGATGAACTTCGCCCCGAGCTGGTCCGCGCGGTGCAGCAGCGTGCCGAACTTGAGCCGCTCGTTGCACATCACGCATGGGTTCGGCGTGCGGCCCGCTTTGTATTCCTCGGCGAAGTAGGCGATGACCTGCTTCTGAAATTCCGCCGACTCGTCCACGAGGTAGTAGGGGATGCCGAGCTGGTGTGCGACCGCGCGCGCGTCCTTCACCGCCTCGGGACCGCAGCACTTGTCCTCGGCGCGGTTCACGCAGTCCTGCGGCCAGAGCTTCAGCGTCACGCCCACGAGGTCGAATCCCTGCGCCTTGAGCAGCGCCGCCGCCGCGGACGAATCCACGCCGCCGCTCATGCCCAGCATCACCCGTGTTTTTACGGTCTCCAACACGCGGCGGAACGTAGGTCGCGGGCGTGCGGGTGTAAAGAAGCGGGGTGGAAGTTAAGTGATCAGTATCCAGTAATCACTGTTGGCCACCCGTCGCACATTACCGATTACTGAACACTGATTACTCCCCTTGCCTCCCCTTCGTCGCCGCGCTCAAATTCCGCCATGCACGTCTATGACCACCCGACCTTCCACATGGCCTGCCAGCAGTTCGACCTCGTGGCGGACCGGCTGGACATCCCGGCGAACGAACGTGACCGGCTGAAATATCCCAAGCGCGCCCTCACCGTCGCCGTGCCGGTGCGCCGCGATGATGGCAAGGTCGAGGTCTTCGCGGGCTACCGCGTGCAGCATCACCTCGCGCTCGGGCCGACGAAGGGCGGCATGCGTTATCATCCCGACGTGACCGTGGGCGAGGTCGCCGCGCTGGCGATGTGGATGAGCTGGAAGTGCGCGCTGATGAACCTTCCCTATGGCGGCGCGAAGGGTGGCGTGGCCTGTAACCCCTCGCAGATGTCCGTTGGCGAACTGGAGCGGCTCACGCGGCGCTTCACGCAGGAGCTCGTCTCCTTCATCGGGCCGCAGATTGACATTCCCGCGCCCGACCTCGGCACCAACGAGCAGGTGATGGCCTGGATGATGGACACCTATTCCGTCCACGCGGGCCACGCCACGCCGGCCGTCGTCACCGGCAAGCCCGTGGCCATCGGCGGCTCGCTGGGCCGGCGCGAGGCCACCGGACGCGGCGTCAGCTACCTCGCCAATCGCGCGATGGACACCATCGGCCTCAACGCCAGCCAGGCGACGGCCGTGGTGCAGGGTTTCGGCAACGTCGGCTCCGTCGCCGCGTATTCCCTTGCGCGCTACGGCGTGAAGATCATTGCCGTCAGCGACGCCCTTGGCGGCACGTTCAACGCGCGCGGGCTGGACCTCGGCAAGTTGCAGGAGCACGTCGCGCGCACCAGGTCCGTCACGCACTTCCCCGGCGGAGAGGACATTTCCAACGCGCAGTTGCTCATCACCCCGTGCGACATCCTCGTGCCCGCCGCGATGGAACGGCAAATCACCGCCGAGAACGTGGGCAAAATCCAATGCCGCATCCTCGCCGAGGGCGCGAACGGCCCGACCACGCCGGAGGCGGACCTCGTGCTCGACCAGCGGCCGGACATCTTCGTCATCCCGGACATCCTCTGCAACGCGGGCGGGGTAGTGGTGAGCTACTTCGAGTGGGTGCAGGACTTGCAGAGCTTCTTCTGGGGCGAGACGGAAATCACCGACAAGCTCTTCCGTCTGCTGGAAACCGC
>CAZQEW010000011.1:39971-57023 GCA_964591495.1 uncultured Klebsiella sp.
CTGCCCTTGTTCAAAAACTCCTCCCTTACGGCGGCGGGGCGGCTACGGGAGCAGTCGAAGCGGGATTCTTTACCACCAGTTCCTCGGGCAGAATCACCACGGCGATGCGTCGGTTCTTCGCGCGGCCTTCGGGTGTGGCGTTGTCCGCCACGGGATGAAACTCGCCGTAGCCGAGCGCGCCGAGTTGTTTGGGGTTCACGCCCGCTTGCTCGTGGAGAAAGCGCACCGCCGCCGTGGCCCGCGCGGTGGAGAGTTCCCAGTTGCTCGGGAAGCGGCTGCGGGCCGTCGCGCGGATGGGCACGTTGTCCGTGTGGCCGATGACGTGGATCGCGCGGTTCGTGTGCGCGGCCAGCACGGCGGCCAGCCGGCGGAGGATTTCCTGTCCCTCCGGCTTGAGCGCGGCTTCGCCGGAGTCGAACAGCACGTGGTCGAGGATGTTGACCGTGAGCTTGCCCTGAAGCTGCGAGATGGTGATGTCCTTGGACTGGAGCGCGGCGCGCATCTCCTCTTCCAGCGTGTTCTTGGTCTTCGCGGTGGCTTCCATCTCCTTCTCGGCGGCGGCGAGCTTTTCGCGCAGCTCGGTGGCGTCGGACTTGGATTCGTCGAGGTCGGCCTTGAGCGCAGCCGCTTGGGCGGCGTTTTGCTCGGCGGCCTTGCGCGCCTCTTCCAGCGCGGCTTGGGCGGCGGCGAGTTCCGTGCCGCGCTGGCGCAATTGCCAGCCGAGCGCGCCAAGGAGGAGCAGCGCGGAGAGAATCGAGGGGACAATCCAGGTGCTCTTCGGCATGGGCGCAAGCTAACGGCGGGCCGGGACGCGGCAAGTGGGAAGTGTTTCGCCGTATTGCAGTGGTGTCCGCAACCGGCTACGCTTTCCGGTGTTGAAGCCAGCAGCATGAGCATGACCGCGCGCGCGAAATCCCTTGGATGCCTCCTCGGCCTGTGCGCGTCCGCGCTGGTCGCCGGCGCGGACGTGGCCGGGGACTACAAGATCATCCTCGAGCGCAATCCCTTCGGGCTGAAGCCGCCTCCGCCGCCTCCGCCGCCGGCCACCAACGCCCCGGTCGAGACGCCGACGGCTTACAAACTTAGCGGTATCACCGCGATCTTCCGGCCGCCGCGCGCGATGTTCGTCAACCAGCCGCCCGGCAAGCCGACCCCGGAATATCTCAGCCTCTCGGAGGGACAACGGCAGGGCAGCCTCGAGGTGCTGCCGGGCGGGATTGACGTGAAGGCCGGCACGGTGAAGGTGAAGATCTCCGGCGAGGAGCGCACCATGTCCTTCGAGAAGGACGGGCTAAAAGGTCCCTCGGCTCCAGTTATCGCGACGGCTCCCGGGGTGCCCACACCGATGGTCGCGCCCGGCTTCAATCCCGTGCCCGCCACGCCCGGCGGCAGCATGGTTGCGCCCGCGGGCATGCCGTCGCCCCAGCTCAACTATCCGCAGGCCCCGGTCGCCCCGACGGCCAGCCCCGCTGTCATGCCGGTGCCGGTGCCGGGCGGCACGACGCCGGTGCGACCCGTGCGCACCCCTGTCACTTCGATTCCGCTAACGCAGCAGAACGCAACTTCACCCCCACCCGCGCCGAACGTCGATCCCGTGGAACAAACGGTGCGGATGGAGATTCAGCGCAAATTAGATGAGCGGAGAGTCAATGCCGGCGAACTGCCGCCGCTGCCGCCCACGGATTTGACCGGGCGCTGATGTGGACTGCTTCGCGCCGGGAAAACTCCCTCGATCATTGAAGAAACAACCTCTCCATTCGTCAGCCGCTTTCACATGAACCAACGCAACCACCTCCGCTACGCTTCGCAAATCCTTTCCCTGGCAGCCGGGCTTGCCTCTCTCTCCGCGCGGGCGGATGTCAAACTGCCCGCCATTTTCGGCGACCACATGGTTCTCCAGCGCGATCAGAAAGTCCCGGTCTGGGGCTGGGCTGACGAGGGTGAGCTGGTAGTCGTGCAGTTCCGCGATCAGGTCGTCCAGACCCGCGCTGCCAAGGACGGCAAATGGTCCGTGAACCTGGCCCCGATGAAGGCCAGCTCGACCGGCAAGGACTTCCTCGTGCTGGGCAAGAACCGGGTGGAGCTCAAGAACGTCGTCGTGGGTGAGGTTTGGTTCTGCTCCGGCCAGTCGAACATGGAGTGGAGCATCCGCCAATCCAAGGACGCGACGCAGGAGATTGCCGCGGCGAACAACCCGCGTATCCGTCATTTCAAGGTGCCCCACGTCACGGCAGACAAGCCCCAGACCGAGGTGAAGACGCAGGGCGGCTGGCAGCCCACCACGCCCGAGGTGGCAGGCGGCTTTACGGCCGTGGGTTATTTCTTTGCGCGCGAAATCCAGAAGGAACTCGATGTGCCCATCGGTCTCATCGGCTGCAATTGGGGCGGCACGCGCATCGAGCCCTGGACGCCGCCGGTCGGATTTCAGTCGGTCCCCGCGCTGAAGAGCATTTCGACCAATCTCAACGCCTTTCCGCAAAAGGCCGCCAACGGCGCCATCAACCATCAGTCAGCGCTCGCCATCTACAATGCGATGGTTCATCCCATCGTGCCGTTCGGCATCCGGGGCGCGCTCTGGTATCAGGGCGAATCCAACAACGGCGAAGGAATGCTTTACCACGAGAAGAAGAAGGCGCTCGTCCAAGGCTGGCGCAGCATCTGGGGGCAGGGGGTGTTCCCGTTCTACTACGTTCAGCTCGCACCGTTCTTCTACGGCACCAACCGCACGGAGCACCTGCCCGGTATCTGGGAGGCGCAAACTGCTTCGCTCTCCATCCCGAACACGGGAATGGCTGTGACCACGGACATTGCGACCGTCCGTGACATCCACCCGCCGAACAAACAGGAAGTGGGCCGCCGCCTCGCGCTCTGGGCGCTCGCCAAGACCTACGGCAAGCCCGTCACCAGCCACTGCGGTCCGTTGTTCTCGGGCGCGAAATTCCAAGACGGCAAAGCCACCCTGAGCTTCAGCCATGTGGACGGCGGTCTGAAGGCTCTGGATGGCAAGCCACTCACCTGGTTCACCATCGCTGGCGAGGACAAAAAGTTCGTTCCCGCCAAGGCGGAGATCGTCGGCAAACAGGTCGTGGTCAGCGCGTCCGAGGTCAAGAAGCCTGTGGCCGTGCGCTTCGGCTGGAATCAGATTGCCGAGCCAAACCTGGCCAACGCAGCGGGCCTGCCGGCCTCGCCCTTCCGCACGGACAAGTGGAGCGAGGCGACCATGCCCGTCGTGGCTGTGCCGGCACCGCCGGGTAAAAAGTAGCCCGTCATGCGTCACCTGCTCCTTTGTCTGCTGGTTTGCGTGCTGCCGCTGGCCGCGTGCAAGCGCAAGCCCGCCAACCCTGCGCCGCCCGAGGCTCCGGCCGCCCCGCCCAACCCCGAGGTGGATCTGAAGGCGCTCAACGAGGCAGTGCGCGCCCACGTGATGGGCTTGGCCAAGGAGCCTGCGGTTATTGAAGACGTGGTCAAGGCCGGCTTCCTCAAGCGCCTGCCGACACCCCCGCCCGGAAAGAAATACGTCCTCAGTCCCGACCGGACTGCTGCGCTCCTGGTGAATCAATAGCCGGGAGCGGTCACTTGTCCCACAAGGCCCCTCCGCTGCCGCGCGGCTGATCAAAGCCAATCTGGCTGCTTCTCATCGCTTCGGCGTGGCCGTCCACCATCCCGACGGTTGCCCGGTCGTTGTGTCGGTTCACCAGCCGGGTGCGGTCGGGAAAGGTGCCAAAGTAACTTGGTGGGGCGGCGGTTGGGGCCAGCCAAAACGCGGCGTTGCCGGTCGGGCTGGCTTCGTCCGAAACCCATCGGTCCGGATTCATCTCGGTCATTTGAGCTGCGGTGATGAACGCGCTATCGCCGAAGATGACCGTCCCGGAGGGTTGGGTGACTTGGGTGACCAGATGAACTGGGTTCCCCGGCTGGTAGGACGCGCCCAGCTCAGGGTAGGACATGCCCAGCCCGAAGGAGGCATCACCGCGGTTGACGAACTTGTAGCTGGCACACTGGTAGCTCTTACGGGTGCCGCCCAGAAATGGCCGGAGAAAATCCTGCCACCACACCGCCTGGTTTCCTCCGATGCTGTTGGTGAAGATCACCACTCCTGCCGGCATGGGTTGGTTGGTGCTGATGAGCTTGGTGATCTTCGTTTCATTGTCATCGGAATACATCGCGGAAGCGAACGCAACCTGTCGCAGGTTGTTCAGGCAGTTGGCGCCTTTGGCTTTCTCCTTTGACTTGGCCAGAGCCGGAAGGAGCATTCCGGCGAGGATGGCGATGATCGCGATGACCACCAGCAATTCGATCAGTGTAAAGGCGGCTTGGCCGGGACGGCTTGGAGGAGTCGCTGAGCGCGGAGTGTTCATGGCCGGGTGAAGCGGTTCTGATTTCCGACCTTCGGACAGTCTGCCCGTGGCTCTGCCCGGTCAATGGTTTTTATCGGCCGGCGGTTGCGCTGGGAGCGGATTTTCGACAAACTTTCGCATCACCAAAGATGCGTGCAATTCAACTCCTCATCGCCCTGACCAGCGCGTTGGTCGGGCTCGCGGCACCCGGACCGAAGGCCGACGTGGATTTTGGCCGCGATGTGCTGCCGATTTTATCGGAGAACTGTTTTCACTGCCATGGTCCGGACGAGAAGACCCGCGAGGCCAAACTGCGCCTCGACACGAAGGACAGCCTGCTCCGCACGCAGAAACCAATCGTGCTGCCCGGCAAGGCAACGCAGAGCGAACTCTTCAAGCGCCTCGTCACGAAGGACTCGGACGACCTCATGCCGCCACCGAAGAGCAAGAAGACGCTCACGCCCGCGCAGATTGAGACGGTGCGGCGGTGGATTGACGCCGGCGCACCCTACGCGACGCACTGGGCTTTCACGCCTCCGGTGCGGCCGGTGGTGCCCAAAATCGCCAATCGCCAATTGCCAATCGCCAGTCCGCTCGACGCCTTCGTGCTCGCACGCCTGGAGAAGGAGGGCCTTCGCTCCTCACCCGAGGCCGCGCGCGAGACGCTCATCCGCCGCGTGACCCTCGACCTTACCGGCCTTCCGCCCACGCCCGCCGAGGTGGACGCCTTCCTTGCGGACAAATCGCCCAAAGCTTACGAGACCGTCGTGGATCGTCTGCTCGCCTCGCCGCGTTATGGCGAGCGGATGGTCTGGGAATGGCTCGACGCCGCCCGTTACGCGGACTCGAATGGCTACCAAGGTGATCAGGAGCGCACCATGTGGCCGTGGCGCGATTGGGCGGTGAAGGCATTCAATGACAACCTGCCGTTCGACCAGTTCACCGTCTGGCAGCTCGCCGGTGATTTGCTTCCCGACGCCACGCGCGACCAAAAGCTGGCCACCGGCTTCCTGCGCAACCACATGATCAACGGCGAGGGCGGGCGCATCGCGGAGGAAAACCGCATCGAGTATCTCTTCGACCAGGCTGAGACCGTCGGCACCGTCTGGCTCGCCGCGACGATGAACTGCACGCGCTGCCATGATCATAAGTTCGACCCCTACACGATGCGCGACTACTACGGCCTCGTCGCGTTCTTCAACCAGACGCCCGTCACTGGCGGCGGAGGCAGTCCACAGACCGCGCCCGTGATGGACTTCACCACGCCTGAGCAGGTCGAGAAATTGAAGGCGCTCGGCGAGGACGTGAAGCGCCTTGGCGATGCCGTGGACAAGCTGGAACTCACTGTCTTCCCGCGCCCCGAGGGCAAGCCGTCGTCCGATTCGCCCGGCGTGAAGGATTACCCCGCCGAGCCATTTGCTGCGCTGAAGCAAAAGGGAGCCGTGCGGAACCTCACGCAACTGCGCGGACTCGCGAAATTCCGCGCCGACAAGGAACCGCGCGACTACGCGCAACTGCTCAACCAACTCATCAAGGCGATGGAGGCCCGCGATGACTTCAACAAGGCCATCCCGCGCGTGATGGTGATGGAGGACATCAAGCAGCCGCGCGACACTTTCATGCTCGTGCGCGGTGCCTACAACAAGCCGAGCGAGAAGACGACGGCGGCGTTTCCCGCCGCATTGCAGACCGCAGCTCGGATACCACAAACCATAGGACCGACCAACCGGCTCGACCTCGCCCGCTGGTTGGTCGCGCCGGAGAACCCGCTCTCCGCCCGCGTCACGGTGAACCGCTTCTGGCAGCAGTTCTTCGGCACCGGCCTCGTGAAGACGGCCGAGGATTTCGGCGTGCAGGGTGAGAAGCCGTCGCATCCCGAGCTGCTCGACTGGCTCGCCACGGAGTTTGTCCGCACCGGCTGGGACGTGAAGCAGCTCGTCCGCACCATCGTGACCAGCGCGACTTACCGGCAGTCGTCCAAAGACGCGCCGCTCGCTGTCGAGGTGAGGCGGCGAACGGGTTCGGACACGCTGTATCAACTCGACCCGGAGAACCGCCTGCTGGCCCGCGGCCCGCGCTATCGCCTGCCTTCGTGGATGCTCCGCGACCAGGCGCTCGCCGCCAGCGGCCTGCTGGTAGAGAAGCTCGGCGGTCCGCCGGTGAAGACCTACCAGCCGCCCGGCATCTGGGAGGAGGCCACCTTCGGCAACAAGCGCTACGTGCAGGACAAGGGCGAGGCGCTCTATCGCCGCAGCGTTTACGTCTTCTGGCGGCGCATCATCGGCCCGACAATTTTCTTCGATGTGGCCGCGCGCCAGACCTGCGCCGTGAAGACGCCGCGCACGAACACGCCGCTTCACGCCCTGGCGACGCTCAACGACACCACCTACGTCGAGGCCGCCCGTGCGATGGCCGAGCGGGTGTTGCTCACCGGCGAGGCGACCGATGGCGCGCGGCTGGAGCACGCGTTCCGCCTCGCCACCGCCCGCCGCCCCAGCGCGATGGAGAAGCAAGTGCTCACCGCCAGCCTCACCCGGCTTCGCGCGCAATACTCGGGCGACAAGGAAGCGGCCTTGAAACTCCTCACCGTCGGCGAGTCCAAGCGCAACGAAACACTCGACCCCATCGGTCACGCCGCGTGGACCGGCCTGTGCAGCCTGTTGCTGAACCTGGACGAAGTGATCACCAAAGAATGACCGGGCTTTCCCGCCACCCTTGAAACCAGCATCCTCCTCCGCCATGAAGACCCCCCTCTGGATTAGCCAAACCCTGTTCGCCTTCTCGCTGCTCCTTGCCCCCGTCACCGCGCAGGACGTGGGCAAGGGCCGGGACTTGAGTGGAAAGGATTTTCAGAACCGCGACCTGCGCCGGGAGGATCTGCTCGGCGCGAACCTCGCCGGGGCCAACCTGACCGCCGCCGACTTGACCGACGCGGTGATGAAGAAGGCGAACTTGAAGGATGCGAACCTGAGCCGCGCCCGCATGGGCGGGGCGGATTTGACCGGCGCGGATTTGCGGCAGGCCAACCTCGAACTCGCCGGCATTCAAGGGGCGAACCTCTCACAGGCGAATCTCGAAGGCTTGGATCTGAAGGGCCTCAGCCTGCAAGGCTGCGTGTTGCGCGGCGCGAACCTGCGCGGGGCCTATCTGCTCGGCGCGGTGGACTACAACGGGAACAGCGCCAAGTTCACGGGCGCGAAATACGATTCACGCACGCGTTGGCCCAAAGGCTTCGATGTGGAGGGTTCCGGCGCGAAGCTGGTCGAGACGCCGGCCGAACCGGCTGCTGCGCCCGGGGCAAAGGCACCCGTCCCGCCGGCCGCCACTTCCTCGGCTACCGCCCTGCCCAAGCCCGCGCCCGGCCCCGTCCCGCAAGCTGCGCAGTCGCCCCGGCCCCCCGGAGCTCCGACCGACGCGGAGGTCAGGAAGTTGCTGGAAAAGTTCTGGGCGCGCGAGCGGGTGAAGAACACGTTCAACTATCAGGCCATTAGGTTCGCCGCCGCGCGCAAGGGCGAGTATCGCACAGATGGCGTGCCGGGCAATTCGGACACGACAGTCTTCCCGGTCATGGTGACGTGCGAGCACACCGTGGAATACACCGACGGCACGACGAAGACCGAGCTCAAGGCGCAGTCCTTTGTCTTCTTCAAGACTGAGTTCGGCGAGTGGACCTTCCGGTTCAAAGGGAACAATTAACCCGACAGCGGCTTGGCCAGGGTCCGGCCCATCCGCGATGGGCTGCCGCGCAAAGTCACTCTTCCCGGGCCCGGTGCACTCCGTTACCCTCGGTTCACCGATGGCTTTCTACATGCTCATCCATTGGGTCTCGCTGGTGCTGGCCGGAGCTGCGCTGGTGATCCTGCTGGGATTGGTCGCCTTGCAGGCCATCCGCAATCGGCGCACGCGCTACGAGTCCACGCGTCGCGAGTCGTTGCTTAAGCTGGCCCTGGAATACATCGAGGAGCCGCAGTTTTTGCCCGCCTTCAAGGCGCAGCTAAAGCCTGACGACCAGCGCCTGCTGGTGCAGCTATTTGCCGAGTTGCTGCCCAAAGTGCGCGGCGATTTTGCCGAGAAGGCCGTGCATCTCATGCGCGAGATGGGCCTGCGGGACCGCTGCCTCGCGCAGTTGCAATCGCGCAAGTGGTGGAAGCGCGCCGATGCCGCCGCCGTGCTGGGATGGTTTGCGGAGCCACAGGTCATCGCCGGGCTGGAGCACGCGCTGGATGATCCGGAGGTGGAGGTGCGGCTCGAAGCCGCGCGTGCGCTGACGCGCCTCAAGGCCGTGAAGTCCGTCGCGGGTCTGGTCGCGCGGCTTGCGGTCGTGGACGCCACCCACTCGCTCGGCGTGAAGGAGATTTTCCGGTCGCTCGGGGCCGGCGCGGTCACGGAACTGATGGGAGTCCTTGAAAGCGACGTGCCCGAGCACGTGAAGACCCTCGCTGCGGATGCTCTGGGACATATCGGCGATCCGCGAGCCGTGCCCGCCCTGCTGCGGTTGTTTCAGCAGCCCGGAAGTCCGGATGGCGACAGCGTGCGGCTGCACAAGGCCCGGCGGGGTCGCCCTTTCACCGAGCGCAGCCAGCCTGCCAACGCCTCGGTCGCCCTGCGGTTGGCCGCAGTGCAGGCGTTGAGCGTGTTGGTGGATCCGCGTGCGCTGGATGCCGTCCTTGCCGCCCTGGAGGATCCGATCTGGGAGGTGCGCGCGCAGGCGGCGCTTTGCGCCAGCCAGCTGGGTTCGCCCGCAGTGATTCCCCGGCTCGAGAGCCTGCTGCAGGATGAGCATTGGTGGGTCCGTTTCCACGCCGCCGAGGCGCTGTTCAGACTGGGTGAGCTTGGCCTGCAATCGCTGCGCAGGGCCGCGCGCGGAGTTTCCACCCGCGCTGCGGAGATTGCTGCCGGGCTGCTGCGGGAAAAGGGGATGGCGGTGTGATGCGAACATCTGGGAGCAGGATCACGAGCATGATGATGAAAAGGCAAACGGTGCTGCGTGGATCCTCCCGTCCTCCTGCTCACTGTCTCGATCCTGAATTCGCTCCTGCCGATCGCCCCGCATGACGCTCGTGTGGGCCATCGTCAAATTGATCAACGGCTGCGTGCTCGCGCTGCTGGTGGTGCAGAGCATCATTTACCTGGCGCAGCTTTACGTCGCGTTCCTTGAGCTTCGCCAACATCGGCGTCGCGCGTCGCGCTCGGACCCTTGGTGGATGCTCACCAGCGGAGTGGCGCTGCCCATCTCCATTCTTGTGCCCGCGCACAACGAGGAGGAGACCATTGTCGAGAACGTCCGTTCCATGCTGGCGCTGCATTACCCGGATTTCGAGGTCATCGTTATCAACGACGGTTCTCAGGATCGCACGCTCGAGGTGCTGATCAAGGCCTTGGAACTGCATAAGATTGACCGCGTCTGGCATTCCGAGGTGCCGCACCAGCAAATCCGTGGCCTTTACGGCAGCCCGCGGCATCCCCGCCTGCTCGTCGTGGACAAGGTCAATGGTGGCAAGTCTGACGCGCTCAATGCCGGCATCAACCTCTCCCGCTTCCCCATCTTTTGCGCCGTGGACGCCGACTCGCTCCTCGACCACGATTCGCTGCTGCAGGTGATGCGGCCGTTCATTGAGGAGCCGGAGGAAATGGTGGCTGTGGGGGGGCGCATCTGCATCGTGAACGGCTGCACAGTGAAAGCCGGGCAGGTGGTGGACGTGGCGCTGCCCGCGCGGCCGCTGCCGCTGCTCCAGAGCATCGAATACATCCGCGCCTTCCTTATCGCGCGCCTGGCGTGGAGCCGCTTGGGCGCGATGCTCATCATCTCCGGTGCGTTCGGTTTGTTCCGGCGCAGCGCCGCCGTGCAGGTCGGCGGCTACAGCCACGACACCGTGGGCGAAGACATGGAAATCGTGGTGAAGCTGCACCGGCATTTCCGTGAGCGGAACCAGCCTTATCAAATGCGCTACGTGGCCGATTCGGTCTGTTGGACGCAGGCTCCTGAGACCTTGGCGGTGCTGCGCCGTCAGCGCACCCGCTGGCAGCGCGGGATGATGCAGTCGCTGGCCAAACACCGCGAGATGGTCTTCAACCGGAAGTATGGTCCAGTGGGCACCTTGGGCATGGGCTACTTCTTTCTGTTCGACATCATTGGCCCCATCGTCGAGCTGGCCGGTCTGGTGCTGGTGCCGTTCTCGTTTTACGTGGGCGAGGTCACGCCGCAGTTTTTCATGGCTTGGCTGGCGCTCTCCTTCACCTATGGCGTGTTCCTCAGCGCCAGCTCGCTGCTGTTGGAGATGATGGTCACGCGCACCGCGCGCGCCCGCGATCTGGCGCTGCTGGTGATGAGCTCGGTGCTGGAAAACTTCGGCTACCGGCAGCTCAACAACCTATGGCGGTTGGAGGGCATCTGGCAGTTTCTTACTGGCAAGCAGGGCTGGGGCGCAATGCAGCGGACGAAGTTCCGCCGTTCCCAGACGAAGTGACGGGCGAGCCCGCCAACCGTGTCCCCACCACCGGGGTCACTTTTTGCCCAGCACTTCCTTGAGCTTGTCGGAAGCTTCCTTGCCGGCAGCGAGTTTCTGGCGGACGAGCTTGTAGGCCTCGGACGCGCGCTTCTGGCCCTCGGTGATCTGCCATGGGCTCATCAGGCGCATGACCTTGTCGCGGGCCTCGACCGCGCGCTGATAGCCGAACGCGCCAACGAGGTTATACCACTTGTAGGCCTCAACGTAGTCCTGCGCCACACCGCGGCCCAGCTCATGGCAAGTGCCAAGGCGGAACTGCGAGTCCAAGTGCGCCTGCTCGGCGGCCTTGGAATACCACTTCACCGCTTCCGCGTAGTCCTGTGGCACGACCTGACCGGCCTCGTAGAACTGGCCCAAGCGAGCCTGCGAGTCAGCGATGCCCGCCTCCGCGCTCAGACGATACCATTTTACCGCCTCCTGCTGATCCTGCGCCACGCCCAAGCCGAGGTCGCAATACTGCGCAAGCCGCGCCTGCGCTTCGGCAATGCCCTGCTGGCCGGCCATGCGGAAATACTTCGCGGCCTCGGCGAAGTCTTGCAGCGTCCCCAGCCCGCGATCGATGCACCGGCCCAGCCGCGCCTGCGCTTCGGCATGGCCGGCGTCGGCGGCCTTGCGATACCACGCGACGGCAGCCGGGTGGGATTGCAGCACGCCGCGGCCAAATTCCGTGCAGTAGCCCAGGCGGAACTGCGCATTCGGCTCGTTTTGGTCGGCCGCAAGCCGATACCAGCCCGTTGCCTCGGTGAAGTTCTGCGCGACGCCCTCGCCGGTCTCGAAGCAGAAACCGGTAAAAAACTGCGCGCTGGCGTGGCCGTTGTCCGCAACCGTGCGGTAGAGCGAGTAGGCGCGGTTGACGTCCCGTTCGACTCCGAGCCCTTGCCGGAGCAGTTGGGCGAGCAGGAACTTGGATTCCAGGTGGCCCTGCTCGGCAGCGGCGTGGAAGCATTGCGCGGCCTTCGCATAATCCTGGGCGATGCCGTGACCGTGCTGGTAGCACACTCCGAGCTTGTGCTGGGCGCTGACATTGCCCTGGTTCGCTGACTGCAGGAACCAGCGGGCGGCGGTCACTTGATCATGCACCACGCCCTGGCCTTTTTGGTAGAGACAGCCGAGGGCGTATTGGGCGGCGGCGTTGTTGCGGTCGGCGGCGCGCTGATACCAGCGGGCGGCCGCGCCGTAATCCTGCGGCACGCCTTCGCCGAGCTCATACTTCGTGGCGAGCGTGAACTGTGCGCCCACATGGTCCTGTTCCGCAGCCTTGTGGAACCAGACGATGGACTCCGCGTAGTTCTGCGGCACGCCCTGGCCGCGGGTGCACAATTCCGCCAGCGTGAATTGTGCCTCGGGATGGCCGTTCTCAGCGGCGAGCTGGATCAGCATGCCCGCCGCGACGAAATCCTGGGGCGCGCCATCACCGACGAGATACTTCTGGCCCAAGGCGTATTGTTCAACCGGGCTGGCCTTCTGCGCCACGCCCATCAGCGATTCGGTCTCCTCAAAAGCCGGTGCGACAACCGGTTCGGGCGCGGGGGCGGGCTGCGGCGGGATGAAGGTGGGTTCGGTGAACACCGGCGAGGGCATCGGCGCCGGGGCCGGAGCAAACTGTTGCGCCCGGATAAAGGCGGTCCCAGAGCTGGTCGGAGCCGGCGAGGCTTGAACGGGTTGGGCCACGGGAGCGGGAGGTGTATATGCCGGAGGCGGCTCGGGCGCAGGCATGGCGAAGACGGGGCGCGCGGGTTCCGGCGCGGGCGCGGGGGGAGGGACGGGCTCCGGTTGGGAGACCACCGGGATGGGGGCCGGCTCCGGTTCCGCCGCTGGCATCGGGGCGGGCTCAGCAACCGGGGCGGGCTCAGCAGCCGGGGCGGGTGCGGGAACCTCCGCAGAGATCTCGGGCTGCTTGGGCTGCTCGGTGGGGGCAACTTCCACAAACGGCGAAGGCTCGGGGACGGGCTGGGCCGGGGTAGCCACCACCGTCTCAGCTTCAGGGTCGACGTCTCCCTTGGTCAGGTCTTGCAGCGCTGCTTTGGCTTCAGGGTCACCTTGCGCGGCGGCGCGGCGATACCAGGCTATGGCCTCGTCCTTATTCTTTGGCACGCCCTCGCCGATCTCGTAGCAGTAGCCCAGATTAAACTGTGCGGCCGCGTTGCCTTGGAGTGCTGCCTGCCGATACCACTCAACCGCCTGTGTGTAATCTTGTTCCACCCCTTCACCGCGGTGGTAGTGCGCGCCCAGGGCAAACTGGGCTTCGGGCAGGCCCTGCTCGGCGGCGCGACGAATCCACTTAACCGCCGTCTCGTAGTTGGGTTGGCCCATGACGCCGTTGACGTAGGCAATCCCGAGATCGAACTGCGCATTGGCGTCGCCGGCTTCGGCGTCGGCGACCATTTTGGCCTGCGGGTCATCGGCAGCCGGGGATGTGGTGGCTGCGAAGGTGGGCGCAGGTATCGCGGTGGGAGCGGATTCCTGCGGTGGCACGGAAAACGTCGGGGCTACGGGCTCCGTTGGCAGGATTGGTGTGGGTTCAGGTGCCGACTCGATTGGCAGATTCGAGGCCGGTTCGGGAGCCGACTCGCGGGGCAACGGCGCGGCGCTAGAAGAAGCGCTGCGTTGTTCCTTGGTAAAGGACTTCTCCAGTTCCACGATGGCCTGACGAGCGTCGTCGTCGCCAGAGTCAGCGGCCTTGCGATACCAGACCAAGGCCTCGGAGGGATTCTTTTCGACGCCCTCGCCGATCTCGTAACAGTAGGCGAGGTTGAACTGCGCGAGTGTGTGGCCCTGCTCGGCGGCCTTGCGATAAAGGCTGACGGCCTTTTCATAATCCGCCGCCACGCCTTTGCCCTGTTGGTAAAGCGCTCCCAGCAGGAACTGCGCGTCGGCATGGCCCCGTCGGGTTGCTTTTTCGAGGTAATCGGCAGCCAGGGAGTAATCCAAGGGCACGCCTTCCCCGCGCGTGTAAAGATGACCGAGCTGGTATTGGGCGTGCGCGTCGCCTTGTTGTGCCTTTATTTGGAGGGACTTGATGTTGGCGCTCGCCATGGGCGGATAGTTTGTTTTCGCAACCAGTGAAAGCAATCCCGAAATGGCGCGCAGCCATTGCCGCGCACCCCGTCAACGCTCCCGCTCCAAACTGCCCGTTGCCGATTGCTCTGCTCCGCTAGGCGAAGCCGATCAATACTCGGGCTCCAGCGGTGCGCGCGGCCGGTATTTCTTGGCCAGCGCGAGGGCGGCGTCCAACTTGCCCACGCCCTGCGTGCAGGTGGGATGGCTGAGGCTGGCGGCGGCAACGCACACGCCGGTCAGCAGGCACTTCTGCAGTTCCCAGCCTTCGTGCAGTCCGTAAAGCACCCCGGCGCAAAAGGCATCGCCCGCGCCCGCGCTGCCGGCGATGTATTTGGCCGGAAGGTTCAGCGAGGTCTGCCAGGAGTCCTTGCCGTCCCGCGTGCGGGCAAAGCCGCCCTCGGGGAAGTGGATGACCACCAGTTCTTTCACGCCGCATTGCAGCAGTGCCCCGGCCGCGTGCCGCAGGGAGACGGTGTCGAGCGTGCCGTCGGGCTTGCGGATCTTGAAGCCGGTGGTCTTGCCCGCCTCCAGCTCGTTCAGGATGCAGTAGTCCACGTGCTTGAGCGCGGGGGTTACGATCTTGGCGAAGCGGTCACTGTCCTCGCTCACGGTATCTACGCTGGTCTTGAGGCCGGCCTCCTGGGCGGCGGCGAGCAGTGCGGCGGCCTTGGTGCCAAACTTCTTGTCCTCCTTGTCCATGGCATCGAGGAGCAGGAGGTAGCCGAGATGAAAGATTTTCGCCTTGGACTTGCTGAAATCGAGCTCCTTGCCATCCCACAACGCGTTCGCACCCCGGCAGTGGAAGAACGTGCGCACGCCCCCGGCCGTCTCGGTCATCACGTCGGTGTAGGATGTCGGCGCGTCGCCCGTGGCCCGGAGGAATTTGGTATCAATCTTGAGCTTCTGGCAGTGCTCCAAGATCTGGCTGCCGAAGGCGTCCTTGCCCACCAGACCCGCCGCTGCGAGCGGAAAGGGCGCGCCGAGCTGCGCGAGGTCCACCAGCACGTTGTAGGGTGCGCCGCCGGTGCCTTCGGACTGGCTGCTGATGTTGGCGAGCCGCTCGCGTTGCGGATACACGTCAATCATCTTGACCTGGTCAACAATCCAATTGCCGCCGGCCAGCAGGCCGCTGCGGTTGGAACCGGGTTTCGCTTTCATGATTACAGGCTGATGCGTCCGCTGCGCCTTAAGTAGCTCAGGGTGAGCGGGAGCGTAGCGGAATGGCGGGCGTTTTGTCTGCAAGAATTTGGCCGTCCCCCCGCTGCAACGCGGAAGCCTCGGCACCCCGCCGGCTACCCGGACCGCGGCTGGCTATTTCTTTTTCCCGCCCTTGGCCGCCCCGCCGGCAATCCCTTCCTTGACCGGCCAGTCCGGCGACTCCGTGCGCGATGCGGTGAACAAATCCCCAGCGCGGGCGACCAAGTCCGGCTTTTCCGCCGCGAGGTTTTGCTTTTCGCCGAGGTCATTGGCCACGTCGTAGAGTTCCACCGGCGCGTCCGTGCGCAGGAGTCGAATGGCCTTCCAACGCCCGTCCATCAGCACCGCCTGGTTGAACCCGCGCTCATGGAACTCCCAATACAAATGCTTGTGCTTCGCCTGCTGCTCCGGCTTCCCGAGCAGCGTCGGCACCAGGCTCAACCCATCCGTCGGCCCCGGCACCTGCGCGCCCGCCAGCTCGCACGCCGTCGGCAACAAGTCCGCGAACCAGCCGACGTGGCTGGACACGCCGCCGGGCTTGATCTTCCCCGGCCACCGCGCGAGGAACGGCACGCGGATGCCGCCATCGGTCAAACTCCGCTTCATGCCGCGCAACGGCCCCGACGGCTGGAAAAGTTCCGGCGTGTGCCCGCCCTCGTTGTGCGGCCCGTTGTCCGAGCTGAACATCACCAACGTGTGCTCCTCGAGCTTGAGCTTCTTCAACAGCTCGAAGAGCCGCCCGATGTCCCGGTCCATGCGCGAAATCATCGCCGCCTGACCTTTGTTCTGCGGCGACCAGTCCTTGTCCGCATAAATCCCGAAGTCCGGCACCTCCTGTCCGTTCTTGAGGTCGCGGTTCGCCTCATTGTTCGCGTGCGGCGTCGTCAGCGCGAAGTAGAGGAAGAATGGCCGGTCCTGGTTTTGCTCCACCCACTTCAACCCCTCCGCCGCAATGAGGTCGTGCGAATACTCCACCTTCTCGCTCGCGTAGCCGACGCCGAACCGCTTCGCCACCGGATTGTCCGCGCTGCCGGGCGCAACCTTGTTCCGCAGTTTCACCTGCTCCTCCCCGCGCATCAGGAAGTCCGGGTAATAGTTGTGCGCGTGATGCTGGTTCGCGTAGCCGAAGAAGTAATCAAACCCCTGCCGTGTCGGCAAACCCACCGCCGCCTCGCCCTCGTCGCCGAGGCCCCACTTGCCGATGAGCGCCGTCGCATAGCCGGCGGCCTTGAGCGCACGCGCCACCGTCATGTCCCCCGGCCGGAGCGACTGCGCCAGCGGATTGACCGTGCCCGCGTTGCCGCGCACCCGCGTGTGCCCCGTGTGCAACCCCGTCATCAGCACGCTGCGGCTAGGCGCACACACCGTGGACCCCGCGTAAAACTGCGTGAACCGCATCCCCTCCGCCGCCATCCGGTCCAAGTGCGGCGTCTGAATCAACTTCTGCCCGTAGCAGCCCAAGTCCCCATACCCGAGGTCATCGGCGAGGATGAAAATGAGGTTCGGCTTCCGCTCGGCGGCGACGACGCCTGTCGCGACGAGCAAGCCCAGGGCGATTAAACGGGTGAACAGCATGATGCCGGGAATGGAACCGAGGCCGAGCCAGCCAAGCCAGCCAATTTCGCCGTCGCCCAGGCCCCACAACCGGCCGAATAGGCCTTCAAACCCGTCAGCCATCCACCTGAACCGGTTGTCCACCCAAAATAATCGGCCGCCCACGCAAAAGAATGAGCCACCCAGCCAAGAGAATGCCTCACCTAGCTGGGATAACGACAACCCAAGCCGGGAGAACGCCGACTCCAGCCGGGAGAATGGCAACTCTAGTGACGAGAATGGCGCACATAGCTGGGAGAATGACGATTCCAGTGCCAAGGTGGCGCACTCATCCGACTTTAAGGCAGTTTGGGACTGCTTGAGCAGTGTTTTGGGAAACCTCAACGGGCTTTCAG
>CAZQEW010000012.1:0-9104 GCA_964591495.1 uncultured Klebsiella sp.
CGAGGGCGTCGCTGAGGTAATCGCCGTTCAGGTTGAGCGTGGCGATCACGTCGAAGTCCGTCGGGCGGGTGAGCACCTGCTGGAGGGCGATGTCGGCGATGGCGTCCTTGATGAGGATCGCGCCGGCGGCGAGCGCGGTCTTCTGCTCGGCGTTGGCAGCTTCCTCGCCCTTTTCCTTCTTGGTCTTCTCCCACTTGGCCCAGGTGTAAACCTTGTCGCCGAAGATGCGTTCCGCCGCGCCGTAGGCCCAGTCGCGGAAGCCGCCCTCGGTGAACTTCATGATGTTGCCCTTGTGGACGATGGTGACGCTCTTGCGTTTGTTGCGCAGCGCGTATTCCACGGCCGCCTTCATCAGGCGGACGGTGCCGACGGTGGAGACGGGCTTGATGCCGATGCCGACCTCGACGGGTGGCGTGCCGTGCGCGCCCGCGCCGGCCTGCGCCATGTAGGCGGCGATTTTCTCGGTGGTGCCGAAGCGGATCTTGTCAAAGTCCTTCGGGAAGTTTGCCTTGAGGAATTCGAGCACCTTTGCGGCCTCGGGAGACCCGCCCTTGTATTCGATGCCGGCGTAGTTCAGGGCGCTTCACGGGCGAGGGCACGCCGGTGAAGTACTGCACCGGGCGCAGGCAGACGTAGAGGTCGAGCATCTGGCGCAGCGCGACGTTGAGCGAGCGGATGCCGCCGCCGACGGGCGTGGTCAGCGGGCCTTTGATGCCCACGAGGTATTCCTTGAACGCCTCGACGGTGTCGTCCGGCAGCCAGTTGTTGAACTTGGTGAACGCGGCCTCGCCGGCGAAAACTTCCATCCACGCGATCTTGCGTTTGCCGCCGTAGGCCTTCTCGACCGCGGCGTCCATCACGCGCACGGACGCGGCCCAGATGTCCGGTCCGGTGCCGTCGCCGCGGATGAACGGAATGATCGGCTGATCGGGGACGTTGAGCTTGCCGTTCTGGATCGAGATTTTGGCGCCGGCGGGGACTGTGCAGGTGGTGTAGGCCATTGACGTGTTTGCGTTATACGAGTTGCGTGACGGGCGACGGATCGCCCAAGACCTGCGTTTCTAACGGAGGGCAGGGGAGCGGGCAAGCGTTTGGTGGTTCAGTCGCATCATCGCAGACCGTTCCGAATCTCCGTGCGGCGGCACGCGTCCGTATTGGCAACCCATGCAACGCCCGTCCTGCCCGACGAAGTCGGCTTTTACCCTCATTGAACTGCTCGTCGTCATTGCGATCATCGCCATCCTGGCTGGCATGCTCCTGCCCGCCTTGAGCAAGGCCAAGGGCAAGGCGCTGCAAACCAAGTGCATGAACAACAACCGACAGCTTGGCATGGCCACCAACCTTTACCGGGACGACCACGATGACCGATTTCCCTTTGGCGTCCGGCCCACGAGTGCCGCGACGCTGATTGACCCCACGGCCTGGACGATGCTCCTGCTTCGGTATATCGGCGGCAGCACCAATGACCCCGCGATCTACAAATGCCCAAGCGAGAAGGACTCGAACAAATATGGCTATCCGTTCGTGGTGAACTTTCTCGCGAACCGGCACCTCTTCCGGGACACTTCGTCCGCGGCGGCTGCCGCTTTCGCGCTGCGCGCTTCACAGATGAACAACCCCAGCATTTTCTGGACGCACATAGAAAAGGGCAACAGCGGCCTCTTTGACACCCAGGCGGGCGGCCTGGACAACCCGGTTCGGGTCAACTGGAACGTCCCGGCCGGTGGTCAGTTTCAATTTCCATTCCACATCCGGCACAATGGCGGCATGACCTCCACCGCCTCCGACGGTCATGCTGAATGGCTCCGGATGCCCCCGGTCAATCTCGGCGCGGCGGCGCCCGCCAATCTGAACGAACTTGGCGACGCCACCACCAGCGGCTCCGTCTGGCCCAATCCGCCGCAGACTAAGCTGTGGATGCGCGTCACGCAGACTGCTCCTTGGTTTTGAAGCGCCGTTCTTCGGTCATTGTTACCCCCATGTTCAAATTCCTCCTGCCCGCTCTCGGCCTGGCGCTGGCCTGCTACGCTTCGGCTGCGGAATCGCCCGCCGCCCTTGGCTCCCGCCTCCAGCTTTTCGTGGACTCGCATCTGCTCGCCAGCCAGCGCGGCACGCAACTGCGCCTCCACCCGCCCCAGCCGCGCGAGGTCGTGCTCGCCTTGGATGCGCCTTGGGAAGGGCCGATGAGCGGCTACGTGACCATGATGCAGGATGACGGCGTGTTCCGGATGTATTATCGCGGCGGTGGCGAGACGACCGAGGAGGTTGTCTGCATGGCGACGAGCCGCGACGGCGTGAAATGGGAGCGCCCGAACCTCGGCCTCGTTGAGTTCAAGAAGAGCAAGGCCAACAACATTCTCCTGCGCGGCCAGCGCAAGGCGTATTGGGAGGCGCACAACTTCACGCCCTTCAAGGACACCAACCCCGCTACGCCACCCGAGTCGCGCTACAAGGCGATGGGCCTGGGCCGCTACACGAACTCCGTCACCGGCGACCGCGAGAAGGCCATCGTCGGCCTCGTCTCGCCCGACGGCGTGCACTGGAAGCTCCTGCGCCCCGAGCCAATCATCACGAAGGGTTCCTTCGACTCGCAGAACACCACGTTCTGGGACGCGAACCGCCGCGAGTATGTCGCCTACGTGCGCGACGGCCGCCTTACGCCCGACGGTCGCCGTGTCCGCAGCGTGCTGCGTGCGACCTCGAAGGACTTCGTGAACTGGACCGATCCCGTGTGGCTCGACTTCGGCGATTCGCCGCTGGAGCAGTTTTACGTGAACAACATCGCGCCCTACCCGCGCGAGCCCTCGCTCTACCTCGGCTTCCCGATGCGCTTCGTGCCCGAGCGCAAGACCGTGGGCGCGGACGCGCGCAAGGTGGACGGCGTGTCCGACGCGGTGCTTATCTCCAGCCGCGACGGGCTGCGCTTCGACCGCACGTTCATGGAGGCGTTCCTCCGCCCCGGCCTGTCGCCGCAGAACTGGGGCAACGCCCACGGCAACAACACGCCCGCGTGGGGCATGCTCGCCACCTCGACGAATGAACTCTCGCTCTACTGGACCGAGAACTACGGCGCCACGCCACTCATCCGGCGCGGCACGGTGCGCGTCGATGGCTTTGCGTCCGTCAATGCGGGCCACGCCGGCGGGGAGTTCGTGACCAAGCCGTTCACCTTCACCGGCAGCCGGCTGGTGCTGAACTACTCCACCTCCGCCATCGGCAGTGTGCGGGTGGAGGTGCAGGACGCAGCGGGCAAACCGCTCGATGGCTTCAAGCTCGACGACTGCGTGGAGATCTTCGGCGACGAAACCGCCCGCGCCGTGGCCTGGCAGAGTAATCCGAAGCTCGCGTCGCTCGCCGGGAAGCCCGTCCGCCTGCGCGTGGTGATGAAGGACGCGGATTTGTTCTCCTTCCGCTTCAGCGAGTGACGCGCGTGCCGGCGGTTGGCAACCGCCGTCTGCGGGCCACCGCAGTTCGAGGCGGCCTCACACAGCCGACCCTCCGCGCGGCGATTGCAAATCGCCGGCACGGTCACTCGCGCGCCTTCGTGTCGATTACGATGGTCACGGGACCGTCGTTCAGCAGGGCCACCTTCATGTCCGCGCCGAATTCACCGGTGGCGACGGGCTTGCCCAGTTCCTTGGCGAGCTGGGCGACAAACGCCTCGTATTTGGGGATGGCCATCTCGGGCCGCGCGGCGCGGAGGTAGGACGGGCGGTTGCCCTTCTGCGTGCTGGCAAAGAGCGTGAACTGGCTCACCACGAGGATCTCCCCGCCCACGTCCTGCACGGAGCGGTTCATCAGCCCGGCGTCATCCGCGAAGATGCGCAGGCGGACGAGCTTGCCCGCGAGCCACTCGCGGTCCTCCGGCGTGTCCGCGTCCTCCACTCCCACCAGCACGAGTAACCCGCGCCCAATGGCACTCTTTACCTGCCCGGCGATGGTGACGCTGGCCTCTGAAACCCGCTGAATGACGGCGCGCATGATGCGTCAGACAGTCGCAAAGTCCGACGCAGCATAGTCAAGCTGATACGTAACCTAGTGCCGTATAGTTTTCAGCGGCTGACCAAAGATTTGGCTAATGCCCACGCAGTCATGTCTCATCACAAACAGACCCTAGAGGATAGCCGAAGTCGCTCTCACTTGAAACTGGTCGGAGCTCTTTTACTTCTTAGCTTGGCCGTTGGAGGGCTTTACTTTTTTGTTTTTAGAAGCGGATCCAAACCTGATCTGAAGCAGTTTGGCACCTTGGGAGAATATGCGGCCGAGGAGGTCGCAAAGATTATTGGCCGATCGGGTCGGGTCGTGTTGGTTTATGACATTTACGATCCCAAAGCCGGTGGATCAGATGCGGGCGCAGCATTTGCAGACCAAGGCATGCAAGCGGCTGGATTCAGGAAGAGAATGGCTCGGCTAGGCTCTTACAGTTTTGCTCAGGATTTCAAGTTGGCACGCCCAAACATGGTGTTTCGAAGCGTTTGGCCGGCGGGCACGATCTCAAAGCTCGTTAACGCCAACCCACCGGAAACAACCATCGTGCTATTTGCCAACCCGCCTCAACTGTCGAAGGAGGAGAAGAACATGCTCCAATCTCGTTCTGGCAAGCTGGTCGTAGTGGGCGGAGCCCTTCCAGACGTGCAGTGGCTTGCGAAGGAGCGGCTAGCTCACCTCATTATTGCTTCTCGGTATCCTGTCCCGCCTCCACCCAAAAACCCGGAGTCAGATAGGCAAATGACTCAGCGTGTTTATGCGGTAGTCACCCCTGAGACAGTCACTCAACCATAGCAGGCTGCGCATATAAAACTCGGCACTTTACCGATTCAATTGCCAGTGACTGTCGGTGATGTCGTTGAAGAGATAAGGGCTGTCGAGGCCACACGCTTCGGCTCTGCCGTCAAAAAAGGCTACCCCCGCCTTTTTTAAGTGATTGAGGCCGATGTTGGGAAATTGCCATCCGTTCGGGCTGTATTTGGTCGGGTCACTGCGATCACCGCTGCCGATATAGGCTGCATTGGCCCCACCCGGCGTGTTCCCATAGGGACGGGTGTCGGAGCCGTCATACGCAAAAACCAATTCCGAGGGACGCTGCATTTGGCCGGTTTTCCATGCGATGTGAGTCGGGCCGCTCCACGTGCCGCCCAGCCCTGGTGAAACTCCGCTTGGGTTTCCTAAAGTGCCTGGCCCCATGCCAATAATGCCCAAGTAAGGATTTACTCGAAAATGCGGTGTAGTGACCCAAGTAACTCCAAAGCTTTTGGAATCTTCCTTTGGGGCCACACTACCCCTTGCCACGTTTCCCAAGCCCGGAACAAATAGGTCTTGGCGTGGAAAGCTCACACAGGTGTAGCTCTTAATTCCTCCAAGATAAGTCCCGATCATTGACATCCCGTTGCAGCCGCCGTAGCCAATCGCGCTGGCGTTGTAGGCCGCAACGCTCGGAGAGATCCAAGCAAAAGGAAGTCGATCGTCTTGATCGCTAGGATACAGCGCGCCAGCCGTGGCTATTTGCTTCACCTGATTGAAACAAGCGGTGCCTTGAGCCTTCGCTTTGCCTTTGGCCAAGGCAGGCAGCAGCATCCCAGCCAGAATCGCAATGATGGCGATGACTACAAGTAGTTCGATGAGGGTGAAGCCATCCCTGTGCTTGGGTGAGTTTCGCAAAAACATAATCGGTCGGTTAGGGCTATATAGAATGGAGCGAATCGAGGCCCGATCCATTCAACCGTTTTTTGAGCCAGCACTTTTGCGCTCAGTCCACCAAAATCCCCGCCACGGTGGCAGTCACATAGCAGGCCAGCAGACCGCCAATCATGGCGCGCAGGCCGATCTTGGCGAGGTCGGCGCGCCGCTCGGGCATCATGGAGCCGATGCCGCCGATCTGGATGGCGATGCTGGCGAAGTTCGCGAAGCCGCACAGCGCGTAGGTGGTAAGCGTGACGCTGCGCGGGTCCAGCGCATCCTTCACTTTGGCCAGGGAGAGGTAGCCGATGAACTCGTTGAGCACGATGCGTTCACCCAGGATCTGGCCGACGGCGAAGCAGTCCTTCACCGGCACGCCCATGATCCAGGCGAACGGGTAGTTCACCCAGCCGAAGAGGGTTTGCAAGGGAGTGGCGTGATCCACATTTGCAGCCTTGAGGATCAGCCAGCTCAACACCCCGTTGGCCAGCGCCACGACGGCAACGAAGGCGATGAGCATGGCCATGACGTTGATGGTCAGGAGGGCGCCGTCGCTCGCCCCGCGGCACAGGGCGTCGAGGCCGTTGTGGGTCTGGCGTTCAATCTCGGCTTTCGCGCCGGCGGCGGTTTCGCTGGGCTCCGTCTCGGGGAGCATGATCTTGGCAATCAGGAGGGCGGCCGGGGCGCTCATGACTGAGGCGGTGAGCAGGTGTCCGGCGGAGACGCCAAATCCGACATAGGCCGCGAGCACGCCGCCAGCGATGGTGGCCATGCCGCCGGTCATCAGGGCCATGATCTCGCTGCGGGTCATCTTGGCGAGATAGGGCTTGATGACGAGCGGAGCTTCGGTCTGGCCCATGAAGATGTTCGCCGCCGCCGCGAGGCTTTCGCTGCCGCTGGTCTTCATCAGCCGTTCCATGACCCACGCCACGCCGCGCACGATGAGTTGCAGGATGCCGTAGTGGTAGAGCAGCGAGGACAGCGCAGAGACAAAGATGATGGTGCCCGCCACGGTGATGACGAAGACGAAGCCGGAGGGAACGGCCAGCCCCTTCTGGATGGCGGCCTGATCCGCGAGCGGGCCGAAGACGAACTTGGAGCCCTCCGCCGCGTAATCCAGCACGGCGGTGACGGCATCGGCGAAGCCCTTGAAGAACGCCTGCCCCGGACCGGTTTTGAGAATCAGGAACCCAAAGATGAACTGGAGGAGGATGCCCGAAACTACTGTCCGCGTGGGAAAGCGCTTGCGGTCGGTGGAAAGGCCCCAGGCCAGGGCGATGAACGCAGCCAGACCAAGCAGGCTGGTGAGCTTGAGCAGCATGGGGGTGGATAATAGGCGGGGCAGGGCAGGGCGGGCAAGCTCCCGCAATGGGCGGGGTCCGGCAAGCCACTACCCAGCCGCGGAGCCGCGCGCCACCGCCTCGCTAGGCCGCGAAGAGTTCCTTCAACCGTTGGAGCACGGGCGGCACGGTCTTGAACGGGTCTTCCTTACCCTCAAACTCAAGCGCCACAAAGCCCTGATAGTGCGCTGCGCGGAGCAGCTTCACGAGCCGCGGCAGGTCGGCCGGCTGCGGACCGGGTTGAGCTGCGCCCACGGGGTTGATCTCGGTCTTGAGCTGCACGTTCACCGCGTAGGGCGCGATCTCGGCGAAGTCCTTGTAGGGATCCGCGGTGCGGAAGTTGCCGGAGTCGAGGTTCACGCCCAGCCAGCGGCTGCGGACCTGCTTGATGAGCTTGAGCAGGTGCTCGGCGCTGCCGATGGCGTCGTGGTTTTCGATGCCGAGGAAGATGCCCTTCTGCCCGGCGTAGTCGCAGCATTCCTCCAGCGCGGCAACCACCAGCTTGTCGGCCGCGTCGCGCTCGATCTCCTTCGTTTGCCCGGCAAAGACGCGGATATGCGGCGCCCCCAGCACGGCCGCGCGGTCAATCCACTGCTTCGTCGCGGCGATCTCGGCGTCGCGCTTCTCGCCCTTCGGGTGCGAGAAGTTGTTCCCAATGGCAGTGCCACTGACGGCGACGCCCTTGATAAATGCGTGCCGCCGCACCTGCACCAGGTAGTCGGACGTGAGGGCCTTGGGAAAGAAGTAGCTCGTCAGCTCCGCGCCGTCGCAGCCGTGCTCGGCGCAGTAGTCAATGAACTTGAACATGTCCATCGACGCGCCGGGGGCCGGGCCTTTCTTGCCCGGGGCACGCTGTAGCTCGCCGGCGAAGAAGTCGCGGAAGGAGTAGGCCGCGAGCGCGAGCTGGAGACGCGGCTTGCCCGTGCGGCCCAATGGTTCGATGGCGCGGGCGCCGGGCGCGGCGATCAGGGTGGCGGCGGTGGCTTGGAGGAATTGGCGGCGCGTGGGCGTGGTCATGTGCAGTGCCGAGAGCGAACCACAAGGCATTCGCAACGGTAAATCAAATTTTGCCCGCCATAGCCGCAACGGCTTTCACCAATGAGTGAAGTAAAAAATCGAAGCGCCGGACAAGCCGGCGCTTCGCTTGGGTGAATTGTCGGTCGTAGTCCGGGCTTACTTCGTCAGCTCGGCGAGCTTGGGCGTGATCGCGTCGGCCCAGATTTGGTAGCCCGCCTTCGAGAGGTGGAGAAAGTCAGGCATGATGTCTTTCGTCAGGGTGCCGTCGGCCGTGAGGAACTTCGCGCCGATGTCGAGGTAGTGGACGCTCTTGCCGTCGTGGAGCTTGGCAATCGTCTCGTTCACCTTGGCCAGCTTCTCGCGCTGCGGGTTGGGCTTCTCACCGCGCGGGAACACCGCCAGCAGCAGGACTTTCGTAGCCGGGGATTTTGCGTGGATGGCCTTCACGATCGCGGTCACGCCCTTGGCGATGCCGTCTGCCTCGTCGGTGCCCGAGTTGTTGGTGCCGATCATCAGCACGACGACCTTGGGCTTGATGCCGTCGAGCTCGCCGCTGGTGATCCGCCAGAGGACATGCTGCGTGCGGTCGCCGCCGATGCCGAAGTTCGCGGTCTTGTAGGCGGCGAAGCTTTTCTCCCAAGCTTCCTTGCCGTTGCCGCGCCAGCCGGCGGTGATGGAATCGCCGAGGAAGAGCACGTCCACGCCGCCGGCCTTGGCGATGGCCACGTAACCCTCGTGGGTCTTGATGAAGCCGGCGTCCGGCTCGCCATCGCGGAACTTGGGCGCGGCGACATCCGGGGCTTGAACCGGATTGGGCTTCTTCGGCGTGGCGTCCTTTTTGGCGTCGGACTTGGGGTCTTTTTTCGCATCCGATTTGGCCTGGGCGAAAAGCGGCGTGGGTGACGCTAGTAAGGTGGCGAGAGCGAGGGTGGAGAGGAAGACAGTGCGTTTCATGGATGGTTGCTGGTTGTCAGAACGAGCGGTTTCGACGGGAGGACGGCCAGGATGTTCAACCTCCGCTCAGCCTGGCTCGCGGAGGGGAATCGGCTCCTCAGGTTCGGCCGGCAGCAC
>CAZQEW010000012.1:9114-53527 GCA_964591495.1 uncultured Klebsiella sp.
GGCGGTCGCCTCTGCGCGAGGGGTGCCACAGTCGGCGGTCACAGACCGCCGCTACAAGGTTCCTCCGGATCGGCTGGCAACACGACCCAGAGTTCGCCGTCCACCTCCACGACGCGCAGTGCCTTGAGGCTGAGGCCGCCGCACGGGCCGTGGATGCAGCGGCCATTCAGCGGCTCGTAAATCGCGCCGTGCGAGCGGCAGATGAAGAAGTTGCCATCCGTCGTGAAGAAGTCGTTGTCGTCGTCCAGCGGCATGGGGATGTGCCGGCAGGCGTTCTCGTAGGCAACGAGGTGACCGCGCACGTTCGCCGCGAAGCCCTCGCGCCGGATGCCTTCGTGGGTGAAGACGAACTTGCGCGTCGTGCCGGGCGGGAGGTCGGCGGCGGGGCAGAGGGGTTGGGAGCGGGTCATCCTAACTTTCGGCGCAATGAAGGCAGTCAGTGCATAGTTGAAATTTCACCGTCATGTTTCTGCAAGTATCTCTTCGCGACTGGAAAATTGATGTCAGTGTCATGGGTGGAACGGGAACCGATGAATTGTCCGTCAGCGTCGTAAAAGACTCGCTCTCCTAAATCCTCCAGACCAAGCAAAAGTTGGTGAACAACGGAGGCGTTGCGGAATGCCAAGTGGAGCCTGAGTTGTGCTACGAAGAACTGTTTCAAGTTTCTGTCACCCGACAACGCAAGAAGTTTCACAGCGCCAGTGACCTCACTATGCGTTGGCAGCTCCTCGATAAATCGCACGACAGCCTCCTGCAACTGCCGGACTTCCGCTTCCGTAACGGTCTGCCCTTGTAAGTCAGGAAATAGCTCAAGCAGCGAAGAGGGACGCCGTTGGTAGTGCGTCTCAAGCAAGCAAGCCGCACGGAGAAACGTGTCAGCCACACCTTTCGAGTGCTCAATCTCTCGGCTGATGCTCTGAGCGATTGCGTTCATGATGGTGCTCATACGCTTGAACGCTATGCAGATTCTACAGCCGCGCAATTAGCAGCTCCCGCTGGAAGATAATCTCCTTCGGCAGGTGCGAGTAGAGGCGCATGAACAGTTCGTCCTGTTGCAGCACTTCGCGCCGCCATTCCTCGACATCGGTGCTCTGGGCCTGCTCCAAGCGCTCGGCATTGAAGCCGTCGAGACCGTCGAGGTCGAAGTCGTGCGCGCTGGGCACCCAGCCGAGCAGCGCCTCGTTTGCGTTCGCGTCGCCCCGGCAGCGGTCCACAATCCACTTGAGCACGCGCATGTTCTCGCTGTAGCCGGGCCAGAGGAACCTGCCGTCGGCGTCCTTGCGGAACCAGTTCACGTTGAAGATGCGTGGCGGGTGCTGGATGAGCCGGCGCATGAACAGCCAGTGGCGGAAGTAGTCGCCCATGTTGTAGCCGCAGAAGGGCAGCATCGCCATCGGGTCGCGGCGCACCTGGCCCACCGCGCCGGTCGCGGCAGCGGTCGTCTCCGAGCCGATCGTCGCGCCGACATAGACGCCGTGGACCCAATTGAAGGCCTGATACACGAGCGGCATGGTGTTCGTGCGCCGGCCGCCGAAGATAATCGCGCTGATGGGCACGCCGGCGGGGTCGTTGACCTCAGGCGCGAGCATCGGGTTGTTGCTCATGGGCGCGCAGAAGCGGCTGTTCGGGTGCGCAGCCTTCTCTTTTGATGCAGGCGTCCAAGGCTGGCCGCGCCAGTCGAGGCATTCGGCGGGCGGTGGTTCGTCCTTACCCTCCCACCACACGTCGCCGTCGGCGGTGAGCGCGACGTTGGTGAAGATGGTGTCCTTCCGCATGCACTCCATCGCGTTGGGGTTGGACTTGTAGTTCGTGCCGGGCACGACGCCGAAGTAGCCGGTCTCCGGATTGATGGCGTAGAGGCGGCCATCCGCGCCGGGCTTCATCCACGCGATGTCGTCGCCGACGGTCCAAACCTTCCAGCCGGCGAACCGCGCGGGCGGCTTGAGCATGGCGAAGTTCGTTTTGCCGCACGCGCTGGGGAACGCCCCGGCCACGAAGGTTTTCTTGCCGTCCGGCGACTCGACGCCGAGCACGAGCATGTGCTCCGCGAGCCAGCCTTCGTCGCGACCCCAATACGACGCGAGGCGCAGCGCCATGCACTTCTTCCCGAGCAGCACGTTGCCGCCGTAGTTCGAGCCGACGGAGATGAGGGTGTTCTCGTGCGGAAAGTGCGCGATGAAGCGGCGGTCCGGATTCACATCGAGCATCGAATGAATGCCGCGCGTGAACTCTTCGCCCCCGCCAAGCTGCTCCAGGGCCACGCGCCCCATGCGCGTCATGATGCCCATGCTCAAGACGACGTAAATCGAGTCGGTCAACTCCACGCCCACGCGCGCGAGCGGCGAGCCGGGTGGCCCCATGAGGAACGGCACCACATACATCGTGCGGCCGCGCATCGCGCCCGCGAGCAACCCCATGAGCTTTGCGCGCATCTCGGCAGGCGCGGCCCAGTTGTTGGTGGGGCCGGCCTCCTCGGCGGTGTGCGTGCAGATGAAGGTGCATTGCTCCACGCGCGCCACGTCGTTCGGGTTCGAGCGATGGTAATAGCAGCCCGGCCACTTGGCCTGGTTTAACGGGATGAGAATCCCCTTCGCCACGGCCTCCGCCGTGAACCGCTGCTTTTCATCCGGCGAGCCGTCGCACCAGTGAATCGCATCGGGTTGGCAGTGCGCGGCGACTTCCGCGACCCAGCGGGTGAGATGGGAATTGTCCGGGAGCGAGTTAGCGGTGCTCATGGCTGGCGCAGTGTTTTCGAACCACGGCCAGGATAGCTGAGTTTCGGGCTGGCTCGAAGGTAATTTGCCGGGCGAATCTTGGCGAAGTCCGGACGGCTGCGGACCAGGTCGGCCACGGGCTTTCTCACTTTGAACTTCTCTAACTCGCCTGCGTCCATAGCGCAGCATCCATGAGCATCGCACTCGAAGCCCCTTCCTCCGTTGACCGCACCAATCCTCCACCCGCGCGCTCTGTGACCAGCGCGCCGGTCGCACCGGGCAAGCTCACCGAACGCCTGCTCTCACTCGACGCCTATCGCGGCCTCATCATGGCGCTGCTCATCTGCAATGGCCTCGGCTTTGCCACGTTCAAGAACGACGCGACCTGGGGCTGGCTCGCCGCGCAGGTGGACCATGTTAAGTGGCAGGGTTGCGTCTTCTGGGACCTCATCCAGCCGGCGTTCATGTTCATGGTGGGCGTGGCAATGCCTTTTGCGTTCGCCAAGCGCCAGGCCGCTGGGGATTCGTGGGGACTACAGCTTCGGCACGCCTGCCTGCGCGCGCTGAACCTCTGCCTCGTCGGAATCTTCCTCGATTGCGTGACCAGCAACGCCTTCACCATCGGCTTCATGCGCGTGCTCCAGCAAATCGCCGTGGGCTACGTGCTCGCGTTCTTCCTGCTCGGCCGCAGCTACTGGGCGCAGGGTGTCACGGCTGCGCTCTTCCTCATCGGCTACACGCTCGCGTGGGTGTTTTACCCCGGCAACGACCCCGCCGGCGCGTGGGTGATGGGCAACAAGAACCTCGGCTCGGCCTTCGACCTGTGGATGGTGGGCCGCAACTACAGCGGCTACTACGTGGGGCTAAACGCGATTCCTTCGACCGCGACCATTCTCTTTGGCGTCATGTGCGGGCGCCTCGTCGGCAGCGAACTGCCCAAGCCGCGCGTCATGCAATTCCTCGCCCTCGCTGCCGTCGCGGGCTTCGTGCTCGGCTGGCTCCTGAGCGCAGGCACGACACCGCTGGTGCCAATGGTGAAGCGCATCTGGACCGCGAGCTTCACGCTGTGGGCGGCGGGCTGGACGATTCTTTTTCTACTCGCGTTCTACTGGCTCATCGAGGTGCAGGGTTGGCGGCGCTGGCCGACCTTCCTCGTCGTGGTGGGCATGAACTCCATCTTCGCCTACAGCATGGCGCAGCTTTTCCGGAGCAGCTTCTTCGACCGGGGCCTCGCTGTCTTCACCAAGCCCCTCGCCGCGCTGCTGTTGGACCGTCCACACCTCGCCGAGGCCATCGCGAAACCCGCGAGCTATGCGTGGCCCGAGCCGCTCGGCCTGTGGGGCAACGTGCTGCAAGCCGCCCTTGTCCTCGCCGCCGAATGGGGCGTGCTCTACTGGCTTTGGAAGCGGAAGATTTTCTTCAAGCTGTAATCAGCCGGTGCGCAGCGGTTGAGAGCGGAAGCCTATTCGCTTCTGAGGGCATCCACCGGGTTCATCCGCGCCGCGCGCCACGCGGGCAGGAAACCAGCGGCCAGCCCCGTGACCACCGACACGCCAAGCGCGGAGGCCACGAGCCACCACGACAGCCGCGCGGGCATGAAGCGGTCCATCACCAGCGTGACCGGATACGCCATCGCCAGTCCGAGCAGGCCGCCGAGCAGGCAAATCATCGCCGCCTCGATGAGGAATTGCGTGAGGATGGTGCGGCGTTTGGCACCAATGGCTTTGCGAATCCCAATTTCCCGCGTCCGCTCGGCTACGGTCACGAACATGATGTTCATGATGCCGATGCCGCCGACGAACAGGGACAGGCCCGTGATGAACAGGCCGGCACCCGCGAGCACCTTGTTCATGCGCTCGAAGGTTTGGATGAAGCCCGCTTGCTCGTTGATGGCGAAGTCGTCCGCGTCGCCGGGCGCGAGGCGGCGGATCTTCCGCATGATGCCGCGGATCTCCTCACGTGCGTCATCCATGGATTGCAGGTCGCGCACCTTGATGCGGACGAAGACGCCGGGGCGGAACCCGAAGTCGAGGGCGAACTTCGTGATGGGCAGGAAGAGCTGGTTGTCCAGGCTCTCCATGCCGAGAAATTTCCCGCGCTTATCCAGCACGCCGATGACTTCGAGGTTCTGTCCGGCCACGACCACGCGTTTGCCCAAGGCGGATTCGTAGGGGAAAAAGTTCGCCGCCAACTCCGCTCCCAGCACGCAAACCGGGCGGCCGCCGTCCACTTCGGCAGCGGAGAGGAACCGGCCTTCCTTAACCACCAGCCCGCCAACTTCTGCGCCGCCGTCGGTCGTGCCGTAAATCGTCACGCCCGTCGCGATGCGGTCGCCGTGGCGGACAGGGAACCGGCGGCCCTCCTCGATGGCCGTGGCGCGGGCGAGGGTGAGCTCGCGCACGAGCGCGCGGGCGTCGGCGAGTTGGATGAGCCGGCGGTTGCGGCGCTTCCACCAAGGCTCGTCGCTGAACCACTGCCACGGCGAAACGTAGAGCACGTCCGTGCCGATGGCGGAAATGCTGTTGAGGAACGCGGCGTTCAAGCCCGCCAGCGCCGTGCCCATGAGCGTGACCGTCACGATGCCGATGACGATGCCGAGCGTGGTGAGCGCGGAGCGGAGCTTGTTGGCCCGGAGCGAATCCCACGCGATGAGCAGGCCCTCGCGAAGCTCGGAGAGGAAGTTCATGCCCGAGTCACCGGCTCGTCACTCGCGATGTTCCCGTCCAGAATCCGCACGATGCGGCGGGAGTGGAGGGCGACCTTCTCCTCGTGCGTCACGACGATGATAGTGTTGCCTTTGCTCGCGAGTTGCTCGAAGAGACCGAGGATTTCCACGCCGGTCTTGGAGTCGAGGTTGCCGGTTGGCTCGTCGGCGAGAAGGATGGACGGCGTGTTCACGAGCGCGCGGGCAACGGCGACGCGTTGCCGCTGACCGCCGGAGAGTTCGTTCGGGCGGTGGTCCACGCGGTCGCCGAGGCCGACGGCGGCGAGCGCGGCCATGGCTTTCTCGTGGCGTTCGTCCGGTGGAACGCCGGCGTAAACCATCGGCAGCTCCACGTTGCGGAGCGCGGTGGCGCGGGCGAGGAGGTTGAACGATTGGAAGATGAAGCCGATTTCGCGGTTGCGGATTTCGGCCAGCTCATTGTCGTCCATGCCGCTCACGTCGGTGCCGTTGAGTTCGTAAGTGCCGCTGGTAGGCGTGTCGAGGCAGCCGAGGAGGTTCATCATCGTGGACTTGCCCGAGCCGCTCGGCCCCATGATGGCAACGTATTCGCCGCGCTCAATGCCGAGCGAGACCCCGCGCAACGCGTGGACCGTCTCGGCAGCCATCTGATAGCTGCGCCAGATGTTTTGGAGGCGGATGAGGGGCACAGGGAAAAGTCTTTAGCCACAGATGGACACAGATGAACCACAGATGAGGGAAGGCGAGATTGATAAGGAATGCAGGAATGCAGGAGGCAGGTGTCGGGCGCACTCTTTAGCCGTCTCTCCTGCTTTCCTGCCTACCTTATGAACATCCCGTCTGTGTTTCATCTGTGTCCATCTGTGGCCGCAATCACTTCTTCTCCGCCTCGCCCGGCTGCTTCTTCTCATTGTCTGCCTTCACCAGCTTGCCGTCTTCGAGTTCGCGGTTGATGGCTTTGTAGCCGCCGGAGACGACTTCCATGCCTTCGGTCACGCCTTCGAGGATTTCCACGTAGCTGTCGTCGCTTATGCCGCGTTTGACGGGAACTTGCTTCACGGTGTCGCCGGTGCGCTGGAAGATGACCTCGATCGGTTTGGCCGGCTCGTCCTTCTTCTTCGCGCCGTGGTCTTTGGTGTCCTTAGCGTCCTTGGTGGCGGGCGGCGCGGCACCCTTGGGCAGGCGCGTGGTCACGCTTTGGATGGGCACGCACAGGACGTTCGTGCGGTAGCGCGTCTCGACCTCGGCGGTCACGCTCATGCCGGGGCGGAACAGTTCGCGCTCCTTCACGCGGATGCGGACCTCGAACTTCGTCGCCTCCTGCTGCGTGCCCGCGCCGGAGGATCGGGCGGTGTTGGCGATCTCGGTGACTTCCCCGGCGAATTTCTTGTCGCGGAAGGAATCCATCTCCAGCCGCGCGATTTGGCCGACCTTGATGAGCACCACGTCCACCTCGCCGATGTCCACGCGCGCCTCCATCTCGTCGAGGTCGGCGATGGTCATCACGTCGGTGCCGGCCATGGTGGCGGTGCCGACGACGCGCTCGCCGCGCTGGGAGTTGAGCTTGCTAATGGTGCCAGCGAGCGGCGAGTAGATGGTCGTCTTCGCGAGGTCGTCGAGCGAACGGTCGAGCGCGGCCTTGGCGACCTCCGTCTGGTGACGCGCGGACTTCACCTGCGCCTGCGTGACGTCGTAGGCCGTTTTCGCTTCGAGGAACTGCGACTCGGAGAGCAGCTTGCCATCGAACAGCTTCCGGTTCCGCTCGAACTCCAGCCGGGCTTTTTCCTGATTCGCCAGCGCGAGCGTGAGACTGGCCTGGGAGGACTTGAAACTGGCGTCGGCGGAGTTCGTGTTGGCGAGGTAGAAATCGGGTTTGATCTTGAGGAGCAGGTCGCCCTTCTGCACGCGGTGGCCCTCCTTCACCGGGAGGTCGACGATCTCACCGCTGACCTCGGGGCTGATTTTCACGAGGGTCACGGGTTGGATCTTGCCCGTGGCCACAACGACCTCGGTCACGTTGCGGCGCGTGACCCGCTCGGTTTGCACGGTGATGAAAACGGCCTTGTTCTTCTGGTGCCACCACCACCCGCCGCCCGAGCCGCCAATGAGCAAGAGCAGAAAAAACCACTTCAAGCCGGAGCGGCGTTTGGGTTTGGGCGGAGCAGCAGGCGCAGACATAAGGTCAGGAGACAACAACCGCCGCAGGGTTCCACGAAAGGGCAGGGGACTTCAACCGGGGAAAAAGCGGGAATCCGGGCAGCGAGGATGGTCTGGTAAAATGCGCTTTCCGGCGACGCAGTGCGTCCTTAGACTCCCGCTGTCTTATGCCCAAGCAAATCGCGGAAATGCTCATCGAGACGGTCACAATGGAGCTGCCGGATACGAAAACCATCCGGCTTCAGTGGCCCGAGAATTACGATCCCGATTTCAAGACCGGGCAATTCATCACGGTGTATTGGCCAGATACACCGGCCTACAAGCGCGCCTACTCGCTGTCCTCTTGCGCGCTGGATCGGGGGTATTACGAAATCACCGTGAAGCGCGATGGGAAGATGGGCACGCGGCTGGTGGACTGGGCCAAGGCCGGTGACAAGCTCTGGGTCATCCCGCCCACGGGGCGATTCCTTCCTGTCTTTGACCCGCCGGGCAAGCACCTGGTCTGCATCGCCGGCGGCAGCGGTGTGACGCCGTTTCGCGGCTTTGTCCGCGAGGCCACCCGTCGCCATTTGGCCACCCGCATCACGGTCCTCTACAGCGTTCGCACCACCAACGACATCATCTTCCACGAGGAGTTCAAACAGCTTGAACAGGAAAACGAGCACTTCGACTTTTACGTGACCTGCACCCGCCTGCATCCCGACGACCCGTGGACTGGCCGGCGGGGTCGCATCACCGCCGAGTGGGTCAAGGAGCATGTCCATGATCCGGCCAACACCGTGTTCTACGCCTGTGGCACCAACGAGTTGGTCGAGGCCACCGAACATCTCGTGCTCGACGAGCTCAAACTCGCGAAGGAGCAGATGAAGACGGAGAAATGGGGCTAGGCGATTGCAAATCCAATAAATCCGATTACCGATCCCAAGTCTCGATGCACCGCGACATCCTTTTCCTTCTGAAGCACGATTTCCCCGATGGCCCGGGCGCTCCCTACTATTGCCCCGAGTGCGTGCAATTAACGGGCGTCCTTGCCTGCTATCCGCAACTGCGCCACGTGTTGGATGTGCGCTACGTGGACTTCCCACGCCCCCGGAAAGACATTCTTTCGCTCATTGGAGAAGAGAACCAGAGCTGCCCTGTGCTCGTCATCGCGGACGGCCCGCCAGCCAATGTGCAGGGCGTCGAGATTGGCTCGTGCAACGGACTGCACTTCGTCTCCGGTGCCGAGTCGATTGGGAATTACTTGTCGCAGGTGCATGGCGTCGGGAGGCCTCACTGATAATTGCGCCAATCGCTAGGCTGGTTGCCCATTTCAAATCTCATGACCCTTAAGCGCACTCCTCTCTTCGCCGCCCACCAGCGCGCGGGCGGCAAGCTCATCGAATTCGGCGGCTGGGAAATGCCCGTTCAGTATTCCACCATCACGGACGAGCACCTCTGCGTTCGCCGCGCGGCGGGCATCTTCGACATCTCGCACATGGGTGAGGTCATCGTGCGTGGGCCGGCGGCGGAGGCGTTCCTCAACGCCACGCTCACCAATGACGTGCGCAAGCTCACCGTCGGCCTCGGCCAATACACGCTCATGTGCCACGAACACGGCGGGGTGATTGACGACCTCTACGCCTACCGCCTCGGCGAGCAGGAATACCTGCTCATCATCAACGCCTCGCGCATTGAGCCGGACGTGGCGTGGTTGCAGGAGCGTCTCGGAGCCTTCCCGCAGCACGCGGACGTGACGCTCGCGAATCTCTCCGACCACACCGCCGCCGTCGCCATCCAAGGGCCTAAGACCCCCGGCCTGCTCGACCAGCTTTTCCCCGCCGCGTCCACCGGCGGCACCCATGTGGCAAAGCCGAGCGAGCTGAAGAAAAACCAGATCGCGCAGTTCGTCTTCGATGGCCAGTCCGTCTGCGTGGCGCGCACCGGCTACAGCGGCGAGGACGGCTTCGAGGTCATCACGCCCGCGACGCTCATCGAGGCGGTCTGGGACAAGGCGCTGAATCTCGGCCACCAGTTCTGCCTCCAGCCCTGCGGCCTCGGCGCGCGCGACACCTTGCGCACGGAGGTTTGCTATCCGCTCTACGGCCACGAGCTGGACGAGAACACCACGCCCATCGAGGCCGGCGTTGGCTTCTTTGTCGCCTTGGACAAGGGCGAATTCATGGGCCGCACCGTGCTGGCCGAGCAGAAGACGAATGGCACCAAGAAGAAGCTCGTCGCCTTCAAGATGACAGACAAAGCACCGCCGCCGCGCCCTCACTATCCGATTTGGGCCGGTGGCGCACCGGTCGGCGAAGTCGTCAGCGGCACGCAGAGCCCGTCGCTGAACAACGGCATTGGCATGGGCTACGTGCCGCCGCTGTGCGCGGAGGTGGGTGGAAAAATAGAGATCGAGATTCGCGGCCGTCGCTTCGCCGCCGAAATAGTCAAGAAACCCATTTACAAGAAGGCATAGGCGGAGCCGGTTAACGAGATCTTGGTGCTCGGCATTGCGGTTGGCTTTCGGACTCTGACACGAAACCGTAGCCCGAAACCGCAGGGACGGGAGTTCGAGGCGAGGGAGTTGGGAAACTGATTTAGAATCCGGGCCTTTTCCGCGCGTCTGTTCGTTGGTAACAGTTACTTCCATGAATCCGCACCTGCTCAAACTGGAACATCAGACCCGCCGGACATTTCTTCAAAATGCCGGGCGGTTCAGCCTTGGGGCCATCGCAATGGAGGCCCTGCTGAAGCAGGCCGGATCAGCCGCCCCGACGGATCCATCCCGAGCACTCGCGCCCCGCGCCCCGCATTTCGCCCCAAAGGCCAAACGGGTGATTTACCTCCACATGAGCGGAGCTCCCCCGCATTTGGACATTTTTGACTACAAGCCGGAGCTGGTGAAACGCAACGGGCAGGAATGTCCCGACCAGTTTCTCAAGGGCAGAAGATTTGCATTCACCAGTGGCGTGCCCAAGCTCATGGGCACGCCGCGGACGTTCGCCCAGCACGGTCACGGCGGGATTTGGATGTCCGACGCTCTGACACATCTCCCCCGAGTGGCCAACGAAATCACCGTCATCAAATCCATGACGACGGACGAATTCAACCACGCCCCGGCCGAACTCCTGCTGTATACCGGGTCCGGGCGGCAAGGCCGGCCCAGCATGGGCAGCTGGGTAACCTATGGTCTGGGTTCGGAAAACGAGAATCTTCCGGGGTTCGTGGTGCTGATCAGCAGCGGGGTTCAACCCAGCGGCGGTCAAAGCTGCTGGGGCAGCGGCTTCCTGCCATCCGTCTATCAGGGGGTGCAGTGCCGATCCAAAGGGGACCCGGTCCTCTATGTTTCCAATCCTCCGGGTATGGACCGGGAAACCCGGCGTCGCACGCTCGACACCCTCCGGGACCTGAACGAGTTGCAGGTCCGTGAGCTGGGCAATCCTGAAACTGCCACCCGCATTGCGCAATATGAGCTGGCATTCCGCATGCAGACCAGCGTTCCGGAGGTGATGGACATCTCCCGGGAGCCGGCGGCGCTTTTGGAGGCCTACGGTGCAAAACCCGGCGATGCGAGCTTCGCCAACAATTGCGTGCTGGCGCGCCGGCTCATCGAACAGGGAGTTCGCTATGTGCAGCTCTTCGACTGGGGGTGGGACTTCCACGGCACAGGCCCGAACGAGGACATCCGTGGCGGACTGACCAACAAGATGGCGCGCACGGACAAGCCCGTCACGGCGCTCATCGAAGACTTGAAGCAACGCGGTTTGCTGGACGAGACGCTGATTGTCTGGGGCGGCGAATTTGGGCGCACCCCGTTCCGCGAGGGCCGGACGGCCGGTGGTCAAGTGCTCGGTCGCGATCACTATCCCGACTGCTATTCACTCATGCTTGCGGGCGCGGGCATCAAGCGCGGCTTCAGCTATGGCGAGACGGATGAGCTGGGCTTCGGCATAGCGGACCACAAGGTCCACGTCCATGACTTGCAGGCGACGATCATGCACCAGCTTGGCTTCGACCACGAAAGGTTGACCTTCCGGTTCCAAGGGCGGGACTACCGCCTAACAGACGTGCATGGGCACGTCGTCAAGGATGTGTTGGCCTGACGGCCTTCGATCCAGCGTATGTCGCGGTGGTGGGAATTTCGCGGTCAACCACCGACTCATCCAAGGAGGTGGCGACCACGGCGTCTGCTTCCGCCGCATACTTTCCGTTTACGACAGAAAATTTAAGATTGATCAGGGCGTTGGCACCTAGGCCGATGGCTTTCGACTTAATCTTCAGCTCTGCGGCGTCCATGGTTTCACATGAGTCCACCCGCACGTAACAGATCTGTCGCCGAATACTCCAACCAAGCAAGCTGCCGGTCGAAGAGGTTGGAACCGCCTGCATTACAGTGAGTTCAGTCGAGTCGTCTACGTTTGAGGACTCAAGACTGCGATGGGCGGTCAAGCGCATGCTCCAACGATTTTGTCGGGAGAGGACGGCTTGGCGTTCAGCCGATATCCGCCTTTTCATCCGCTGCTTTCGATAAAAAAGCGCTGCAAGGAGGGAGCCAATGGCGGCAAACAGAATCAACCGACCAAAAACAGTGCCAACCCACGAATTTGTAAGCCACCGCGCGAATTCACTTTGGAGGAACTGTGCAAACCAGATCCCGCTCAACTTCACATAAAACGCTATGAAGTCGCGCAGATCGCCAAAAATGAGTAGGTAGCCTTGCATATAAACCGCACCGACTCCTCCCGTCCTATCAGGTGTTCGCCAAAAGGTAAAGACTCTTGCGAGGTTCAAAATGGATAAAGCTAACCCTTAATTGTTAGGCCCGACCCTTAAGGTTGACTGATTGGCGCTGAAAGGCCATTCAAGTTTAACGATCTCAATGCACCCGGCCCAAAAATCTTGGCTCAGCTCCCCTTTAGCCAATCCGCGAGGACCACGGAAGGGCCTGCCTTCATGCTCCAGGAGATCATTTTGGGTGGGCACGGCGGCGATTGTGTTTGCCGCAAGCAGAGCCGAAGCGATGGCTGATAGTGTACGGTCGGCTTTGATTCGAGCGACCCAGTTCATGCGATCCATTGCGGTGGAGGGAGGTTACGTTTGGAGCTACTCGGCAGATTTGCGAGCAAGGGCAGGGGAGAGCAAAGTTTCGCCGTCACAGGTTTGGGTTCAGCCCCCCGGCACCCCCAGCGTCGGCATGACCTGTCTGCGCGCCCATGCAGTGACCCGGGAAGCGCTGTTTCTCGAGGTGGCGCGGGACGCGGGCGACGCACTGGCGACCGGACAGTTGGAGTCTGGCGGCTGGGATTATCTCATTGAATTTGACCCGGCCAAACGCACCGCATGGTATCGGCGGGCCGACATCGGAAGCTGCAACGCCGCTGAAGCGGCGAAGCGCAGGAACATTTCGACGTTTGACGACGATAACTCGCAAAGCGCCATCCGGTTCCTCCTGGCCTTGGCGGATGCGACCAAAGGTTCGACGGACCCACGGGATGGGCGCGTGCGCATCGCCTTGGACTACGGCCTCAAAACATTGCTCGAGGCCCAGTATCCAAACGGGGCGTGGCCGCAACGCTACGATGGCCAGCCGCGCGACGCAGCGGATTACCCCGTGCTCAAGGCGAGCATTCCCGCCACCTATCCGCGCCAATACCGGAAGGAGAACTATTTCCGCCACTACACGCTCAATGACAACACGCAGCGCGACTGTATTCTGACGATGCTCGATGCGTGGCATCGCACGGGCCGCCGAGAGTATCTCGAGGCCGTGAAGCGCGGAGCAGATTTCCTGCTGCTCGCGCAGTTGCCCGAGCCGCAACCGACGTGGGTGCAGCAATACAACCCCAAAATGGAGCCGGCCTGGGCAAGAGCATTCGAGCCACCCGCCGCCTGCACCAGCGAAAGCGTCGGCGTGCTGCGCCTGCTCACGGACCTTTACCTCGAACTGGGCGACGAGCGTTACCTGGAGCCGCACGCTCGGGCCTTTGCGTGGTTCAAGCGCTCAGAAATGTCGCCCGGCGTCTGGGCGCGCTACTACGAGCTGCACACGAACAAACCCATTTTCGGGGATCGCGATGGCAAGATTTACTACCGACTGGAAGACATCAGCGCGGAGCGCCAAAAAGGCTACGGCTGGCGCGGTGACTTCGGCGTCAAGGGCACCATCGCGAAGTTCGAACAAGTCAAGCAGCTCGGGCGCGATGCCATGCTCGCGCGATCGAAGCCAAGTCCTCCGACGGTCGAGCAAAAGGCTGCGCGCATGCGCTCGCTGGAAGCTGGAGTTCGGGACGCTATCTCCGCGCTGGACGCGCAGGGCCGCTGGATGACAAAAGGGGACTCAAAGCGCCGCGACTTCGGCCCCGGGGGCCTCATCGAGACCAAGACGTTCATTCGCAACGTTGAACTGCTTTGCGATTACCTGGAAGCAGCGCAGTAGGTCCGTCGGGCTGGCTGGAGATTTGGCTTCAAGCTGCAGCCGCCTGCGGCCACTCTTCTCCCCTAGTATGAGCACTCCCAAAAAGCTTTCCGGAAAGACGGCGCTGATCACCGGCGCGAGCAAGGGCCTGGGTAAGGCCATGGCCCTGGCGTTCGCCGATGCGGGCGCGCAGTTGGCCCTGGCTTCCCGCGATGCGCAGCTCTTGGCCGAGGTGCGGGACGAATGCCGTGCGCGTGGTGCGGAGGCTGAGTTTTACTTGGCAGACGTGACCAGCGAGGCGCAGGTGGAGCAACTGCGGCGCGACGTGCTCGGGCGGTTCGGCAAACTCACCGTTTTGGTCAACAACGCCGGCATCAACATCCGAAAGCCCATCACCGCCTTCTCACTTTCCGAATGGCATCAGGTGCTGGATACCAACCTGACAAGCGTTTTTTTGCTTTGCCGTGCGTTCGTGCCGCATTTGGAAACGGGTTGTGGACGGATAATCAACCTCGCTTCCATGATGGCGCATATTTCCATCGCCCACCGCGTGCCGTATTCGGCGAGCAAGGCGGGGATCATGGGACTGACCAAATCGCTCGCACTGGAGCTCGCGGCCAAAGGCATCACTGTCAACGGCATCAGCCCCGGGCCTTGTGCCACCGAGATTAACGCGGCCATTCTGGGCAATCCCGAGCTGCTCGCGAAGTTCAACGCCCAACTGCCGGTCGGAAGATTTGGCAAGCCCGAGGAGGTCGCCGCGTTGGCAGTTTTCCTGGCTTCCGACGACTCCGGGTTTATCACCGGGACCGACGTGGTGATCGACGGCGGATGGATGGCCCAATGACCCCATGAACAGTCCACAGCCCGCCTCGATTCCCCAACAGCGTCTGCGTCTCGTCGGACAGCGATCTTTGGCCTTTGTGCTGGTTTGTCTTTTCGGATTATGGGGGCATGAATTGTTTTCCGATGCCGCGGAGCCCAAGGGTTGGAAACTTTTTTTCATCCTTCCCTTAATTGTTTTGGGCACGGCCGGAACTGCATGCCTGCTCATCGCTTGGGGAGCAGGGCTAAGGAACCGCCCGTCCAAGTAGGCTTGCGACGACAATCGCTGGGGTGCGGTGGCATTGCTCCTCGACATTCGCGTTGTTTTCCCTGAGCTTTAGTGCCAATTGAATCCTCCAACGCGCGCCGGGCAGGAACTGATCAAGGCTACCAAGGCCTTCGCCCACGATGACACGGGACGGAGCTGGTGGTATGTCCTTTCCACCATCGGACTTCTGGCGGCGACCCTGGCCGGCTCTTTGTGGAACTACTCCCTCGGCGCACGGTTGCTCTGCAGCATCTTTTCCGGCCTGCTGATCCTCCGGCTTTTCGTGATTTATCATGACCAGCAGCACCATGCCATTCTCCCCAAGTCGTTTCTGGCGGAGATCCTGATGCGCGTTTTCGGCATCTTCGCCTTGAGTGCCAGCAGCATCTGGCGCAGCTCGCACAACCATCACCATAACCACAACTCCAAGCTGCGCGGCTCACACATCGGCTCTTTTCCGATCATGACGAAGGACCACTTCCTGCGCACAACCCCGGCCAAGCGGTTTTGGTATCTCTTCGCGCGGCATCCGCTGACAATCCTGTTCGGCTACGTGTTTGTCTTCCTGTTCGGCATGTGCGTGAACCCGTTTATTAACAATCCCCGCAAGCACTACGACTGCCTCCTCTCGGTCTTGGTCCATGTGTTAATCGGCACCTTGCTCTACCTTACCGGCGGCTGGTTGGCGGTGTTGCTCACGCAAACCTTGCCCCACTTCATCGCCTATGCCTTCGGCTCTTACCTCTTTTACGCCCAGCACAATTATCCCGGTGTTCGATTCGCGGACAACGCCGGATGGACTTACGAGCGTGCCGCGCTGGATTCTTCAAGCTACCTGCGCACGAGCCGGCTCATGGCTTGGTTTACTGCCAACATCGGCTACCACCACATTCATCACCTCAACGCCCGCATCCCGTTTTATCGACTGCCCGAAGTGATGCGGGCGATGCCTGAACTGCAGTCGCCGGGCACCACCTCCTTCGCTCCGGCCGAGATTTTCCGTTGCCTGCGCCTGAAGGTTTGGGATGTCGAAACCCAGCAAATGGTTCCTGCCCCGCCGATTCACTAGCCTGCCCTCCGCCGGACGTATTTCACTCGACGTGGCCCGCGGCCTTCCCAAGGATTCGCCGCCATGCGCGACCTCCTGAAGCAATCCTTCGCCCTAGTCGGTGTCATCAAGGCACTGCGGCAGATTCCCTTCGACGTGCGGCGTGCGCTCTGGTGCATCGGACGCGACGGTGATATCCGCGAGTATCTCGACGCCCACCCGGTGAGGAAGCTCCAGATCGGCGCGGGCTACAACATGCTTGATGGCTGGTTGAATGTGGATTTCAACCCCTATACGCGCCAACCCGGCCAGCTCTACCTGAACGCCACTCGACGGTTTCCCTTTGCCGATGCCTCTTTTGACTATGTTTTCAGCGAACACATGATCGAGCACATCTGGTGGCCCGATGGCCAGACGATGCTCAAGGAGTCGCACCGCATCCTGAAGCCCGGCGGAAAGATCCGCATCTCCACGCCGAACCTCGCGAGCATCACCAGCCTGCTCGATCCGCCGCGCACGCCCATCAAGGAGCAATATCTCAAGCTCTCTACCGACAAGCACATCCCGCATGCCATCGGCTACCGGCCCGGCTTCGTCATCAACAACTTCTTCTGGGATTTCGGCCATTTCTTTGTCTATGACGCCGAAACGCTCGAACTGGCCCTGCGCACGGCCGGGTTCACGGACATCCAGCGGTGGCAACCGATGCAGAGCGACGACCCCAATTTAACCGGGATCGAGTCGCATCAGAAAATCGTAGGCGACGAAGTCAACGCCTTCGAGAGCATCATCATGCAAGGGGTGAAGCGCTGAGCGATGGGGACGTCGATGTTCGCTCTCCCAGCGCAGGGTGCTTGGCTCGGCTTCAAAGACCAAGATTGGCAGGGACACAAGCTACGATTCTGTGCCGGTTAACCAATGCGGAAACCACTTCGTTTGCACACTGCCGAAACGCATTTCAAAGGCTGGGCCAAACCCGGCCCGTTGCCGCCGGGCTTGAATGCCGGCCTGACCGTCGCCCCGGACGAGACGCTGGACGCCATCAGCGGGCACTTCCGGCTGTTCCAACTGCGCGACGGGCACCGCTTCTCTACCGACGACATCCTCACCGCGTGGTATGGCACGAGCTGGTGTCCCACGGCGCGCACGGCGTTGGACCTTGGCAGCGGCATCGGCACGGTGGGGATGATCGTGGCCTGGCAACTGGCCGGCGCGCGGCTGGTGACGGTTGAGGCGCAGGCGCCCAGCGTGGCACTGGCCCGGAAGTCGGCGCGGTTCAACGGCGTCGAAGACCGCTACGAGATCCGCGAGGGGGATTTCCGTCAGCCGGGCGTGCTGCGCGAAGGAGAGTTGTTCGACCTAGTGACGGGCAGTCCACCGTATTTTCCGCCAGGCACGGGCGTGGAGAGTGAGCATCCCCAGAAGCTCGCCTGTCGCTTCGAGCTGCGCGGCACGGTGGCGGACTATTGCGCCACGGCGGCCAAACACCTCGCGCCCGGCGGGTTCTTTGCCTGTGTGTTTCCCTACGAACCGGTGCAGCTCGCGCGGGTGGAGGCCGGAGCGCGCGAGGCTGGTTTGGTCATCGTGCGCCGGCGGCCGGTCGTCTTCCGCGAGGGTGAGCCGCCGTTGGTGGGCTTGTTCGGCATGATGCGGGCGACGGACTTGCCCGAGTGGTTTCGCGGTCAGACCTGGACGGAGCCGGAACTCGTCATCCGCACGCGTGAGGGAAAGATTCACCCGGAATACTCGGCGGTGAAGCTGGCCATCGGCTTTCCGCCGTGACGGCTCAGGCTCCGGGGCGAGCCTGACCGCGCAGCCAGTCTGTGGCGCGGTGGATGAGCGCGGTGGCGTCGGGGATGCCGAGCTTGTGCTTGATGTTCTCCCGGTAGGTTTCGATGGTCTTGTGGCTCAACTTGAGCGCGGCAGCGATTTCCTTGGTGCCCTTGCCGGCGCCGAGCAGCCGGAAAACCTGCAGTTCGCGGTCAGAGAGCGCGGAAACTTCGGAGTCATCGCCGGTCTTGGCGTCCGCTCCGCCCTCGACCAGCTTGCGCATGGCGAGCGCGGCGACCTTGCGGCTGACGTAAAGATCGCCGCCGAGAATTGTGCGGATGCCCTCGAGCACGTCCTGCGTGGCACGTTCCTTCATGATGTAGCCGCGTGCACCGGCACGCAGCGTGCGCTCAGCGAAGAGCGTTTCGTCCTGCTGCGAGAGCACGAGGATGGGGAGCTGCGGGAACTGCGCCTTGAGGCCCTTGATAAGGTCGAGCCCGTCGCTGTCACCAAGGCAGAGGTCGGTGAGGAGCAAGTCCGGTTTCTCCCGCTCGACTCCGGCGCGCACGCCGGCCACGTTCTCCGCCTCGCCGCAGACGACCATGTCCGCCTCCTTGTTGATCATGTGGGTCAGTCCGACACGGAGGAAGGGATGGTCATCGGCCAGGAACACGCGTGTCTTGGCCTGCGCTGACGGAGGAACAGATGGCTCAGGCGCGGCGGCGGGCTTGGCTTTGGCGGCGGTTTTCATGGCTTGGCAGACTCGTTGGCGTGGGACACGCGGTTGCGGCCGGTTTGCTTGGAATGGTAGAGCGCGGTGTCGGCCTGTTTTACCAGGATGTCCCAAGTATGGGTCGTATCGTTGATGGTTGCCACGCCGATGCTGGCGGTGACGGCGCGGAGATCCCACTTTGCCTGCGCGATCGCCGCGCGCGTGCGCTCGGCCAGCGCCAGCGCGGCCGACTGGTGTGTGAACGGCAGCAGCACCGCGAACTCCTCGCCGCCATAGCGCGCGACGAAGTCCGTGCTGCGCGTGCTTTCCGTGAGCAGCTTGGCAACGCGTTTGAGCACCTCGTCGCCTGCCGGGTGGCCTTGGGTGTCGTTGAACGCCTTGAAGTGGTCCACGTCCAGCAGCATGAGCGAGAGCGGGAGATGGTAGCGCTTGGCGCGCTCGAATTCCTCGATAAGGCGCTCCTTGAAGGTGCGGTAGTTCTTCAAGCCCGTGAGGCCATCGGTGGTGGCGAGGGCCTGCAAGAGTTCATTGGCCTCGCGCAGTTTTTCCTGCTGCTCGCGCAGCTGGTCATTGCGGCGGTTTAACTCGGCCTGCGTGGCAACCAGCTCGCGGTTCTGCTGCACCGCGCACTCGTAGGTGGAGAGGATGAGGTTCACCATTTGCCGCCGGCCCGCCGTGACGAGGTGCTCTTGCCCCTCCAAAGTCACGGTCAACGCCTCAGCGTCGGCATCAGGCGGCGTGGGGGGGCGCTCCAGCAGCGTCTGCACGCGGGCGAGCAGGAGCGATGGCGTGTAGGGCTTCGTGAGGTAGTAATCGGCCTTGCACTTGAGGCCTTGCAGGATGTTCGCCGGGCTGGAGAGCGTGGTGAGCAGGATGACCGGAATGGTGCGCGTGCGTGGGTCGGCCTTGATGGCGAGGCACATTTCATAGCCGTCCATGCCGGGCATGTTGATGTCGGTGATGACGAGGCGGAACTCGCGCATGCCCATCAGCCGGAGCGCCTCCTGGCCGGTGGTGGCGAGCGTCACCTGATAATCCGCGCGCTCCAGCACCTTGCGCAGCGTGAACGCCTCGGTGGCGATGTCCTCGACGATGAGGACCGGCGCACCGTTGCCGCGGCGGATGAGTTGGGTGGAGTCTGGCATGGGATGCGATCTACTTCGCCTCGCCTGAGTTGTCTGGACTTGGCGTCGGAGCGTCTTCCCAACGCACGGTGCTTTGGAGCACGAACGTTCCGCCACAGCTACAAGCTACGCCGGCATTTAACTCACCTGCTGTGTCGCACTTGGGGCAAATCGTCATCTGTAACGCCCTTGCAATCTTCTCCGCAACCTCTCGCCGATACAGCCAATAACCGAAAGGGACCATGCCCAAGGCAAACGGAGGGAACCGCATCCAAAAACTCCCCCCGCCGACGCTATCTTGAGCCACTATCCCCGAACGACCGCCGACAATCAGTCCACCAGCGAGCAGAGCGGTAAGGCCCAGCCAGCAACCTCCTCCTAGTATCCAGCCATCAAGTCTAGCGTCACGCTTCGTGGATTGATGCCACTTCTTAACTTCTTCGGGTGTGCGTGCTACCCACATAATTCAGTCAGTTGGTTACTTGTTCCCCGCCCGGTAGAAATCCAGCGTGTGCTCCAGGCCCTTTTGCCAGGTGACTTCCGGGACGTAGTTGAGGCCGGCGCGGGCGGCGGAGATGTCGGCGGCGGAGTGCTTGATGTCGCCGGTGCGCGGGGGCATGTGGACGGGCGCGAGGTTTTGGCCGGTCTGCCGGTTCAACTCGGCGGTGAGCTGGAGCAGGTCAATGCTCTCGCCGCAGCCGACGTTGAAGACCTTGCCGGCGACCTTGGCGGCGTCGCCCTCGGCGGCGAGGAGGTTCGCGTTCACGACGTTTTGCACATAGACGTAGTCACGGGTTTGCAGGCCATCGCCGAAAATCTTGGGGGCGGTGCCTTGAAGCAGCATCGTGCAGAACTTCGCGATGACGCCGGAGTAGGGGGAGTTGAAGGACTGGCGCGGGCCGAAGACGTTGAAGTAGCGGAAGCTGATGGCCTCGAAGCCGTAGAGCTGGTGGAAGAGCTGGCCGTAGCGCTCGGCGGCATACTTCTGGAGGCCGTAGGGCGAGATGGGCGCGACGGCGTGGGACTCGTGCTTCACGGGGGCCTCGGAGTCGCCATAGACGGCGGAGGAGGAGGCGAACATGAAGCGCTTCACACCCGCGTCGCGCGCGGCGACGAGCAGGCCGAGCGAGGCGTCGAGGTTGTCGCGGTTGGTCTGGACCGGTTGCGCGACCGAGAGCGGGACGGAGGGCTGGGCGGCCTCGTGGAAGACCCAGTCGCAGCCGGCGACGAGCTTCTTCACGAGCGCCTCGTCGGCGACTTCGCCTTGGACAAAGTCGAGTTCGTCGCCGGGCTTTTTCCAGGCGAGGTTGATGACATTGCCGGTGCTGAGGTTGTCGAGCACGACGACCTTAGCGCCGCGCCGACAGAGCGCCTCGCAAATGTGTGAGCCGATGAATCCCGCGCCGCCAGTAACGAGTGCTTTCATGCTTAAAGGTGGCGAAGTCTTAGCGAAGGCGGCAGGCCATTGCCAGCGAATCCCTTCAGAAACCATTGTAAAGTAAAGGTGTAAAGATCATCTGCTCTTGCACCTTTGCTGCCTTGAGTTGAGTCGGTGGTTCTCGAAAAAAGAAACGGCGGACTGTTGCCAGTCCGCCGTTCGCTTGAATGATTAGGCCTTGCCGTTACGCCTTGGGCGCTTCGTCTGCGGCCGGCGCAGGCGCGGCTTCCGCGCTGCCGCCTTCGGCTTTCTCGCGCTCTTCCATCGCGGCCTTGCGGGAGAAGCGGACGCGGCCCCGTTCATCGGTGCCGATGCACTTGACCCAGATCTCGTCGCCGAGTTTGACGATGTCCTCGACCTGCTTCACGCGGAAGTTGGCGAGCTCGCTGACGTGCACGAGACCTTCGGACTCGGGCAGATATTCCACGAAGCAGCCGAAGTCTTTGATCGAGACGACCTTGGCCCGGTAGATCTTGCCATCCTCGGCGGGGGTGGCGGGTTCCTTGCGGCCGCCCTTGGGACGGTCACCCTTGCCTTCACTGCCGCGTTCGCCACGGTTACCGCGTTCGCCGCGGCCACGGCCACCGCGTTCGCCACGGCCTTCAGGCTTGGCTTCGCCTTCACCACCTTCGGCAGCGGGAGAGGAATCAGCGGCGGCTTCGCCTTCGCCAGCGGCGACGGCTTCACCGCGTTCTTCCATCGCAGCCTTACGGCTGAGCCGGACACGGCCCTTCTCGTCGACGCCGAGGCACTTGACGTGGATTTCGTCGCCGATCTTGACGACGTCCTCGGTTTTGTTGACGCGTTTGCTGGAGAGTTCGCTGATGTGTACGAGGCCATCCTTGCCAGGGAGGAATTCGACGAACGCGCCGAATTCCTTAATGGTGACGACCTTGCCGCGGTAGATCTTACCGATCTCGGCCTCGGCGCACATGCCTTCGATGGATTCCTTGGCCAGGCGCATGCCCTCCTCGTTGACGGAGTAGATGTTGACCGTGCCGTCGTCCCCGATGTTGATTTCGCAGCCGGATTCCTCGACGAGGCGCTTGATGTTCTTGCCGCCGGGTCCGATGAGCGCGCCGATCTTCTCAGGGTTGATCTTCACGGTCACGATGCGCGGGGCGTATTTGTTCAGTTCCTTGCGCGGCTCGGCGAGGGTGGCGAGCATGGAGTCAAGGATCTTGAGGCGGGCGACGCGGGCCTTTTCCAGCGCTTCGGTCAAAATCTTGTGCGGGAGGCCGCGGAGTTTGAGGTCGAGCTGGAACCCGGTGATGCCCTGCGTGGTGCCGGCGAACTTGCAGTCCATGTCGCCGAAAGCGTCTTCCCAGCCGATGATGTCGGTGAGCAGGCGGTAGTCGGAGATGGTGTCGTTGTCATCGGTTTCAGAGCAGAGGCCGATGCTGATGCCGGCGACGGGCCGGATAAGGGGCACGCCCGCATCCATGAGCGCCAGGGTGCCGGCGCAGATGGAGGCCATGGAGGTGGAACCGTTGGACTCCATGATCTCGCTGGTGACGCGGATGGCATAGGGGAAGTCCTTGAGGGGCACCACGGGCTCCAGGGAACGTTCGGCGAGGGCGCCGTGACCGATTTCGCGGCGACCGGGGCCGGTGATGCGGCCGGTTTCACCGACAGAGAAGTTCGGGAAGTTGTAGTGGAGGATGAAGTGCTTCTTGTTCTCGCCACCGGTCCACGCGTCGTATTCCTGCGCGTCTTCGGTGGTGCTGAGGGTCGCGAGGGCGACGGCTTGAGTCTCGCCGCGGACGAACACGGCGGAACCGTGTGCGCGCGGGAGCAGGCCGACTTCGCTGGACAGGGCGCGGAGGTCTTCCACACCACGGCCATCGAGGCGCTTGCCGCTGGTCATGATCATGTCACGGGCGGCTTCCTTCTGGATGTAGTAGAACGCCTGCGAAACGGTGAAAGGCGTGACCTTCTCTTCGCCGTATTTCTCGACGAGTTTCTTGCCGACTTCTTCCTGAATGGCTTTGCAGGCGGCTTCGCGGGCCAGTTTGCCCGGGGTGAGGAGGGCGGGGACGATGCGGTCACCGGCGAGCTTCTTGGCGTCCTTGAGGACTTCCTCGGGAACGACGTTGAGCGTGATGGCGCGCTTCTTCTTGCCGCACTTGGCCGCGAGTTCCTTCTGGGCGGCGATGATGGGCTGAATGGCTTCGTGAGCGAAGCGGAGGGCGTCATTGAACTCGGCTTCGGGAATTTCCTTGGCCGCGCCCTCGATCATCACCACGTCCTTTTCGTTGCCGACATAGACGAGGTCGAGATCGCTCTCGGCCATCTGCGAGTGGGTGGGGTTCGCGACGAATTCCCCGCCAATGCGGCCGACGCGCACGGCACCGAGCGGCCCGGCGAACGGAATGTCGCTGACCATGAGGGCCGCGCTGGCGCCAACGATGCTCAGGATGTCTGGATCGTTCTCACCGTCCGCGCTGAGGAGAATGGACTGAACTTGGACTTCGTTGAACCAGCCTTTCGGGAACAACGGCCGGATGGGCCGGTCCGTGAGGCGCATGGTGAGGATTTCCTTCTCGGTGGGGCGGCCTTCACGCTTGAAGTAGCTGCCGGGGAATTTGCCGCACGCGGCAGCCTTCTCGCGGTAATCCACGGTGAGGGGGAAGAAATCCTGGCCTTCCTTGGCCTTCACCGCGGCAACGGCGGCGGTGATGATGATGGTCTCGCCGAGGCGGACCGTTACGGCACCGTCTGCCTGTTTGGCGAGCTTGCCGGATTCGATGATGAGGTTTTGGCCGCTGACCTGGGCCGTGACTTGGACTGACATGTTTGCTTCTTGGTTTTCGGCCCGCTCGCCCGGAGGAACTTCAGTGAGCAGCCGCTTGAGCGGATGCTGAATGAAATTTCCCCATGGCGGCGGGCCGGTTTCTCTGCGGCGGATTGGGTGTGTGTCGAAGCCGGGCGTCGCCGCAAGGGCCGCCCGGCTCCGAAATGCTTGTAAGCCCGGCGGTTACTTGCGGAGCTTGAGCTTCTTGGTGAGGGCCAGATACCGGCTGTTGTCGGTGGTCTGGAGGTAATCAAGCAGCCGGCGGCGCTGGCCGACCATGACGAGCAGGCCACGGCGGGAGCTGTGGTCCTTCTTGTTGGTCTGGAGATGCTCCGTCAGGTGATTGATGCGCTGCGTTAGCAGGGCGATTTGCACGTCGGCGGAACCGGTATCCTTCGCGTGGAGCTGGTTGTCCGTGACGATCTTCTTCTTGGTCTGTGCTTCCATACTTTCTGTTTCGATAATGAAGTGGTGAGCCTAAAAGGCTAGGTTCAGAGTGTAAAGGCGTTTCTGCGGGGCACGGGCACGCTTCGACGTGGGGTGGAGCCAGTTGTCGGATTTGACCCGACGACCGACGGTTTACAAAACCGTTGCTCTACCACTGAGCTAAACTGGCCTCGCGGCGGAAAACTACACGCCCACCTACCAGGTTGAAAATCCTTTTCTCGCCGCCGTAACCTGAAGACGTGGCGTCCCGTCGTATCAGCCAGTGCCAGAGAAACTCGCGGTGAATAGTCGTGTCATGACTGGCGTAAAGACAAACAGCGCCGGCCCAGTAATGGTGAAGCGCAGCGAACACACAGTTCTTATGGATCCGAAACAACATCAGCCGCAGATCGAAGATTTGTTCAGCACCCGCCGCCAGTTCCTCAACCGGTTCGGCATGGGCATGGGCGGCCTCAGCCTCGCGTGGCTCCTCGGTTCCGAGGACCAGGCCCGCGCCGGCACCGCGCTGAACCCGCTCGCGCCCAAGCAGCCGCACTTCACCGGCCGCGCCAAGCGCGTCATCCACATCTTCGCGCAGGGCGGCCCGTCGCACATTGACACTTGGGATCCGAAGCCTGAGCTGGCCAAGCACGGCGAGAGTAAAGTTGACGCCATCGGCGGCGTGCCGCTGCCCACGCAGTTCAAGTTCGAGAAGCGCGGCAAGTCCGGCGTGGAGGTCAGCGAGATCTGGCCGCACCTCGGCAAGATGATTGATGACATCTGCGTGGTCCGCTCGATGACCACCGACATCCCGGCGCACGAGTTCGCCACGCTGATGATGAACACCGGCTCGGGCCGGCTCGTGAAGCCGTCGATGGGCTCGTGGGTTACCTACGGTTTGGGCACCGAGAATCAAAACCTCCCCGGCTTCATCGCACTGGGCGGCGGCCTCGGCGGCGCATCCAACTGGCGTTCGGCGTTCCTGCCCGGCGCTTATCAGGGGACGTTGGTCAACAACCCCTCCGCGTCGGTTGAGAAAATCATTGAGAACATCAAGAGCCAGCACCTCAGCCTAGCCCGCCAGCGCGAACAACTTGACCTGGTCAAATCCTTCAACGAACTGCATCAGGAGAAGCTCGGTCAGGAGGCGTTGCTCGAATCCCGTATCCAGTCTTTCGAGCTTGCCTACCAGATGCAGACCGAGGCCACCGATGCCTTTGATATTTCGCGCGAGCCGCAGAGCGTGCGTGACCTTTACGGTGACACCCCGCAGGGCCGGCAACTCCTCGTCGCGCGCCGGCTCGTGGAGAAGGGCGTGCGTTTTGTGCAGACCTGGCACAATGGCTGGGACCATCACACGGCGGTCGGCACGAATCTCCGCAAAAAGGCTGCCGAGGGTGATCAGGCCATGGGGGCACTGCTCAAGGATCTCAAGCAGCGCGGGATGCTGGACGACACCCTCGTGGTATGGGGCGGTGAGTTCGGCCGCACTCCGCGTCATGACCGCGGCCAGCGCGGCGAGCCTGGACGTGACCACCACAACCGCGGCTTCTGCGCTTGGATGGCCGGCGGCGGTGTGAAGGGTGGCCAGACCTACGGCGCGACCGACGAGTTCGGCTACAACGCCGTGGAGAACAAAGTCCACGTGCATGACCTCCACGCCACGCTGCTCCATGCCCTGGGTTTCGATCATGAGAAGCTCACTTACCGCTACAACGGGCGTGATTTCCGCCTGACCGACGTTTACGGCAATGTCGTCAAGGGCCTGCTTCAGTCCTGATCGACGCAGACCAATTTGCCACAACGCCGGCCCGCAGGGGCCGGCGTTTTGCTTTTGTGGTATCCGGCAGTCCAAGAACTTCAAAAGCCGATTTACAAGCTGCGCTTCCGCCCCCACACTCCGCGCCCGACATGAGCACGCAAGTTCCCGCTGATTTGAAATACGCCAAGAGCCACGAGTGGTTGCGCGTCGCCGGCGACGTGGCGACCGTGGGCATCACTGACCACGCGCAGCACGAGCTGACGGACGTGGTGTTCGTTGAACTGCCCGCCGTGGGCCGCAAGGTGAAGGCCGGCGAGGCCTGCGCGGTGGTTGAGTCCGTGAAGACCGCCAGCGACATCTACGCGCCGGTAAGCGGCGAGGTCATTGAGGTGAACAAGCCGGTGTCCGATGACCCTTCGCTCGTGAACACCGCGCCCTTTTCGGGTGGCTGGTTCTTCAAGCTCAAGCTGGCGAACGCGGCGGAAGTGGGGGCGCTGCTCACGCCCGAGGCGTATCGGGCACAGATCGGCGGCTGATCTGGCCTTCCTAAAACGACTTTTGAGGACAGCTGCTCCGGATACACAGCTCCCCACCCCCTTGGCTATGACAACTTCCCCGTGGGGGGCGGTCAGTTGCCAGCTCTCATAACCCGAGGAAAACGGGATGATTTCGAGCCGGAAATTAGCCCCAAAATCAATTAGCAAATCCGCAGTTCCCTCCCTCACCTCCGCCTTCTGGATTGGGATTTCTCCAATCAGCGAGTTGGCCGTATCAGCTGCGTTGATCGGGGTCGTCAGGCCAAAACATTGGTGATGGTCATCACTGCTAACTGCTATCGAATCCTTCCGAAGCAACCGCCATGGGCACTCGACATTCATGCCGGCCGAATCACCCAGATCAAAAAAAATAACTCTCGGGCCCGGAAATCGAAACTCGGACGCGACGACCAATCACCCAGGCTAGGTCAACGGACATGGTTGCTTCACGCCGACACGATGTTGTTCCGCACCGCGTAGCGCACCAGCTCGCCAACCGAGTGAAAGCGCAGCTTGCGCATGATGTTCGTGCGGTGCGTCTCGACGGTCTTCACGCTGATGTTCAACGCGCTGGCGGCTTCCTTGTTGCTCTTGCCCTCGGCCAGTAGCTGCACGATTTCCTTTTCGCGTGGGGTGAGGCGGCTGCCGATGTCCTCGGCCTCGATGGCCTGCGCCCCTTCCTTGAGCGTGCTGTCCGAAACCATCTGCGCAATGCGCGAGGTGAAGTAGTTTTTGTGCGCGGCCACTGCCTTCACGGCCGCGACCAGCTCGCGCCCGGCATCGGACTTCAAGATGTAACCGCGCGCGCCGACCTTGAGCACTTCCGCCGCGATCTGCTCGGATTCGTGGACGGTGAGGATGAGAATCTCCGTGTTGGGCAGGAGTTTCTTGATCTGGCGCGCGGCTTCGAGGCCGTTCAACTCGGGCATCGTCACGTCCAGCACGCACACATCCGGCGAGGAGGCCTTGGCTTTATCCACGGCCATGCGGCCGGTGCCCGCTTCGGCAACCACCTGCCAGCCGGGCTGGTCTTCCATCAGTGACTTCATGCCCGTGCGGACAATGTCGTGGTCGTCCGCCACCAGTATCTTCAGTGCGTTCATGTTTGTTCCTCCGGGAGCGGCACCACAACCATCACGGTGGTGCCGCGGCTGTTTGAGTTGATTTCGAGCTCGCCGCCAAATTGCCGGACCCGTTCCCATACGCCCGCCACGCCGACGCCGAGGGCGGAGACGTTGCCATGGACCTTCTCCAGCTTTTCCGGCGGAATGCCCCGGCCCTCGTCGCGGACGGTGAGGACGATTTCCCCGGGCTGGCGGGTGAGCTTGATGAAGGCAGTCTTGCTGCCCGAGTGCCGTGCCACGTTGGTGAGCGTTTCCTGCACGATGCGGAAGACGGTCACTTCGATGTCGGCGGGCAGGCGGTCGAACTGTGCGGGTGCGTCCACCTCGGCGCGAATGCCGCTGCGTTGGCTGAAGCCATTGGCCAGCCAGTTGATCGCGGCTAGCAGGCCTGCCTCATCGAGCAGCGGCGGATGCATGAGGTAGGAGACGGTGCGGATTTCCCGCGAGGTTTGCTCGGCCATGGCGGCGGTGTCGGCCACGAGGTTGCGCACTTTGGCGGGCGCATCTGGGACTAGGTTTTCGATGCGCGAAAGGTTCACGGCGATGGCGGCGAGAGTTTGGCCGGAGTTGTCATGCAGCTCGCGGGCAATGCGGCGCCGTTCCTGGTCCTGTGCCTGCATCAGGTGACCGGAGAGCTGGCGGAGCAGCTCCTCCTTTTCCTTCCGGTCGGCGATTTCAGACTGGAGGGAGGCGTTGGCCTTGGTGAGTTCATCCGTGCGTTCGCGGACCCGGCGTTCCATCTCGGAGTAAGCGCGTTCCAAGGTTTCTTCGCGCCGCCACCGTTGGAGCGAAAGCGCAGCCGCCAGCCAGACCATCGCGATCGAAAGGATGCGGTTCGTCATTTCCTCTGCGTGGGGGCCGCCAAGCGGGCTGCGCATGAATCCCAAAACTGAGAGACCGGTCGCGGCGTAGGCAGTGTAAATGGCGTGCTGGTTTTTCTGCGACCACAGGGCCAGGAGCACCGGTGCGACGTAAAATGCGGCGACGGGGGAATCCGAACGCTGCCCCAGGTCCAAGGCGGCGATAACCAGCAGGCTGAGAACAGCCGCTGGCACCTGCCAGTTGGCCACCACCCGGTCCAACGGCGAGGCATAATCCGCTGCCGCCGCTGAGGGGCGGGCCTGGGGCGTCAGCGTGGCTGAACCAGGCGAGGGGGCGGAAGCAGTGGGAGGGTTCATACCGGCGGCACGAGAAGCTAGTTTCCGCGCTGCACCGAATCAAGCCCGGCCCAGTAGGGTGATTTGCTGAGGGACAGGCATCGCAGGCGGACCAGCTAGGGTTCGACACCGTCGGGTGACTCGTCTAAGAAAATGCCATGAACTTCTCCCGTCTCATTGGCACGCTGCTGTGCGCAGCCACGGTGCATGCTTCGGCTCAGGAATTTGATCTGCTGATCAGGGGCGGGCGTGTCGCGGATGGTTCGGGCAACCCCGCCATCTTCGCCGATGTGGCGGTCACGGGCGGACGCATTGCCGCCATCGGGCGCGTGAGCGGCCCGGCGAAGCGCGTCGTGGAGGTGGCTGGCCATGTCGTGGCGCCGGGCTTTGTGGACACGCACACGCACGCCGAGGGCATCGAGGACAACCCGCGCGCCGAGAACTTCCTCCGCATGGGGGTAACCGCCCTCGTGCTCGGCAACTGCGGCAGCTCGCGCCTGAACCTCGGCGACTATTTTAAGGAGCTGGAAGCCACCAACATCTCGCCCAACGTCTGCTCGCTTATCGGTCACAACACCGTCCGCCGCCAGGCGATGGGCGGCTCCTTCCTACGCCCGCCTACGGACACCGAATTGGCCAAAATGAAGGGTTACGTCGAGCAGGCCATGAAAGACGGCGCGGTGGGGCTCGCCACGGGATTGATTTACCTGCCCGGCACATTCGCCAAGACGGAGGAGATCGTGGAGTTGGCCAAGGTCTCCGGCGCGCATGGCGGCATTTACGCCAGCCACATGCGGAGCGAGGGCGAAGGCATCTACAAGGCGCTGGACGAGCTCTTCCGCATCGCCCGCGAGGGCGGCACGCGCGGTCACATCTCGCACATCAAGCTCTCCGGAAAAACCTATTGGGGCCAGACTGGGAAGGTCATCGGCGCGATTGAGCAGGCACGTGCCAGCGGCCTCGACATCACGCAGGACCAGTATGTTTATCCCGCGTCCAGCACCGGGCTTTCACAACTCATCCCCGACGAAGTGCGTGAAGGCGGCGCGGACAAATTCCGCGAGCGCCTCAGCGACCCGGCGCAAAAGGCCGCCCTCGTTCAGCGCATGAAGAACACTCTGCGCAAGCAAGGCCGCGACGACTACAGCTACGCCGTTATCGCCAGCTACTCGAAGGACAAATCCCTCAACGGTCTGAACGTCGTCGAGGCCGCGAAGAAGAAGCGAGGCAGCGACTCGCTTGATGACCAAGTGGAGCTGTTGCTGGAGATTGAGAAGAGCGGCGGAGCGTCCGCAGTTTTCCACGGCATGAGCGAGGACGACCTCCGCGAGTTTGCGAAGCACCCGAACACGATGTTCGCCTCCGACAGCGGCGTGCGGAAGTTCGGCGAAGGCGTGCCGCACCCGCGTGGCTACGGCAACAACGCCCGCGTGCTCGGCGAGTATGTCCGCGAGCTTAAGCTGTTGCGCCTCGAAGACGCCGTGCGCCGCATGAGTTCCCTGCCGGCGACGACTTTCAAACTCAAGGACCGCGGCGTCATCCGCGAAGGCGCGTGGGCCGACCTCGTCGTCTTCGACCCCGCGAAGGTCACGGACAAGGCCACGTTCAAAGAGCCGCACCAATACGCCGTGGGCTTCAAGCTCGTCACGGTGAACGGCGTCGTCGTAGTGGAGGACGACAAACACCTCGGCACGCGCCCCGGGCAGGTCATTCGGATGAACCGGCAATGAGCGAGTCCGAAACCAAACCCGCGCCGAGCAATCGCAAATTCTACCTGCTGGTCGCCGCGTTCCTGCTGGCGGCGGTGTTGATGGGCGTGTTCTCCGCCGGGCGTGGCAAGTCCAGTGTGGACCGCTGGAAGGACGAAATGCGGTCGAAGGGCGAGAAGTTTACCGTCGCGGAGCGCTGGTCGGCCGCACGCTGGCGAAGACGAACCGCGTGGAGGAATTGATCCGGCCGGGAAAAGTCTTGGCGATGCCTAACCCGACGCTGCTGTCCGTGCCGCATTTCCGCTACGTGAGCAACGGCGTGGCGGAGGCGGCGTGGATGCAGGCGAAGTTGGCGCTGCCCCCGATTTCCGTTCCGCGTGGCAAACCTGCGCCGGTGATGCCGTTGGAGTGGGAAGACGTGGCCGGCGAGCTTGCCGGGCGTGAAGCTTTGTTTGCAGATGTGCAGGCGCTGCTGTCCGTGCCGGACCGCGACACGGGTTGGAACTACGACCAGCGCACGGCAATGCCGCGCTGTTACGTGGAGAAGCGCAACCTGTCGCAGTGGCTCGCGCTGGCAAACACGTATGCGTTGCACGAGCGCCAGCCGGCACCAGCCGTAGAGCGCTTGCTGGCGATGGTCAATCTCGTGGCGTGGCACGACGAAGATTTTTCCATCATCGGGCAGTTGGTTCGTGCGGCGGTCGGCAGCATGGCTCAACACTCCACATGGGCCACGGTGCAGGCTCCGGGCGTGACGGAGGCGCAACTCGCGGAGTTGCAGGCGCGCTGGGAGCGGCTGGCCATCATGCCGGCGTTCGCGCGGGCGCTGGAGTATGAGCGCGCGGGGATTGACCGGCTCATCCTCCGCGCGCGGGCGGGGGAGGAGTCATTAAGCGGGTTGTTCGGCGGCTTCAGCGGCGGTGGTGGCACGTTCATGAACGGGGCGATGACGACGGCGTGGCGGGCCTTCGCAGCGGAGGGCGACGAGCTGTTCTACCTGCAAGCGATGCAGGATCAAATTGACATCGTGCGGAAGGAAGTGCGGTTGCGCTCCACGGCCGCGACACAGCCGGACCGCGCGGCGTTCGCGGCTAGGGTCGCGCCACTGGGGTCCGGCAAAGCGTGGCAGTTGCCGCTCTCGCGCATGGCGCTGCCGAACCTGGCACACGCCAGCAAAAACGTCCTCCGCTACGAGACGAGACGCGCGTTGACCATCGCCGCATTAGCCATCGAACGGTATCGGCGCAAGCATGGCCGCCCGCCCCCGAAACTCGCTGACCTCGTGCCGGAGTTCGTGCCCGCCGTGCCGGTGGATTGGATGGATGGGAACCCTCTGCGCTACCGGGTAAACGCGGACGGCACGTTCACGCTGTGGTCTATCGGCGAGGACTTGAAGGACGATGGCGGCGATGGCTCGGACGCCGTGCCCGCCGCTCGCATGGGCGACATCTGGGAACGGAAGGACGTGCTTTGGCCGCGCCCGGCACCGTAAGCGCCCGGGGCTTCAACCTTTCGGCACCGAGAAGAGGCAATTCAGGGTGCAATCGGACATCCGCCCCAGGCAGCAGCGCGGGCAAGGTTTTTGCCCACGCGCAGTCCTGCGGAGATCGCTGTTTTGCCCGTCGCTCATGCGAGTGCAAAATCAGGCTCGCCAACGCGCCGCGTTTCCTCAGAGTCTGCGCCCGTTTTATGACCGTGCCTTTGTTCATCGAAGTCCAAAACACTTTGCTAAACCTCGCGTTCGTCGAGAGCAGTTACGTGGATGACAACATCCTCTACGTGGCTGTCCGCAACGAAGTGCATGAGTTCGAATATGATGACGTGGAAGGGGCCAGCCGTGCGCTGTGCTCCTTGCGTGAACTGTTGTCTTCCCGTAGCCTGCTGACCGGCTCCCTTAAGTAAACCATCTGCTCCCACCTGCCATGTTCACTGGAACCTACACAGCCATCGTTACTCCCTTTAAGTCCAACGGACAGCTCGACGAGGCGGCGCTTGAGCGCCTCATCAAAGCCCAGATCAAGGGCGGCGTGGACGGCATCGTCCCCGTGGGCACCACCGGCGAATCCCCCACCCTCGACTACGAGGAGCACGTGCGCGTCGTGGAGCTCGCCGTCCAGTTCGCCGCGGGCCGCTGCAAGGTCATTGCCGGCACCGGCGGCAACTCCACCTCTGAAGCCATCTATCTCACCAAGGCCGCCGAGGAAGTTGGCGCGGACGCGTCGCTCCAAGTCGCGCCTTATTACAACAAGCCCACCCAGGAAGGGCTCTACCAGCATTTCAAGGCCATTGCCGACGCCACTGAGCTGCCACTCATCCTCTACAGCATTCCCGGCCGATGCGGAATTGAGATCGCGGTGGATACGGTCAAGCGCCTCGCCGGGGCCTGTCCCAACATTGTCGGAATCAAGGAAGCCGGCGGCTCCTGCGATCGCGTGAGCCAGCTCCGCCAGGCGTTGGAAAAGCACTTCAACATTCTCAGCGGCGATGACTCCCTGACGCTTCCCTTCATGAGCGTGGGTGCCGAGGGGGTCATCAGCGTCGCCAGCAATCTCATCCCGCGGGAAGTCAGTCATATGGTGGACTATTTCCGTTCCGGCCGGCCTGAAGCTGCCCTCAAGCTGCACCGGAAGTTTTACCCGCTCTTCAAGGACCTCTTCATCGAGACCAATCCGATCCCAGTGAAAGCTGCCCTCGCCATGCAGGGCGTCATCGAAGAAAATTACCGCCTGCCGCTGGTCCGCATGGCGGCCAAGAACCGCGCCACCCTCCAGGCCACTTTGAAGAGCTGCGGCGTGCTGTAGTTAATTTTCTCCGGGCCTCCGGCCACCGAGGCGGAGTGATGGCGGACTAGCTTGGCTCTCTAGCCAGGGCCGTCGCCCGGAGCAGGGTCTATGGCGTTGGGCGCCGAACAACGGAAATTTCCTTTGCACTCTGGCCGTTCATTTGCGGCAATTCGCCCGTGCGAATTCTTGCCCTTGACCACGGAACCGTCCGCGTCGGCGTTGCAGTAAGCGATGAGCTCGGGATGATTGCCCGGCCGCTGGAGTTCATCCCGGCAGAGCCGTGGGCGGATTTCCTGACGCGGTTGAACCAACTCCTGGCCGAGCTCCAGCCGCAGCAGATCATCGTTGGGTTGCCGCGCAACATGGATGGGTCGCTGGGGCCGGCGGCGGAGAAGGTCCGCGACTTTGTCGCCCGGCTGCGCGAGTCGGTCACGGTGCCCATCCGCACCTGGGATGAACGGCTGACGACCACGCAGGCGCAGCGGATGCTCCGTGAGGCGGGCCACAAGGCGAAGGACCAGAAGGGCAGGGTGGATGCCTCGGCGGCGGCGGTGTTGCTGCAGAGTTTCCTCGACAGCGTCGGAGGCGCGGCGTGAACGGGGTAATCGAGCGACACAGCAGCGGAAGGAGTCGGCGTTGAAAACTGAGCGCTCCCGTCCCCGCCCAAACCCAGCCGCCAGCGCGCCCGTGCCGGTAAAGCTGATGCTGGTGATCGCCTATGACGGCTCTGGCTACGATGGCTGGCAGTCGCAGCGGACGGGCGTGGGGGTTCAGTCGTTGGTCGAGGCGGCGTTGGCGAAGCTGTTTCCCAGCAGCCCAAGAGTTTTTGGTTCCAGCCGCACGGATGCGGGGGTGCATGCGATGGGGATGGCGGCGCACTTCGAAGTGCCGCATCCGGAGTGGCGGATGACTCCGGCGCGGCTGCTGTTGGCGGTAAATGCTCATCTGCCGTCAGACATTCGGGTGCAGGCAGTGCGACGGATGCCGGCGGAGTTTCATGCGCGGTTCAGCGCGGCGGGCAAGGAGTATCGCTATCTGGTCTGGAATCATCCGGCGATGAACCCGCTGCTGCGGACGCAGGCATGGCATTTTCGCAGGAAGCTCGATTGGCAGGCGATGCGAGCCGCGGCGCGGGATTTCGTGGGCCGGCATGATTTCCGGTCGTTCCGCGTCAATCCGGATTATGACACGGATTCCACCGTGCGGACGTTGACGCGGTGCGAGGTTCGTCGGCGCGGGCCGCTGATGACCTTTGTGATCGAGGGGGATGGGTTTCTATACCGGATGTGCCGGGGCATCGTGGGGACCCTGGTGCAGGTGGGCGAGGGCAAGATTCACTCCGGGGCCGTGCGGGAAATCCTGGCGCGGTGTGACCGGACTTTCGCCGGCATGACGGCCCCGGCGCACGGGTTGGTGCTGTGGCGTGTGCTCTATGATCGGCATAATCTGGCCCCCCGGCCGCGTCCCGAATGAACGTCGTCCTGCTTGAGCCGGAGATTCCACCGAACACGGGCAACATCGCTCGCCTGTGTGCGGCGACACGCACAACGCTGCACTTGGTGGAGCCATTCGGCTTTAAGCTGGACGACGCGGCATTGAAGCGGGCCGGGATGGACTACTGGCGCCACGTGGTCTGGCGGCGCTGGCGAAATTGGGCGGAGTTCGCGGCCGCGGTGCCGGCCGGGGCGCGGCTGTGGTTTGTCGAGTCGGACGGACCGCAGCGATACGACGAGGTGCAATTCGGGGCGGAAGATTATCTGGTATTTGGCCGGGAAACGGCCGGGTTGCCCCGGCCATTGCTGGAGGCGAACGCCGGCAGTTGGCTGCGGATTCCGATGTGCAACCCGGAGGCACGCTCACTGAACCTCTCGAACTGCGTTGCGTTGGTGCTGTTCGAGGCGCTGCGGCAGGGTGGGTTTGCTGGGGAGCAGCGATGAGGTGGTCGGGTCTTTTCCGTATTGGTGCCAAGGCGCCAAGAGCTTACTCTCAAGGCGTTCCGATGAAGCCGGGTTTGACAGCGAAACATCCGCCGTTAGTATGCCGCCTGTCGCCGATCAACCTATTTAAGCCGTGCCTGTCAAAGACGATTACCTGGTAGATACGCTAGCGGACATGGGCTTGGTGACGAACGAAGACGTCGCCCAGGCCCGGGCGGAAGTGGAGTCGGGCGAGTTCACGGATCAGGGGGTGATCGACCGGCTGATCGCCACGCAAATCATCAGCCCGGCCCACATCACGCAGGCCAAGGCGATCCAGTTTGGCATGGAGACGGTGGACCTCACCGGCCTCAGCCTGAAGGACGACGCACTTCAGGCGCTTCCCCGGCACATCGCCAACAAATACAAGTGCGTTCCGGTTTACTTCGAGGAGGGGCACCTCATCGTGGCGGTCACCGACCCGTCTGACCTCGACACGATGGACAGCCTCCGGCACGTCCTGAAGGTGGACAACCTTGAGTTCCGCGTCGCCACCGAGGAACAGGTTGAGCAGGTCATCACCAAGTATTACGCCACCGCCGAAGAGTCCGTGGCCGGGATGATTCAGGACATGACCGAGGGCGAGATTGATCTCGGCTTCGCGACGCAGTCCAACATGGACGACGATCAGGATGCCACGGACGCTGACGCTCCGCTGATCAAGCTGGTCAACACGATCATTGCCGACGCCTACAAGACCCGCACCTCTGACATTCACATCGAACCGCTGGAAAAGCGGTTGCGCATCCGCTACCGCATTGATGGTTGCCTACAGGAGGTCAACAGTCCGCCGAAGAAGCTGCAAAACGCCATCATCAGCCGCTTGAAAATTCAGGCGGGCATGTCCATCGCCGAGAAGCGCATCCCGCAGGACGGCCGCATCCAGCTCGAGATCTCGGGCAAGCCCATCGACCTTCGCGTCAATTCACTGCCCACCCAGCACGGCGAGAGCATCGTCATGCGTATTCTCGACAAATCCGGCCTGAAGCTGGGTTTGACCGAACTGGGCTTCCTGACCGACGACCAGCAGACTTTTGAACGGCTCATCGGCTTGCCCGACGGCATCTTGCTCGTCACCGGCCCGACCGGCTCCGGCAAGACCACCACGCTCTACTCGTACCGCAAGATCATCACGGTCGAAGACCCGGTCGAATACGTGCTGGCCGGCATCAACCAGGTGCAGGTGAGTGAAGTCATTGGGCTGACCTTTGCCGCCGCCCTGCGCGCCATGCTTCGTCAGGCGCCCAACGTGGTCATGCTTGGTGAAATTCGTGACTTGGAGACTGCCACCATTGCCATCAACGCATCGCTGACCGGTCACTTGGTGTTCTCCACGCTGCACACGAACGATGCTCCTGGCGCAGTGCAACGTCTCGTGGACATCGGCATCAAGCCCTTCCTGGTTGCCTCCGCGAGTCGTGCCTTCATGGCCCAGCGCCTCGTCCGCCGCATTTGCAAGAAATGCATCGGGCCGGGCCTGCCCACCGAGGCTGAGCTTAAAACTTTGGGCCTCGATCCCAATGCCCCGGGCGCGAAGTATTCCAAGGGTATGGGCTGCGACAACTGCAACAAGAGCGGTTACCGCGGACGCTTCGGCGTGTTCGAGGTGTTCGTGGTGGACGACAGCGCTCGCAAGCTGATTTTTGAGAAGGTTTCCTCCACCTCGCTGCGGGCTCGCGCCCGTGAGATGGGCATGCGCAGCCTGCGCGAGGACGGCGCGCGCAAGGTCGTCGCCGGCATGACCACCGCCGAAGAAGTCATCAAGGCCACCACCGCCGACGACAAGAGCGCCGGCCACTGAACAATTTAACCTTTCAACCTACCGAAACCTAACGGCACCCGCGCATCGATCATGGGAACTTACCAAATGTCCGACCTCCTGCAGTTGATGGTGTCCGAGGGCGCCGCCGACCTCCACATCCGGGTGGGCATCCCGCCGTGCATCCGGGCGCACGGGGTGCTGGAGCGGGTGCAGGGACCGCCCTGCGCGCCGGAGGACACGGAGGAGTTGATGACCAGCATCACCTCCGAAGACAACATCCAGCAGATCCGCACCAAGGGAGGTGCCGACTTCGGTTTCGCCTTCGGCGAGCTGGCACGTTTCCGGGTCAGCGCGTTCAAGGAAAAGGGAAACTTCGCGCTCGTGCTGCGGCAGATTCCCACGCGTCTGATGACGATTGACCAGATCGGCCTGGCGCCCACGCTGGTGAACGAACTGATTCACAAGCCGCGCGGCATGATCCTGGTGACTGGCCCAACCGGCTCGGGTAAGTCCACCACCTTGGCCTCGATGATCAACATCATCAACGAGACCTCGGACCACGCGCACATCATCACCATCGAAGACCCCATCGAGTTCTATCACAAGCACAAGAAGGCCGTGGTCACGCAGCGCGAGGTTCACATTGACGTGCCCAGCTTCGCGGAGGCGCTCCGGCGCGCCCTCCGGCAGGATCCCGAGTGCATTCTGGTAGGCGAGCTGCGCGACCTTGAGACGATCGACGCGGCGCTCACGGCGGCCGAGACGGGTCACGTGGTGTTTGGCACGCTGCATACCAACTCCGCAGCGAAGACCATTGACCGCATCGTCAACGCCTTCCCGATCAACGCGCAGGAGACTGTTCGCATCCAGCTATCCACTGCTCTGGTGGCGGTCATCGCCCAGATTCTGGTGCCCACGTCCGACAAGCCAGGCCGCCTGGCCATCCATGACATCATGGTGATGACGAACTCCATCTCCGCCTTGATCCGTGACAACAAGACCTTCCGTATTCCCTCCGATCAGCAAACCGGTGCCAAGTATGGCATGAAGACCTTGGATCAGGGGCTGGTTGACTGGTATATCAAAGGGCGCATCGCCCGTGATACCGTCGTCAACCGGTGCATTGATTCGCAGGCCATCATGTCCAAGCTTCAGGAAGCCGACGACGCCAAGGCCGCCGCCGCCGAATAGCCATGTCCGCGAACATCACAGATCCACTGCTGGCGCTCGTCAAGGAACACGGGCTGATCGACGACCTGCAACTCGACGAGGTCATCGCCGAGAACAACAAAAGCGGCAAGCCCATCGGGCAGATCTTGGTGGATGCGCGGATACTTGATCTGGACACGCAGCTCAACCTCATCGCCGAGCACCTTGGCACTGAGGTGGTCACCGGCATCAAGGACATGGAGATCAAGCCCGAGGTCATCGAGGCGATCCCACCGGCCACGGCCCGCATGTATCAGTGTCTGCCCCTGGAGCTCATCGGAAACTCGTTGCGCGTCGCGCTCGCAGATCCCCTAAATCCTGCGGTCGTCGATGAGGTGGGTTTCATTGTCCGCAAGGAACTTCAGGTCGTGGTGGCAGACCCCGCCGCCGTGGTGGCCGCCCTCACCAAGTATTACGCGGAGAAGGCGGAATCCTTCGATGACATTCTCAGTGAGATGGGCGGTGCCGATGCTGACAGCGTGCAGGAACTCGCGGCTGCTGCCGGCAAGGAAGAGTCCGCCGATGCGCTGGCCAACATGGCCAACGAGACGCCCATCATCCGCTTCGTCAACCTGATCCTTTACCAGGCGGTGCAGGATCGCGCCTCGGACATCCACTTCGAACCCTTTGAGGATGAGTTTAAGATCCGCTACCGGGTGGACGGTGCGCTCTATGAAATGGCCCCGCCGCCGCGTTACTTGGCGACCCCCGTCATCTCGCGCCTGAAGGTCCTGGCCAATCTCAACATCTCCGAACGCCGGCTGCCGCAGGACGGCCGCATCTCAATGAGCCTGGCGGGCAAGCGGATTGATCTCCGCGTTTCCACCTTGCCGACCAAGTTCGGTGAATCCGTCGTGCTTCGCGTTCTGGACCGCGGTTCAGTAAGTCTTGACCTGGAAAACCTGGGCATGACCCCGGAGGTCATGGGCAGCGTCTCGGACATCATTCAAAACCCCAACGGCATTTTCGTCGTCACGGGCCCGACTGGTTGCGGCAAGACCACGACGCTGTATGCCTGTCTGCGAAGGGTCAACGCGCTGGACACCAAGCTGCTCACAGCGGAGGACCCCGTCGAGTATGACATTGAAGGCATCATGCAGGTGCCCATCAATGAAACCACGGGCATGACCTTCGCCAAGGCCCTCCGCGCCTTCCTCCGTCAAGACCCGGACATCATCATGGTTGGTGAAATGCGCGATCTGGAAACCGCACAGATTGCCGTTCAAGCGTCGCTCACCGCCCACTTCGTGCCCTCCACGCTCCACACCAACGACGCCCCTGGCGCCGTGACGCGTTTCGTCGACATGGGCGTGGAGCCGTTCTTGATTTCCTCCACGCTCATGGGCGTGCTGGCCCAACGCCTGGTCCGCACCATCTGCCCGAAGTGCTGCTCGCCGTTTGAACCGACCGAAAATCAGCTTTCCCAGCTGAACCTCTCCACCTTCGACGTCGGCGACAAGACCTTCTACTACGGCCGGGGCTGCGAAAATTGTAATGACACGGGTTACAAGGGACGGTCCGGCATATACGAGCTCCTGGCCATCAACGACTCCGTCCGCAACATGATCAACGAGCGCGTGCCGGCGGTGGTCATGCGTCAGCGGGCGATCGAGATGGGCATGGCTACCATCCGCGATGACGGCCTCCGTCTCATTTTTAACGGGCGGACCACGGTCGAAGAGGTCGTGAAATACACCTAGCATCGGAGGACTCTATGCCTGTCTTCAGCTACGAAGCGATGGATGCCAAGGGCAAGCCCACCAAGGGCACCTTGGAGGTCGCCAACCAGAACGAGGCGCTGACCCGCCTCAAGGAGATGGGCTTTTTCCCCACCAAGGTCGTCGAATCCGACAAGGGGAAAGACAAGGACAAGGACAAGAAGGACGCCAAAGACGCCAAGGGCGCGCCGGCTGGAGGCGGCAAAGCCGGAGCCAAGGGAGCCAAGGGCAAGGGCATGTCCATGCAGATCAACCTCAAGATCCCCGGCTTGGGGGGCAAGGTTGGCACAAAGACTCTTTGCACGTTCACGCGCCAGCTCGCCACGCTGGTGGATGCCGGTCTGCCCTTGCTGCGCGGCCTGCTCGTGCTTCAGAAACAGGAAAAGGATCCCACCTTGCGGGAAATTCTCGGCAAGCTGGCCCAATCCATCGAAGGCGGCAGCACTTTCTCCGAGGGTCTGGCCCAGCACCCCAAAGTTTTCAACAAGCTGTTCGTCAACATGGTGAAGGCCGGCGAACTGGGCGGCGTGCTCGAAGTCACTCTCACCCGTCTCGCTGAGTTCGCGGAAAAGGCGGAAAAGATCAAAGGCAAGGTCAAGGCCGCGCTGTTCTACCCCGTTGCCGTTTTGACGGTGGCCGTCGGCATCGTGGCGTTGCTGATGATCGTGGTCGTCCCCAAGTTCGAGGAAATCTTCAAGGACATGCTCGGTGACAAGGGTCTGCCGGAATTCACCCTGCTGGTCCTCAACATCAGCCGCTTCATTCAGCACAACTTTATCGCCACCTGCGGCATCGTGGCGGGCCTGGTGATTGCCTTTAAGCTCTTCTGCAAAACCAAGTTTGGCACGCGGTTCATGGATCGCATCTATCTGATCATGCCCGTGTTCGGTCCCGTGATCAGCAAGGTCGCCATCTCGCGCTTCACGCGCACGCTCGGCACCCTCGTCAGCTCCGGCGTGCCGATTCTTCAGTCCCTCAACATCGTCCGCGAAACCTCCACCAATGTCATCGTGGCCGAGGCGGTCCAGTCCATTCACGACAGCGTGAAGGAGGGTGAAACCATCGTCGGACCGCTGGAGGCATCCAAGGTTTTCCCCCCCATGGTGGTTTCGATGGTGGACGTCGGCGAGCAGACCGGCGCGCTGCCGGAAATGTTGATGAAGGTGGCGGACAACTACGAGGAAGAGGTGGACAACGCCGTGTCGGCCATGACCTCGTTGCTGGAACCGATCATGATCGTGTTTCTGGCCGTCATCGTCGGCAGCATCGTCATCGCGATGTTCCTGCCGCTCATCAAGCTGATGGACTCCCTCGGTGGCGACGGCGGCGGCAAGGACTGACCGCCCAACTCGCTGCGGGCGCAGTTGCCACTGGCGCGGCTATGCCGCTAGGATTCGCGCATGACAAACGACGAAGCCCTGCGCCTCTTCCGCGAAACCGGTGCCCTGCTCGAAGGCCACTTCGTGCTGCGCAGCGGCCTGCACAGCCGCCAGTTCTTCCAGTGCGCCCTCGCGCTCCAGCAGATGCCCATCGTGGAGCGGTTTGGAGCCGCCTTGGCGGAGCGCCTGCGCGGATACGGGGCGGCCACGGTCATTTCTCCTGCAATGGGTGGCCTCGTCATCGGCCAGGAAGTCGCGCGCCAGCTCGGACTGCGCTTCATCTTTGCCGAAAAGGAGGAGGGCAAACTCGTCCTGCGCCGCGGTTTCAAGATCGCGCCCGGGGAGAAGCTGCTCGTGATCGAGGATGTCGTCACCAAGGGCGGCCGGGTGCAGGAGACAATGGCCATTGTGCGCGCCCACGGCGGCGCGGTTGCGGCCGTGGGGATGGTCGTCGACCGCTCCGGAGGCAGCGTGGACCTCGGCGTGCCCCTCGTCAGCCTCATCCGTCTCGACGTGGAAACCTTCCCGCCCGACCGCCTGCCGCCGGACCTCGCGGCGACGCCCGCCACCAAGCCCGGCAGCAAGTGATTCGTCTCGGCGTCTGCCCGGCCTGAATTGCTTCCCCGTCCCGGCCTGCTAGCTTCCCGGCATGGCTTTTGATTCCTTTCGGGATTGGGTGCACGCGCTTGACAGGGCAGGGGAGCTGCGGCGGATCGCCCAGCCGGTTGCCACGGAACTCGAGATCACGGAAATCGCCGACCGGGAAATGAAATCTCCCGGCGGCGGCAAGGCGCTGCTCTTCGAGAAGCCCACCATCAACGGCGTCGTCTCTCCCTTCCCGGTTGCCATCAACACGCTCGGCTCGCACCGGCGCATGGCCATGAGCATGGGCGCTAACTCCGTCGAGGAAGTCGCGAACGAACTCGGTGCGCTCATGAAGGCCAAGCCGCCGACTTCCATGAAGGAGGCGATGAAGCTGCTTTCCCTCGCCCTCGACCTGCGCCATGCCAAGCCGAAAATCGTGAAGGATGGCGCGTGCAAGGAGGTGATTCACAAGTTCGACGCACCCGCTTCCGCGAAGAGCTGGCCGCCCGCGCCTGATTGGCAGAAAGGCACGAATCCCAACCCGCCCACCCTTGCCGACCTCCCCATTCTGAAATGCTGGCCGCTCGACGGTGGACGTTTCATCACGCTGCCCTGCGTCGTCACCAAGGACCCCGACACCGGTGACCGCAACCTCGGCATGTATCGCATCCAGGTTTACGACGAGAAGACCACCGGCATGCACTGGCAGCTCCAGAAAGTCGCCGCCCGCCACGGCCGGCGTTACTACGAGCGCGGCGAGCGCATGCCCGTCAGCATCTTCATCGGCGGCGACCCGATGTTTCCTTTTGCCGCCACGGCGCCGCTGCCGGATGGCCTGGATGAGTTCCTCCTCGCCGGTTATCTGCGCAAAAAGTCCGTCGAACTCGTGAAGTGCGAGACCAACGACCTCGAAGTGCCCGCCAACGCCGACTTCGTCATCGAAGGCTACATCGACCCGACCGAACCGCTGCGCGATGAAGGGCCGTTCGGTGATCACACCGGCTATTACACCTTGCCCGAGCCGTATCCGGTATTCCACGTCACCGCCATCACGCACCGCAAGGACGCCGTGTATCCCGCCACCATCGTCGGCATCCCGCCGATGGAGGACTTCTACATCGGCGGCGCGTCCGTGAAACTCTTCCTGCCGATCTTCCAGATGAACTTCCCGGAGATCGTGGACATCGCACTGCCTGCGGAAGGGACGTTTCACAACCTCGTCTTCGTCAGCATCAAGAAGACCTACCCGATGCAGGCCTACAAGATCATGCACGGCCTCTGGGGCATGGGGCAGATGATGTTCACCAAATATATCGTGGTGGTGGACGCCGACGTGAACGTCCACAACACCAGCGAAGTCCTCTTCCATCTCTTCGCCAACACCGACCCGCAACGCGACAGCATCTTCACCAAAGGCCCGTCCGACGTGCTCGACCACGCCACGAGCGAAATCGCCGTCGGGAGCAAGCAGGGCTTCGATGCGACTAAAAAACTGCCCGGCGAAGGTTTCAAACGCGCGTGGCCGCCGCTCATCAAGATGGATGAAGGTGTGAAGGCGCGCGTTGCTAAAATCCTTAACCTGTAGCAGCGCTCTAATCAAATGCCCCCACCCGATCAGCCCGAAGTCGCAAATCGCCTAAGCGGCTCGGGCACGAACCGGGCCTTCTACCTGCAACGTTTGCCGCGCGAATACTACCAGGCCGACGCCGTCGTTCACTGGACTCTGCCCATCGCCATGCGTGGCACAGGTTGGCTGAGCGACACCTTTCACGCCCACTTCCGCGAAACCATGCTCCACGCCGCCGCGCGTGAAGGACTCTTCTGCCCCACCTATTGCCTGATGCCGGACCACATTCATCTGGTCTGGATGGGCTTGCGTCGCGACACCGACCAAAAGAATGGCATGAAGTTTCTGCGAGAACACCTCGGCCCAAAGCTGCATCCGCATCAATTCCAACATCAGGCCCACGACCACGTGCTCAGAACCGAGCAACGCAAGCGCAACGCCTTCGCCAAGGTCTGCTTCTACATCATCGCCAATGCCCGCAAAGAAGGTCTGGTGGGCCATCCTAAAGAATGGAAGTTTTGCGGCACGGTTGTTCCCGGCTATCCAGTCATGCATCCGTTGGAAGACGATTTCTGGCCGAAGTTCTGGAAAACCTATGCCGCAAGTCTGGCAGCAGATGCCGGGAAGATTGTCCGGCCGCCCTTTTGACCCGTAGCAGCGGACGTGAGTCCGCTCAAACTTCGAGATCTGCTCGTGCCATTGAAGCCAAACAAACAAAGAGTGAGCCGACTCACGTCGGCTGCTACAATCGTTTACGTGCTCGACCACGCGA
>CAZQEW010000013.1:0-51591 GCA_964591495.1 uncultured Klebsiella sp.
GAACCGCGTAGATAAGGTTGTCCGCGCCTGTCCCGGTCGTGAAGGACGAATCGATCGCGCCATCCATGAGGAAACGGGTGACACGTCCAGCGGCAGTGCCTGTGGCACTGAAAGCACCGTTGGGCGTGACTGCTGTCTGAACCTCATTGATCCCGATCGACGCGTAACTGAAGCGCGTCGTGGTGGGAACCGCGGTCACAGTGAATGTGCCATCGTAACCTGCACCGACCCCGGTGATGGTGACCCGAGACCCCACTGCAAGGCTGTGCGCCGCCGTGGTTGTGAGCGTTGCGACATTACCCGCGCGTTCCCGGAGCGAAACGCCTGTGCCCGGTGACGGAGGCGTGCCGATGTCCCCGTTGACGGATGTAAATGCCCCGCCGGCCAGGATCCGGCCATCGGGCTGGACAACCACGCTGAGGACAGTGTCGTTCATGACGGGGAAGAACGTGGCATCCAGTGAACCGTCGTGGTTGAGCCGCGCGATACGCGAGTGCGACTGCCCATTGAAGCTGCTGAACAAGCCGCCGATCACAATCCGGCCGTCCGATTGAATCGCAATTCCCGCAACAGTGCTGTTGGCACCGACCCCCGTAGCGAAACTGGTGTCGATCGAGCCATCTGCGTTCAACCGAACGAGCCGATTGACCGTGCTGCCGTTGAACGCGGTGAACGATCCACCGACCAGGATCTTGCCGGCGTTGGTGCCGCTGGCGTAAACCGCGATGGCATTGACGAAACCATTCGCACCGGTGCCTGGATTGAACGTGGTATCAAGCGAACCGCTGGTATTGAGGCGCGCGATGCGGCTGCGAGCCGTGCCATTGATGTTGGTGAAACCACCACCAATGATCACCTTTCCATCCGTCTGCAGGGTCATAGCATTGACCGAGCTGTTGGCACCGCTGCCAACCGAGAAACTCGTGTCCAGTGAACCGTCAGCCAACAGGCGGGCGATGCGGCTGCGCAGGGTGCCGCCGACAGAGGTGAAGTCACCGCCGATCACCAACCGGCCATCGCTCTGGAGGGCAATCGCGTTGACCGCATTATCCGGTCCGAGGCCTACGTTGTAGGTTGAGTCCAAAGTGCCATCTAGGTTCAGGCGGGCCACTCGGCTGCGGCTGGTGACACCAAAGGCAGTGAAGCGGCCTGCCGCAAGCAGCTGGCCATTGGTCTGCTGGGCCACAGCATAGACCGTGTTATCGAAGCCGGTGCCGGGATCGAAGGCGAAGTCAACCCCGCCTGCGCCGTCGTTGTCGACAATGCTAAGGGTGGCATTGCTGATCGCAAACCCCGCTCCGCCCGTGGCGTTGGTGAGGCGCAGCGCTATTGTCTCGGTCACCTCGACCAGTTGGTCGTTGAAGATCGGCACAAGGAAGGTCTTGGAGCCACTCTCACCGTTAGTCCATGAGAGCGTGCCGCTGACATCGGCGTAGTCCAAGCCGAGCGCCGCAGTGCCACCGACAGCCGTGAGATACTGCACGGTGATGGCGCCCGCACTGCCCCCGGTGCGGGACACCACTACCACACCGTTGGTGCTGCTCTCGCCGACGAGGAAATTCGTGGCGGTAAAGCCAACGGAGCCAACATTGTCCAAAATGGTCAAAACAGCATTGCTGATGGTGAGGAAGGCCCCGCCCGTCGGGTTAGAGAGGACCAAGTTCACCGTCTCCGGAGACTCAGAGATGGCGTCGTTGATGATGGGAACGGTAAACGTGCGACTCGTGACCCCCGCCGCAAAGGCAAACGTGGCATTTGTGGCGATGTAGTCCGTGCCAGCCAAGGCGCTGCCGTTTGTCGTTGCGAACGAGGCACTGACCGAGACGTTCGTGACACCCGCGCGCAGGATCGTGATGGTCGCAGCCCCGGCGCTTTCGGCTACAGAATACGTGGCGGCGCTGAAACCGATGCCGATGTCATCGTCGACAATGGTCACCGTGGCGGTATTGGTGGCACCCAACAGGGATGCCCCCGCAGGCTGAGGATTGGTGAGAAGCATGCCGAAACTTTCGTTGCCCTCCGGCAGGAGGTCGCTGACGATCGACACGTTGAAAGCGAGGTTCGACTGGCCAGGACTGAAGGAAAGCGTGCCGCCGGAGTCGACATAGTCGATGTTCGGACTCGCCGCCCCCGCACCAGTGATGGCCAGCGTAGATACCGCTACGCTGACGATCCCAGTGTTCTGACCAAAGCGCAGCACGGAGATACCGAAAGTGCCGGCTGCTTCATTCACGGTGTAGTTGGAGGCACTGAAGCTAAATGAGTTGTCGTTGTCCAGGATGGTTAGCGTGGCTGTCGCGTTGGTGCCAACACTAGCGATGTTAGTGGGCGTGCCATTGAACAGAGAAAGGTTCAACTGCCGGTTCTGCTGAACGATCGTGTTGTCCGTCACGGCCACGCTAAAGTTCGTGTTAGTGACGCCCGGGAGGAAGGTCAGCGTGTTCGTGACCCCGGTGTAATCAATGCCATGCAATGCGGTCCCATCCGTCGTGGCATAGCTCACTGTGCCAGTGAGGTTGCTCACACCGTATCGGACCACTGAGACAACACCCAAGGCAGCGTTTTCCAATACGCTGAAGTTCGTGACGGCGAAACTGAACTGCATGTCGTCGTCGGTGATGAACACCGTTGCATTGGTCAAGGCTCCGAGGAGCGCGCCCCCCGTAGGATTGACCAGCGACAAGCCAAAGGATTCCTGAGGTTCCACCACCTGATCGTTCACAAGCTGGACTACGAGGTTGCTGCTCGTTTGACCGGCGGCGAAATCCAAGCGCTGCTGAACCTGGACGTAATCCAAGCCCGCCGCCGCGGTTATGTTGCTGCTGGTCACATCCACCGTGACGGCTCCGATGATACCGCCAATTCGGCTCACCGTGACGGTGACAGTGCCAGCTCCCTCGACCACTGAGTAACTGTTAGTGCTGAACTGGAATGTGCCAAAGGCATCGTCATCGACGATGGTTAGCATGGCATTGGTCAGGCCCAGGCCCGCGCCGCCAGTCGTGCCGAGCAACAGCAATCCCAGCGTCTCATTGCCCTCAACTGAAGTATCATCAATCAGCGGAACGTTGAATGTCTTGCTGGCCTCGCCATCCGCGAAGCTCAACGTGCCGTTGGTGGAACGGTAATCCACTCCAGCAGTGGCGTTGCCCAGGCCATCTACGGTCGAGAAGCTGACTGTCACCGGCCCACTGCTTCCGTTGGTGCGCGTTATGGTGACTGCTGCCACGCCCGCATTCTCGAAGGCGCTGAAGTTCGTGGACGCGAAGCCGAGGACGCCCACACCAAAATCATTATCAACGATGGTGAGGGAGGCGTTTGACTGGGTTCCCAACGATCCGATACCGAACGGACCGGCGTTGGTAAGGAACATGGAGACCGTCTCGCTGCCCTCGACGAACAAATCGTCCACTACCGGCACGATGAAAGACTGGCTGGCCACACCCGGCGCGAAGGTCAGCGACCCGGCCATGTTGGTAAAGTCGAGTCCGGCAGTCGCGGTTAAACCGGCGGTGAAGTATTCAACCGTGACCAACTCGTTGGTGCCACCCGTGCGCGCAACCGTGACCAGCGCGCCGCCCCCGCTCTCAGCGATACTGTAACTGGACGCCGCAAAGCCAAGCATGGAGTCATTTTCCTCGATCCGCAACACGGCCGTCGGTGGAATGTCCAGCGATGCGCCGCCCGTGACATTCGAGAGGGTCAGGAATACGGTGCGGTCTGGACGAACAACGGTGTCATCAATGACCGGCACCACAAACCGCCGCAATGTCTGGCCTGAGCTGAAGAACAACGTGCCACCTACAGGCAAATAATCCACTCCCGCCACCGCTGTGCCGCCCGCGATCACCGAGAAATCCACCGATACTGAGTTGCTGGTTCCACCGGTCCGGAGCACGGTGATGACAGCGTTCGTGCCGGCTTCACTCACCGTGAACTGAGGAGCGCTGAACACCACAAGGCCAGCACCGAAATTTTGTCCGCCATGCAGGCGGGCAAAGCGATTCTGCGGAATTCCATTGAAGTTGGTGAATGCGCCACCGACCAGAATCTTTCCATCGGCCTGCACGGCTACCGCAGCCACCAGATTGTCCGCACCCGTGCCTACGTTGAGGGTGGGATCCATCCCGCCCGTGCTATCCAGTCGCACGATGCGGTTGCGGCTAAAACCACCGAAGTTGGCGAAGGCACCACCAACCACGATCTTTCCGTCAGCTTGGAGCGCCAGCCCGGAGACGAAATCATCCGGACCGGTGCCGGGATTGAAGGTCGTGTCGAGCGAGCCATTCGCGTTGAGCCGGACGAGATTGGTCCTGGTGACACCGTTGGTCGCAACGAAAGCTCCACCGGCGAGGACTTGTCCGTTGATCTGAACTGCCAGTGTGTAGATCGACCCGCCATTGATCGTCCCTGCCGGGGCAAAGGTAGTGTCCACCGTGCCATCGTTGTTCAACCGGGCGATGCGTCGGTTTGGCACGCCGGAGACGGAATCAAAGTCACCCGCGATAAGAATCTTGCCATCGGGCAGCGCCACTACGACGCGGACTTGGGCGTCGGGCCCAGCCCCAGGGTCAAACGTAGTATCCACCGTGCCGTCAAAGTTCAGCCGCGCCACAAAATTACGGTTCGTCCCGTTGACGGCCGTGAAGGTGCCAGCCAACACGACCCGCCCATTGTTCTGAATTGCAACGGCATTGACCGCATTGTTCGCTCCCGTGCCGGGATCGAATGAGGTATCCGGCGTGCCATCCGCGTTGAGCCGAGCGATGTTGGTGCGCGCCGCGTTTCCTACGAAGCTGAAGAGACCGCCGATGACCACTTTGTTTGCGTTAACTCCATTGGTATAGACTCCGACGGCCCGAATGGTGCCGGGAGCGTTGGTGCCGAAGGCGATGACGCCGGGATCAAATCCGTTATCCAAAGTTCCATCCTGGTTTACCCGCGTAACATTCTGGCGCGGCACACCAGCGAAGGTGGTGAAATCGCCACCCAAGATACTCTGCCCATTGGTGGCCAACTGGATGGAATAGACCGTCCCATTTGCGCCCAACCCGGTGATAAAGCCGAGATCGACACCGCCAGCTGGGTTTTCATTGTCGACGATTCGAACTGCAGCGTTGCTGAGCCCCAAGAGCGCCCCTCCCGTCGGATTGAACAGTCGCACGCTGAAAGTGCGGTTGCCATCCTGCAGCGCATTATCAATGAGCGGCACCGTCAATGAGAGGTTGGTCACGCCGTTCGTGAATGTCAGCACACCGACAGTGTTTGTGTAATGCTGAGTCGGCAATGCGATCCCCGTGCCTGGATGGGCAACGGCGGTGTCATTTGCATTGGTAAACGTGGCAAACTGCACGGTTACCGTCCCAGTGAAGCCATTTGTGCGACCCACGGTGAGCAGGGCGTTAGTTTCACTTTCCAGCGCGCTGAAGACTGCAGTCGTGAAGCCGAGCACGCCCGGTGCAGAATCGTCGTCGCGAATGGTCAGGGTCGCGAGGCTGGGTATGTTTAGGCTGGATCCGCCTGTTGGGTTGGACAACGCCAACCCGACGGTGCGATCGCCATCGACCACCGTGTTATTGAACAACGGGATGGCTATGATGCGGTCAGTTGCGTCACCAGAAGCCCAAGTAAGCGAACCGGCCACTGGACTGTAATGAAAGCCAGGAATGGCCGTCCCGTTGGTGACTGTGGCGTAATCAACTCCGATGGCACCCGTGCTGCCTCCGACGCGTCGGATCGTGATGATGGAGGCCCCGTCGTTTTCCTGATTGGTGTAAGCCACGCTGCTGAACACCAAATTGCCGAAAATCAGGATGTCGTTATTGTTGATCGTCAGAACGGAGGAGTTTTGGAACCCGATGGTTGCTCCGCCGGTCGGATTGACGAGATCCAAAAAGACCGTTTCGTTGGTCTCTTGAACCGAGTCGGGGAGGATCGGAATGGTGAAAACTTTCACGGTTTCACCGTCGGCGAAGGACAGGGTGCCCGCCGTCGCAAGATAATCCTGTCCAGCCCGCGCGGTGCCATCTCCCGTGCGGTAGTCCACGGACACGACGCCGGTGCTGCCATTCGTGCGCGTAACCGTAATCTGTGCCAAAATAATTGCGTCGCTCTCGTTGGTAACGTAGTTGGCCTGAGAAAAGTTAAACACACCGGGTGCAACGTCATTGTCCACAATGGTCAAGACGGCGGTCATCTGACCAGGCACGGCGTTACCGGTTAGGTTGGTCAAGACCAACTCGATGGTCTCATTACCCTCCAGAAGCGCGTCATCAATGATCGGCACACGGAAGGTTTTGTTGGTTTCACCGGCGGCAAACGTGAGCGTGCCGCTAACTGGGACGAAATCCAGGTTGGGGATGGCGGTGCCGTTGGTGGTGCTGGCGAACTGCACGGTCGCAGATGCGGTGGTTCCGCCGGTCCGCAGGACGGTAATCGTGGCGCTGCCGCTACCCACCACTTCGCTGACATTGTAAGTGGGTGCACTGAAGCCCAGTCGACCGTCATCGTTGATGATCGTCAGCAGCGCGTTGGTCTGGCCACCCGGAGCTGCCCCCGTGATGCCAGAGAGAGCCAGGTCAACAAACCTATCGGTGTTGACGAGCGAGTCATCGACAATCGGAATGTTGGTCGAGACGAACGTTTCGCCTGACGGGAATGAAAGCAGCGCGGTGACGTTGGTATAGTGGACCCCGTTTGTGGTGGCCGTGCCATCCGAGGTGGTAAAGAGCGCGGAGGCTGAGCCGGTCGTGCCACCCACGCGCCGAACCGTGATGGTCGCAGCGGCGGCGTTTTCGGCGACCGTATAATTGGCGCTGGTAAACTCCAAGCTGCCCGATCCGGCAATCACGCCGCCATGTAGCCGGGTGAGGTAGTTCTTGGACGTGTTATTGAAGGAGGTGAAACCGCCGGCAAGGATCAATTTCTCATCCGCCTGCACGGCGATGGCGGCAACAAAGTTGTTCGCGCCAGTGCCGATGTTAATGGTCGGATCAGTCGTGCCATCCGGGTTGAGTCGCGTAAACCGGTTACGACTTACACCATTGAAGCGCGTGAAGTCACCGCCCAGCAGCATCTTTCCGTCGCCCTGCAAGGTCATGTAGAAGACAGCGTTATCCGCACCGAGGCCGCCAGGATTGAAACTGGAATCCAGAACGCCGGTGGAGTGGAGGCGAGCGACTCGCCCAACGGCCGCGCCGGCATAATTCGTGAACGAACCGGCCATGAGTATCTTCCCGTCGGTTTGGACCAACAGCGAGCGCACGGTGCTGTTCGCCCCCGAACCAAGGATGAAACTGGTGTCCAGCGAGCCATTGATATTCAGCCGAGCGATGTTGGTGACCGCCACCCCATTGACACTGGTGAAGTCACCACCGATGAGAATCCGGCCATCTGGCTGAACCGCCACGGCAAACACCGGGCCGTTCGCGCCTGTGCCAGGGTCAAAAGTATTGTCGAGCGTGCCGTTGGCATTGAGGCGGGCAATGAAGTTCCTCCCGATTCCGTTGAAGGTGCTGAAACCGCCACCGACGACAACCCTTCCGTCCGATTGCAGCGCCATCGCATAGATCGCGTTGTCAGCCCCGGCTCCCGGATCGAAAGTGAGGTCCACGGCTCCGCCCTGATTCAGGCGTGCGATGCGAGCCCGGTTGGTCCCGCTTATTTGGGTAAAGAAGCCCGCAACCAACATGCGGCCCGCGTTCACCCCGCTCTCATAGACGAGCAGCGAGCGTATGGAGCCATTGGCGCCACCGGGATTGAAGACCGGATCAAGCGCGCCATTTACATCCAGCCGCGCGAGCCGGTTGCGTGAAACCCCGTTGACCGCCGTGAAGTCACCACCGAGCAGCAGGTTACCGTCAGGCTGCAAAGCCAGCGCATAAATCGCGTTGTCTGCGCCCGACGAGGTGTAACTGGTGTCGAATGACCCAGCGGTTACGTTTACAGATTCGTCGTCCACGATCGACAGAACCGCCGTGCTTGGGAAACCAAGCGCCGCATTTGTGGGATTGCTGATTGCCAAGTTTATCGTGCGGGTGCCATCCGTGAGGGTGTTGTTGAGCACGTTAACCAGAAAATTCGTGCTGGTTTGACCCGGAGCGAAGACCACGGTTCCCCCAGTCACGGTGTAATCTACCCCGGCCTGCGCTGTGCCACCCGAAACTGTGTCGTAGCGGGCACTGACGGAACCAGCCACGCCGCCAAGCCGGACGACGGTCACAATTGCCTGCGATCCATTCTCATTGACCGAGTAGGTCGAGCGACTGAACGCCAAACTGCCAAACGCGTCGTCATCCGCAATTGTCAGCACTGCGTTAGTGATTGTTCCGAGAGCACCCGCTACGGAGGGATTAAAGAGCGAGAGACTGACCGTGCGGTTCCCGTCCACATTAAGGTTGTCCACGATGGGCACGTTGAAGGTTTGATTCGTCGTGTCGTTGGCTCCCCAGGAGAGCGTGTTTGTCATCGCGGTGAAATGTGCCGGGGAAACCGCGGTGCCATTGGTCACGGCGACCTGCACCGTCAACGCACCGAGGCTACCACCCGAACGCAGGACGGTGATGGTCGCGGTCCCAGCGTTCTCGGCTACCGTGAATGCCGGGCCAGAGAAGTTAAGGCGGCCGGCAGCAAAGTCGTTGTCAATGATGAGGAGGGAAGCGTTGGTCAAACCAAGTGTCGCCCCTCCCCGCGGGTTAAGCAGCTGGACGGTGATGGTTTCGTCGAGCTCAACCACCGCGTCATCCACGACAGTCACTCGGAAGGTGTTAGTCAATTGGCCGGAGGCGAAGGATATTGTCCCACCGGCAGCCGTATAATCGACCCCCACCGTGGCAGTGCTTCCCGCCGTGCTGGTAAGATAATCGCAAGAAATCGGGCCGGCGCTGCCGTTGGTTCGGATAACGGTCACAATCGCGGAACCGACGTTTTCATCCACCCGGAAGGTAGGCTGCGGGAATGTGAGCACACCCGGAGTGAAATCGTTATCCACGACGGTCAACGTGGCGCGGGACACGCCCAAGGCCACGCGGTTGGCGATGCGCTCGCCGGCAAGGAACAACTGACCCTGCGGCACCGACAACACCAAATCCACCGTCTCGTCGCCCTCAACCAGCGAATCTTCCGTGACCGACACGAAGACGTCGGTAGATCCGCGCAGGAGGTTGTTTGGCCCGGTGGTGCCATCGCTGGGGCGAGTGGACACCGACAGCAAAGGCCAAGTAGGACTCACCCGCGAAGTCGTATAGTCTTGTCCTGCGACCGCTGCTCCCGGACCGAAGGGCGGATCAGTGGTGATAAAGTTGACCTGTGCCGGACCAATCGGCGGATCGTTGTTCACGATACCATTGGTGCGGGTAAGAGTGATGAAGATGCTGCCGGCCCCTTCATCAATCGTGTAGTTCGGGAAGGTGAAATCAATGTTACCGGGGCCGCGCACCGCACCGCCTCGCACCCGAGCAATGTTGCTGCGTTTACGCACGTCGGCACGGGGGAAGACGCCTGGCTGGGCGATTTTGTCCGTGCGATCAAAGCCCGCCATGATGCGGTCCACCACGTTGGTTCCGTAGAAGCCCGGGCTCACGACATTCGATACATCCCGCATGCCGCCGCCGCCCTGTTGAAAGGAGCCACCGATGACGATGTCCTCGGTGAATCTGCTGGTGGCATTCGGCCCGGCCCGGCTGGCAGGAATCGTGTTCGTGGCGGGCTGCACGGCCAGGGCCGCCACAAAGTTCTTGGGCTGACCATTGGTGAGGTTGATGACGCCCGCAAAGTGGCTGAACGACGAATCCATGAAGGTCGTGTCCAAGGTGCCATTGTTCAGGAGGCGCGCGAGCCCGACCCGGCGAGAACTGTTGAAGTCAGTGAACAAACCACCCACAACCGCCTGGCCAGAGCTGGTCATCTGAATCGCAAACACCGTGTCATTGAAACCACTGCCCGGTGAGAAGGTGGTGTCCAACGAGCCGTCCTGATTAAGACGCGCGATCTTCCGCCGGCTCCGCAGGTCGAAGTTGTTGAACTCACCACCAAGGATGACTTTTTCCACCCCGGTCGCGGCGGTGGTGAGGGTGGCGTCGTAATCCCAGACCGTGCCAAAGAGCCCACTGCCTTCGTTAACCACGATGCGCAACACCGTGTTGGTGCCAGGACCGAAAGAAACAGTCACACTGGTGCTTCCATTGGTCAGCCCGGAGTCATAGATGCGATTGGCAGGCGTCTGATTGGTGCCGTAATAGACACGGATCGTGTCGGGAACAGAATAGAACTCGTAGTTCAGCGTGAGCGTGCCAGACGTAGCGCCTCCGGTGTTAACATCGAAGATGTCCTCTGCGGGCCCGCCCGATGCAGACCGATCGATCCGCACGGCGGCTGCACCGGTCCGCTCCAAGCCCAAGGCGAACACGGTGCCATCCGCACCCGCGCTCGGGTTGAACGAGAGATCCAGTGCACCGGTTGCGGTAAGCCGGGCGATGCGATTACGAGGCACACCATTGAATGTGGTGAAGTCACCCGCCACAACGACACGACCGTCTTCCTGCACGCGAACGGCATAAATCGGCCCGTTGGCCCCAGAACCCGGGTTGAAGCTGGTGTCCAAGGTGCCATCCACCGCAATGCGAGCAACATGGTTCCGGTTGGTTCCGTTATAGCTGGTGAAATCGCCCACAATCAGTGCCCGACCGTTGAATGCACCGCTGGTGTAGAGATACAGGGCACGGATCGGTGCGTTCGCCCCTGTCCCCGGGTTGAACGCGGAGTCGAGCACACCATTGGTGTCGATCCGAGCGATGAAATTGCGGGCCGTTCCGTTATAGGCCGTGAAGCCACCAGCGATGAGAATTTTACCGTTGTTGGTGCTGGCCACCAAGTTGGTCGAAATTGGCACGCCGTTCGTGTCAAAATCCACGACCGTGTTCGTCAGCACCGGATACACCCCCAACGCCGAGACAAAGTCGTTTGCACCCACACCTGGATTGAAACTGGTATCCAGCGAGCCATCGAGATTCATCCGGGCAATTCTGCTGCGGTTGATGGTGTTCACCGCGGTGAAATCGCCACCGATAACCGCCTTGCCATCCGCCTGGACGGCCACGGAAAATACGGTGTTATTCGCACCAGGTGCCGAGTTTTGCGGCGGCGTGGTGCGGTCATCGAAGTCTGGATTATACTCCCGATCAAACGCACCCGGTGAATCATCATTGTCGAGGATGGTAACCGTCGTCTCATCAACCAGACCACCGCCGACCCGGGCTTGGGCGATGAAGTCCTCATTAAACTCAGCCACCAAGTCATCAAAAATCGGAACCGGAACCAAGATGATCGGGCCGGTGCCAACCGATATGGTGGTGGCATCCCAATCGACGTTCGGTGTGGCAAAATCAGAGCCGGCCATGTGCTCAAAGGTATCATCCGGGACTGGCCGGCGGAAAGTCACCGTAGTTGAGGATGGAACGTTATACAGGGTCAAAATGGCAGTTCCTATGTCCTCCCGGACGCGATAATTGCGGCGTGACCAGTTAGGGCTCGTCACCGCCGTCTCAATGGTGACTGTGGCCGTCGGCAAGGTCCCAATGGTGGCACCGGCCGTCGCGTTACTTAACACCACGCCAAAACTGGTGGTGAAGCTGTTCGTGTTGGTCCCGAATCGGCCGCCACCAACGATGGTCACTACGAAGCTCTTGGCAATTTCCTGATCCATGAAGGTCAGGGTGCCGTTTGTCGGCACGAAATCGAGACCTGGAACGGCACCAAAGAAGAAGCCATTGGTGGTCGTGGAGAAATCAACCGTGGCAATGCCGTCCTGCCCACCGGTGCGCGTAACCGTAACGAGCGCACCCGGGATATTGTGGTGTCCAAAGCCCCGATCGATATCAAACGATTCGCCATCCCTCACAATGAGATTGCCGGTGAAGCTGAAGGAACCGGGGTTGAAGTCATCGTCCAAGATTGTAAGTAACGCGTTGGCCAGGCCCAGCGAGGCTCCACCGGTGGGGGTCGTCAAAGTCAGGGTGATAACCTCATTGGTCTCGACTAACGGGTCGTTCAAGATCGGGATGTTGAACGTCACATTGGTGACCGCATCCGGGAAGATCAGCGTGCCGCTGGTGGTAGTGTAGTCCGAACCCGCCCGGGCGGTTCCATCCGAGGTGGCGAAGTTGGCGGTGACGGTGCCCTGGCTTCCGTTGGTGCGGATCACTGTGATGGCCGCCGACCCGGCACCCTCTGAGACAGTGTAAGATGCAGAGCTGAAACCAAGGATGCCGTTGCTGATCTCGTCATCCCGGATCAACAGCGCCGCACTGGACAGCCCCAGTGTGGCTCCATTGCCTGGGTTGGACAACGTGAGCAATACGGATTCGTCGCCTTCGGACACGACATCGTTGATTACGCTTACGCTGAAGGTCTTGTTGGTTTGGCCATCCGAGAAGTTCAGGAAGCCATTGGTCATCACATAATCAACTCCGGCGATGGCCGACCCATTGGTGGACGCAAACTGCACAGAAACAGGCCCCGTGCTGCCGTTGGTGCGCACCACCGTGATGACGGCATTCCCAACGCTTTCGGACACCACAAACAGATTCGTGGCAAAGCCAAGCGCCCCAGGGGAGAAGTCATCGTCGACAATGGTCAGGACGGCTGTCGCTCGGCCCACCGAAGCCGCGCCCAACGGGTTGATCAGGTTGAGCACGACCGTTTCATTGCCCTCCACAAGAGCATCGGAAAGAATTGGCACATCAAAGCTCTTGGTCGCGACTTCGCCCGAAACCCACGAGAGCTGGTTGCTGACGCTGACGAAATCCAAGCCCGGAGTCGCGGAACCACCCGACGTGAAATAGGAGACGGCCACGGCACCCGCGCCTCCCCCGTTACGAGCAACGGTAATGGTAGCGTTCGAGGAACTCTCGCTGACCGAGAAGGTGGCTGCCGAGAACTCCAAAAGGCTGTCATTGTCCACGATCGTGACGATGGCCGGATTGACCGAACCGAGGCTCGCCCCGGGTGATGGGCTCAACAGCGTCAAATTGATCGTCCGGTTGGCATTGGCCACAAGATTGTCGAGGACCCGGACAAACAAGTTGGTGGTGTTTTGCCCATTGATGAAAGTCAGGGTGTTCGTGATGCCAACGTAATCAACGCCCTGCACCGCCGTGCCATCTGAGGTGACCAACTGGACGGTGGCCGTTCCGCTAAGGCCCACCCGGCGCACGACTGTTACGGTCGCGTTTGAGGCATTTTCATCCACGAGGTAATTCACGGTCGTGAACTCAAACGTGCCGCTGGCCGAACCGTTGGCACCCGAGTTAAGGCGCGCGACTCCGTTGCGAGCCAGTCCGTCAACCGAGGTGAACGCACCGCCAATGAGCATTTTCTCATCCCACGGCTGCACCGCCAGAGCGGAGACAAAGTTGTTTGCGCCGGTGCCAAAATTGATCGACGTATCCATGGACCCGTCGGGATTCAGACGGAGGATTCGATTGGCCAGGAGGTTGTTGAAGGTGGTAAAGCCGCCGACAAGCAGGAGCTTTCCATCCGCTTGGATGGATACGGCGCTGACGTAATCATCAAGACCAACCCCCGAGTCGAAGGTCCCATCCACTGCGCCGGTGCTTGAAAGCCGCACGATGCGATTACGGGTAATTCCATTTACTGAAGTGAACGATCCACCGACCAGCACCCGACCCAATCCGTCCACTGCCAGGGCGCTGACGAAGCCATTGAACCCCGTGCCCGGATTGAAAGTGGTGTCCAATGATCCGTCGGTATTCAAACGGGCCAGTCGGACGCGGGCGGTGCCATTTACCGTGCCGAAGTCGCCACCAATGATCACCCGGCCGTCATTTTGCACCGCGATCGCCCTGACGGCCCCGTCGGCACCCACGCTGGTATTGAAGCCAGAGTCGACCGTTCCATCCGCATTAAGGCGGGCGATGAAGTTACGAGCCGTTCCGTTGAGAGTCGTGAAGAGGCCACCTACCAGCACGCGCCCGTCCGTCTGGAGTGCAAGAGCGAGCACCACGTTGTTTGCCCCCACCGAAGTGTCGAACGAACCATCCACGGAACCATCGGTGTTCAACCGGAGCACGCGCCGCCTCGTCACCCCGTTGAAGTTGGTGAAGAAACCACCGGCAATGACCCGTCCGTCTGGCTGCACCACCACCGCGTTCACGGTGTCGTTCGCCCCCGAACCCGTGCTGAAGCTGAGGTCAAGCGAACCATCAATGTTAAGCCGCGCAAGCCGGCTGACATTGGCACCGTTCAACACCGTGAAATTGCCGCCAACAACGGATTTGCCGAGCAAGTTGGGCAGCGAAGCATTGGTGTTAACCCCAATCCCAAGGACAATGCTGTTCCCACCACCAAGCCCAAACTGGGCGTCCATGGCCCCGTCGTCACTGATCTGGGCAACGCGGTCGCGGTTGACTCCGTTAATCTGGGTGAAGTCTCCCGCAATGACCACCCGCTGATTGGCACGCGCAACGGCGGACGGAATGACCGTCGCCGAGAAATCCCATACCGTAGCAAAGGTAGCTGCACCTTCGTTGATCGCCAGGGTCAGCACGGTTGAGGTGCCGGTGCCGTAAGGGATGGTGAACTGGTTGGTTCCGACGAAGTTCGTATCGAGCAGGCGGACCCCTTGGTAGTATACACGCACGGAGTCAGCGATGCTGTATGACTGGAAATCCAAGATCAGAGTTCCCGCCACGGAACCAGTATCGACGACGATGTTGGTCGAACCGCCACCTGAGCCGGCCGAAGAGAGCGGAATCGGCGTAGGGGCGGGTGGGATGGGCTCGACCGCGACCGCGCTGACCACGGCATTCGCACCCGTGCCAGGATCGAACCGCACGTCCACCGCACCGTCCGTGTTCAGTCGGGCGAAGCGGTTCCTGCTAAGTCCGTTCACCTGGGTGAAGGCCCCGACCAGCATCACCTTGCCGTTGTCGCGCAACGCAACACCGTAAACCGGCCCATTCGCTCCGGTGCCACTGTTAAAGGTGGGATCCAACGTGCCGTCGGGGTTCAGTCGGGTAATCCCGTTCTTGGTCAGTCCACCGAAAGTCGTGAACAAGCCTCCCACCACCACGGCGCCGTTGGTCTGCACGGCCACGGCAAAAATCGTATTGTCCGCGCCCGCGCCGGGATTGAAGGTAGCATCTCGGGAACCATCAGCATTGAGGCGGACGATGCGCGGCGAAGCTACGCCGTTGAAAGAAGTGAAATCGCCGGCGACGAGGATGCGCCCGTCGGCCATTGTCGAGATGGCCCGGACGGGACCATTCGCCCCCGTGCCGATGGCAAAACTGCCATCAACCGATCCATCGGCCGCAAGCCGCACCAGTCCCCCTGCCGCCAACCCATTGAAATTGGTAAACGCCCCGCCGACCAAGACCACCCCGCTGCTTTGTGTAGCAACCGCATAAACTCGGCTGTCGGGACCTACCCCCGAATTGAAGGCCAGATCCAAAGATCCATCAAGGTTCAGCCGGGCAAGCCGCGCCCGGTTAGTGCCATTGACCGTGGTGAACTCGCCACCGATGATGACAGCGCCCGAATCCTGCACGGCTACGGCAAACACGTTGGTGTCCGCGCCCAGACCCGGATTAAAGCCCTGATCCAAGGTTCCATCGGCGTTGAGCCGTGCTACTCGGTTGACAAGGCCGCCGTTGACTGTCGTGAAATTACCACCCAGCACCACCTGTCCGTTGGTGCGGAAGGCCAAGGAGTAAACGGGACCATTGGCCCCCAAATTTGCACCAAAAGTCACATCCACCGTGCCAGCCGGCGGGCTGTTGGTGTCGTTGTCCGATATGACCAAACTCGCATTGCTGGGAGCAATCAGCGTGGTGCCGAAGGGTCCTGACACGTTACCCAAGACCAGCTGTATCGTCTTCGAGGAATTGACGAACAGGTTGTCGGTGATCGGAACAGCAAACGTAAGGTTGGTGACGCCCGGCGCGAAGGTCAGAGTGCCATTGGTCCTGGTGTAGTCCAAACCAGCAATCGCCGTGGAATTGCTCGTGGTGAAGTCCACGGTCACAGTGGTGTTGGTTACCCCGAGTCGCTGCACGGAGATCGGGGCGCGTCCAACATTTTCCGAGACCGGGTAGGAGGCGAACTGAAAGGACACCACGGCTTCATCATCCACGATAGTGAGTGTTGCGTTGGTGTTGGCGAAAGTGGCTGAACCGGCCGGTGCCGCGACCGGATTGCTGAGGAACAACAGCGCTGTCTCATCTCCTTCAACCAAAAGGTCATCAGCCACGGCCACCAAGAAAGTTGCGCTGGACTGGCCGTTGGTGAAGGTCAACACGCCGTTGGTGGCCGTGTAGTCAGCACCGGCAGTCGCTGTGTTGTTGGAAACAGCAAAGCTGACAGTAACCGTGTCCACAGCCGGTCCGCCGCGCAGAACAGTGATGGTAGCCAAGCCGGCGCTTTCGCTGAAATTGAAGTTGGTGGCGCTGAATCCCAGCACGCTGTCGTTATCCGCAATGGTAAGAACGGCATTGCTGATGGACAGCACCGCGCCACCGGTCGCGCCGCTCAGCGCCAGATTGACCGTCCGGTTGGCATTGGTGGTGAAATCATCAATCACTGGCACCACAAAGGTCCGGGCCGTGATGTCGCTATCCGGCCATGAGAATGTGCCGGACACCGGCGTGTAGTTGGTGCCAGCCGCGGCGGTGCCGCCTGCAACGGTTGAGTAGTTTACCGACACCAAACCCTCGGTGCCGTTGGTGCGGGTGACCGTGATAACGGCACTGGCGTTCGTTTCGGATGAAACAAACGCAGAAGTCGCGAAGCTGATGACGCCGGGACCAAACTCATTGTCCACAATCGTCAACACCGCCCGCCCGCCGCCAATCGTCACGCTTCCCACGGCATTGGTAAGGAACAGGAGGTTGGTTTTGTTCCCTTCGACGGTGAGATTATCCAGGATGGTCACGGTGAACGACGCATTGGTCTGACCATTGGTGAAGGTCAGGGTTCCGTTCGTAGCCAGATAGTGGGTCCCTGCCACTGCCGTTGCGTCGGCGGTGAAAAAGTCCACCGTGAAGGTTCCGACCGTGCCGCCGGCACGGGCGACATTGATGGTGGCAATGCCCCCGTTCTCGTTGACGCTGTATGCCTGCGGGTTAAAGCCCACAATGGCGTCATTGTCCGAGATGGTCAGCACGGCACTGGATCCGCCTCCCAATGTCGCTCCATTTGTCGGGTTGGAAAGGGTGAGCAGCACCGTGCGACTTCCATCCACGACTGAGTTATCAGTGACAGGAACATTGAAGCTAAGGTGAGTTACCCCGGCAGCGAACGTTAGTGTTCCATTGGTGCCAACGTAATCAAACCCACTCGTGGCGGTGCCATCGGCAGTGCTGAAATTCACCGTCACCGTATTGCTGGTGCCACCCGACCGCACCACGGTGACGAGTCCGTTGGTAAAGTTCTCGGCGACCGTGAAGGTCGAACTGGCAAAGTCGAAAGTGCCAAAGCCCCGGTTGGCACCACCGACCAATCGAGCGATGCGTCCACGTGGTTGGCCGTTAATCGTGGAGAAAGCACCACCGATCATGATGTTCCCATCGGGTTGAACGCGTATCGCTGAGACCACCGCGTCGGCCCCCGTGCCCGTGTTGAAAGTGACATCCACTGACCCATCGGTGTTTAGCCGGGTGATACGGTTCCGCACCAGGCCGTTGACACCGGTAAATCCGCCACCAATCAACACCTTGCCGTCCGACTGCAAGGCGACGGAGCTGACGAACTCATCTGCACCAGGCACCGGGGCGAAGCCAGCGTCCAGAACGCCGTCCAAGTTGAAGCGCGCCAAGCGACCACGCGGGCTGCCGTTAATGTTCGTGAAGACACCACCCACAATCGGCTGCCCACCAGCATTCACGAGAACTGCCGCCGCGCCGGAGGAGGCCCCGGTGCCGGGGTCGAAATTCTTGTCGATGGAGCCGTCGGCGTTGAGTCGGGCGATACGACTCCGGGCCACGCCATCTACCGATAGGAAGTCACCAACCAAATAAATTCGGCCGCTGGCATCCGTCGCGATCCCGCGGACAGGGCCATCGGTGCCCGAACCGGGATTAAATGTCGCGTCGAGTGAACCATCCGAATTAAGCCGAGCAACAAAGCTTCGGTTCGCGCCATTCACCATCGTGAAGAGACCGCCGATCAACACCTTGCCATCCGGCTGAAGGTGAGTCGCAAAAACCGCATTGTCTGGCCCGCGGCCGGGATTGAAGGAGATATCGACCGTGCCGTCCACGTTCAGCCGGGCAAGGTTTGTGCGGGGCAGCAACCCAACCTGATCAAAGGCTCCACCGATGATCACTTTGCCGGCATTAGTGCCATTGGTATGGACGGCCATTGCTCGCACGGTGGCATTCGTCCCAAAGCGCGTGACCGGGTCAGGCACGAAGCTGACGTCCAGCGAACCGCCCGCATTGAGCCGCGCCACGTTGGTGCGCCCCACTCCGTTGAGCGTTGTAAAGTCGCCGCCGACAAAGATTAGCCCATTGGTGGTCAGACCCAACGCGAACACATCCCCGTTGGCTCCACTGCCCGCTACGAAGCCGCCATCCAGCGAGCCCGCAGTGGCCTCGTTGTCCACAATTCGCACGGTGGCATTGGTCAGCCCCAGCGAAGCGCCTCCGAACTGGTTGAACAGCCTAACCTCGAATAGCCGGCTGCCCTCCTGGGTGAAGTTGTCGATGATGGGAACCAGGAAGGTCTGGGTCGCCACGTTGTTGCTAAAGGTCAGCGTCCCCGAAACGTTGGTAAAGTCTTGTCCGGCACTGGCCGTAAGGTTGCTGACCCCGTAACCCACGGTCACGAGGCCGGTGAAACCGTTGGTGCGCACCACCGTGATGACCGCATTGGTGACATCCTCCGACGCGGAAAACAAGTTGGTGGCAAAAGTTAACACACCCGGACTGAACTCATTGTCAACGATCGTGAGAACGGCGTTGGACGGAGATCCCAGCGCAGCCCCGGCCGTGGGGTTGGACAAGCGAAGGTTGAGTGTCTTGTCGCCGTTGATGCCCGGGTCATAAATGATGGGCACCAAAACGCTGGTCGTGATCTGGCCATTGGTGAAGGTCAGCGTGCTGCTCACCGGGATGTAGTTGGTGCCGGCCGAGGCCGAGCCCACTCCGGTGGCGAAATCAACGGTGATGGTGCCAATGCTGCCGCCGTTACGATTGACGGTTATTGACGCCACGTTGTTGGTTTCAACGACCGTGTAGGCGGCCGAGCTGAATACCAGGCTTCCGAAATTCGAAAGCTCATCATCCTGAATGGTCAGCGAAGCCGTGCTCTGGGCCCCAATTACCGCGCCGCCGGTGGCGTTGGCGATGGAGAGATTCACCGTTCGGTTGGCATTGGTGTCAGGCACGACATTGTCGACAATTCCAATGCTGAACGATTTGGAATTTTCGCCGTCGCCAAAGGTCAGCGTTCCGGCAGCATTGGTGTAGTCAAAGCCAGCGGGGGAGCCCAGCCCATTGTATCCGCGGGCGGAGCCGTTGGCCGTGGAATACTGCACCGTAACCAGACCGGTGGTGCCATTGGTGCGCAGGACGTCAATCACCGCCTGACCGGCATTTTCCTGGACCACATAGCTACCCGTGCTGAATACCAGCACACCGGGGCTGAAGTCATCATCGACAATGTTCAGTGAGGACGCACTCCGACCCAAGCCGGCCACGCCTGCCGGTCCCGGACCGGACAAGGTCAGTGCCGCCGTTTCAGTGCCTTCCACGAGAGCATCGTTGATTATCGGGACTAGGAAGGTCGCCGAGTTTTGCCCATTGGTGAAGGTCAGCTGGCCGCTGACGCCCGTGAAATCCAGGCCGGAAACGGCCGTGCCATTGGTGGCAAGGTAGTTGACGGTCACGGTGCCGGAGGTGCCGCCCAGCCTGAGCACCGTAATGACGGCACTGCCCCCAAGCACGTTTTCATTCACCGTGTAATTCGAAAAGGCGAAGCCGAGTTCGGAATCGTTGTCCTCAATTGTAACAGTGGCATTGGTGATCGCACCGAAGAGCGCGAGATCCAGATTTGTGCCTGCCACCGCATCATAGTTTGTCGGATTAAGCAAAATGTTGGTGAACACCCTGGCCACGTTTGTTCCCACCGAGTCGATGATTGGCACCGTGTAGGTTCGCACGGCTTCACCCTGCTGGAAGACAAGGGTGCCCCGGTTGCTTGTATAATGGGTCCCGTGAATGGCTGAGCCGTTAAGGGTCAGGTAATCCACGCTGACGGCGTTCGTCTCTCCCCCCACGCGCCGGACGGTGATCAGCGCGTTGCCGGCGTTTTCGAGCACGTTGAAGTTGGCCGAAAGGAACTGAAGGGTTCCAATCCCGGCGTTTTCACCACCGATCAGCTGCGCGTAGCAATTACGAGGGTAGCCATCAACCTGGGTGAAGCCACCGCCGATGGTGATGGCCCCGTTGGTGCCAGGTGCAATCGCCATGGCCGCCACAAAGTTGTTCGGACCGGTTCCGAAGTTTATCGATGCATCCAACTGACCATTCGGGCGGAGCCTCGCGATGCGGGAGCGATTGCGGCCGCTGATGACGGTGAAGTCGCCGCCGATGACGATGTTGGTGTTACTGTCCACAGACAGAGCCAGCACGGCGTTGTCCGCCGAAGCGGCAAAGCTGACATCGGGTATCGCGTTGCTCGAGGTGGGAACCAAACGACCCACCCGCACATGGGCAGTTAACCCGCCAAGACTGGTGAAATCACCTGCCACCAGGAGTCCGCCGCCGGGTTCAACGGCCAATGCCCGGACGCGACCGTTCGCGCCAGAATTGGGATCATTTGGATCGATGTAAGTGGTGTCCAACGACCCGTTGCTACGTAGCCGAGCCACCCGATTTTGGCTCACTCCATCGTAGGTGGTGAAGTCGCCGGCGATGTAGATATTGGTGCCGGTCGAATCTATGACCACGGATCGGATGGTCCCCCCTGCGCCCTGCCCCGGATTAAACGTGGTATCTACTGTGCCGTCGGAATTCAGCCGCGCGATCCGATTGCGAGTTGTGCCATTGAAGGAGGTGAAGTCACCGACGATCAGAATCCTGTCATCGGGCTGGATCGCGACGCCGAGGATGGGATTGTCCGCACCCGCACCAGGATTGAAAGATGAGTCCAGCGAGCCATCCGGATTCAAGCGGGCAATGCGCGAGCGGTTTGTGCCATCGTATTGAGAGAACGCACCCGCAATCAGGATTCGGCCGATGAGGTTGGTCGAAGTTTGATTGGTGTGAATCGTGATAGCGCTGACGGTGCTGTTAGGTCCTGTCCCTGACCGGCTGAAGATCGAGGTGTTGACTGAGCCATCGACGTTCAACATGGCGATCCGGTTCCGGGGCACTCCGTCCACCGTTGTAAAATCGCCACCGATCAGCCACCGGCCATTGAGGCCCTGAGCGGAGAAGGTATTCGCCAACAAACTCACCGCCAGCACACGGTCATTCGCACCGCTGGAGCTCCCAAAGGCCGTGTTGACGGAACCAGCCGGCGTGCCTGAAGGCGGCTCGTTGTCGGCGATGGTCAGCGTAGCGGCTCCGCCGCCAGCGGCGATTACGGCTCCGCCGGTGGCGTTGGTCAAAGTAAGTGTTACGGTGCGGTTGGCCGGAGTGTTTACGGCTGTGTCATCCAGCACCGGCACAACAAAGGTCCGGTTGGTGGAACCCGCGGCAAAAGACAATGTTCCCGAAACCGGCGTGAAGTCATTCGTGGTGGCCGTGCCCGCAACCGCATTGTATCGGACCGTGACGTTGCCCACCGCACCATTGGTGCGAATAACAGTGATGGTCACATTGCCCGCGTTTTCAGTGACGAGATAATTCGCAAGGCTGAAGGTGAAAGTGCCAAACGCGAAATCGTCATCAGCGATGGCAACAACTGCGTTGGTTTTTCCTAGTGCAAGCCCGATAGGTATGGGGGCACCGCCGAAAAGATGCACAGGCGCGTTTGTCGTGCCTAAGGGAGGGAGTGAAAGTCGGACCCCTAATGCTTCATTACCTTCAACCAAGGAGTCTTGGATGATGGGTAAGTAGACGGCACCTAAGCCCGCGAGAAACCGACCGGTATAATCTAGAGGGTTGTTGTTAAGGCCTGTAAAGGCATCTAGTATCTGACGGTTATTGGGCCGGGTGAAAGCATTGCGAGCGGTAATCCAAGTGGGGGTTGCATTCGTATGACGAAAATCGAAACCCGACGTGATTGCATTTGTCGAGCCTATCGCTGTTCCATCTAAGGTTTGAAGATTTACGGAGGCCTGTCCCAATGAGCCGTTTGTGCGAACAAGTTGAATGAAATAGTTGGGAGTGAACTCATCTGCACTGAAGTTGCTTGCGGCAAACTCCACATTACCAGGACCAGGTGTAGCACCACCAATGAGCCGGGCTACGTTGAGCCGAGGGCTGATGTAATCACGCAAGTTAAAAGATCCAATGTCCGCAATTGTCCCCGTTAGGCTTGAGGACTGCTCCCTCCCGTATCCACCACCAACGCGGCTGAATGTGCCGCCTATCATAATGTTTCCGGTTGTTTCCAAGGCCAGAGCATAGCAGGCCGGTCGCGGACTTGTGCTAAGCGGCTGGGTTAGGCCGGCGAAATGATTGTAGGTTGTATCCATGAAGCTCGTATCGAGCATGCCCGAGCTAAAGAGGCGTGCGAGGCCCATACGCCTAGAACCGTGGTAAGCGGTGAAACCACCGCCAATCAAGATCGCACCGTCAGATTGGACCGCAATGGCATATACGGCATCGTCTGTTCCGCCGCCGGGATCGAAACTCAGATCCACTGAACCGTCCAGATTCAGCCGGGCGATACTTGACCGGCTATGCACATCGACGGCATTGAAAAAGCCGCCGACTAGGATGCGCCCGCTTCCATCCAAGCGCGCCGCATATACATCCCCGTTAGGCCCGGCACCCAAGCCACTGAACGAACTATCCAAGGAGCCATCCACGTTGAGCCGTGCGATACGGTTAGCGAGCACGCCATTGATCGAGGTGAAAGCACCACCAAGAATGATCCGACCCGAGCCGTCAACCGCGACCGAGTAAACGCGGTCGTTCGGGCCGGAGCCGAGATTGTTGAATGTGGTATCCAAGGAGCCATCTGCGTTTAAGCGTGCGACTCGATTAATCGCCACCGAGTTGTAGGTGGTAAAGTTACCAGCGATGATTATCCGTCCATCGGACTGCAGGGCGATTGCTTGAATTGCACTGCTCGCAGTATCTCCCGGATTGATGCCTGCACCTGGATTAAAGGTGGTATCCAATGCTCCCGAACTGGTCAGCCGAGCCAAGCCATTACGACTCGTTCCCGTGTAGGAACTGAAGCCGCCGCCAATCAGGATCGCACCATTAGGCTGAATCGCGACTGCGTTGATGAAATTATCCGCGCCAGAACCTGGATTAAAGGCGGTGTCCACCTGACCATCGGTCAACAGACGAGCGACACGATTGCGTGTGAAGCTGTTCACGGCCGTAAAGTCCCCCACCAACACGGTCTTTTGGTCGGCTTGGATAGCAAGACCATAGACGATGTTGTTGGCACCTGGAGTGGGATTGTTCGGGGGATTAGTCAGGCGGAAATTATGCTGATTGTGGGTATTATCGGCCGCGCCCGCCGGCTGTTCGGCCCCGTAAATGTCGTCCGTAACAATACTTATTATGGCCTGTCGTGAAGAGCCTGTGACATATCCATCGGTAGTGCCGGTGAGGCGTGGTGTGGGAGATTCCTGCCCCGTGGCCGTTACATCCAGTAGCCGAACGATGATGTCTTCGTTCAACTCGACTTCCGTATCGTCAATTATGGTGACGCTGACGGTTGTGGATATGTCATTCGCTGGAATGGTTGCTAAGAACGACTGATTACCCGCTGTGAAATCAGCAGGTCGCAAAAGATCAGCCCAAGCGCTCGGCATTGCATAGTCTGAACCTGCTGTAAGGGCAAAAATGTTATCATCCCCGCCGTTGCTGACGCCCACCGGAGCACCGCTGGCCAAGTCACCCAAGGCGGAGTCCAATGAATATTTGACGGTGGCAGCAACCGAAGTGTCACCGCCTGACCGCATTATCCCAAACCTTGCCGTTCCTACCTTCTCGGCGACGCGAATGAGACTACGAACCAGCGATACCGTTCCGTTGGTCGGGTTTGAAAACGTGCTGTCCAAATTGAGGATGCTTACAGTTTGGGGGGTGGTTGAGAAGGTCGGCTGCAGGTTGGTAGCTTCTAGATACCCGTTAACCGGGTTTGGATCAGCTAGGACATTCGTTATGTAAATGGAGAAAAACGTGTCATTCGTGTTAAATGAAACAGAGTTGTTACCTAACCCGGAGAGGAGTGCAGGTAAAATGGGCACCACGAAATTGGTGCTCATTTGCCAATCATCGAAGGTAATTCGTCCGGCAACTGGCACCGCTGTGCTGTTGGTAACGGTGCCATACTCGAAACCGGCACGAGCCGTATTGTCGCGTATCACGTAGTCAACCACCACTCGTCCGGTATAACCGCCCGTGCGCCGGATGGTTACGACGGCCCCCTGCAAATCACGCGTATCGTTGCCGTTGTAGCCATTGAAATTTCCATTACCACTTAGGAAACCGGGAAAGGATTCCGCTTCGGTAACCGTGAGCACATTGGTGGTGAATTCAAAATGACCGGCAATCGAGCTAGTGGGACTATTCAAGCTCAATGCAAATGCGCCATTAGCTCCCCCCAGACCGTCAACCGAGATCATATACGTGCTGCCTGCGACGGCAGAGAAGGAGGCCGTGTTAGAGTTTGTAGCCAAGTTCAGATCGTTTGTGGCAACTACTGTGAGGTTGGTCAAATTGGTTCCGGTAAAGACGCCAAGGAGCGGAGTAAAATTGGTAGAGGGGATCGTAAACCGCGCCGGCCCAGACAGGGGAGCCGTCCAAGTGAACCACACCGATGCCCCACCACGAAGAGCTAGCGCGTTGGTTTCTCCGGCTTCCAAGCTAGCCCCCACGTTTGAGTTCGTCACCGTGCCGAGACTGCCATACAGCGGGGTTGGCGAAGCGAAGCTGTCGTTGGTCAGGATGCTCCAAGCGATACCATACTGGAAACTCGGAGCCTGCCCTACCCCGCTGTGAAAACTATCCAAGGCGATGCGATACGTGGAATTGGCTGTCACCGGAAACCGCAGGATGTTGGTGAACGTCCCGGCGTTGTTGGTCACCACTGACAGGGAGTTCGAACTAACGAAGAAACCCTGATAAACAGCAATCAGGTTCGTAACGCCAAATGAGAAATTGTTGATCGAGATGGCCGCATTTCCACTTGAGGCCGGGGTCCACGAATACCATACGGAACGGCCACCGATGTTGCCGGAGTGGTCAGGTTCCCCGTTCGCGGTGTCCTTGGTTGCTGCTACGTTGTTGAGTATTTGGAAGGCAGGAGTGGATCCAAAATCACGAAAAGTCAACCCTGACCCAGTGAGACCGTTCATGATGAACGGCGAATTGAAGTCATCGTTGGCGGGTTGAGCTTGGGCCGCGGGCTGAGCCATCCACGCAACGAGCGCAGCCAGCCAACAAACCACCCACCACCGAGCTGTCTTGAGTTTGATGCTCATGCCTGGAAAACCGTTAAGAGAGAGGGCCGGGATCACATTCCGCGGGTAAAAGGACGCGGTCGCCGGGGAAACTTTGAAAAGTCGTCGTGCGTTCAAGGTGCAGCGTTTGCCGAAAGCCTAGTCCGCCAACCAGTTTTGAATCAAGAACCATTCCCGCCAAATCGCTACAGATTAACCCTTAATCCCCGTTCGTAGTCGTAGGTTCAAAAGGACACCACTACCGGCTGTGGCGTGACTTCATGCGGAAGGCCCCCCGTTGGCCACCTTAGCGCTCGATTGCCCGGTAATAGCGTCGGCCCACTCCAAGGGTGGCTGAGTCGGTGACATTGACGGTGGTGCCGGTAGCAACGTTGGTCGCTACCGGTGTCCAGACGGTGTTGGTTACGGGGTTCACCAGGTTCGTCGTCGCCTCAACGACGTAGGTCCGCCCGCTGACCGTATTGGTGACCGTGATGGCGAAGTTTCCACCCAATTGCCTCACCCCCAGCAGGGAGAACGGGATGGCCGGAGCGATGCTGACGGTCGAGCTGACAGCGTTGTCACTTGGAACCAACTCGATCTCGCCCGAGGTAACGCTGGCAGTATTGGTAACCGTGCCCGATCCACTCGTAGCCACGGTCACCGTGACGACGTGGTTGGAACCGATTCCCAACGGGCCCAGGTTGGCAACTACCGCCCCGCCTGCCCCGCTGACGGTGCCTGCGGAGACCGTGGCGGAAACGAAAGTCAACCCGGCAGGCAGCGGATTCGTGTAAACCACGTTATTGGCGATATTGGGGCCGCGGTTGGTAATCACGGTGGTGAAGGTCACGGTGTTCGGTGCGGTGACGGCAGCCGGCGCATTCGTCATGACCGCGGCAAGGTCCACCACCGGGCTGACCGTGCTGAAGTTGAGCGTCCACCCGTTAACGATGTTTCCGTAATTCTGCTCGGTATCGTCCACGATGTAGAGTGACCAGGTGCCGTTGGGGCTGAATCCACGCAGGACCCCGAGAGAATTGTCGTAAGGACCCGCCGGGGCCGGCGCAGGGAAACTGTCGGCAGGCGCATAATCGGTGGGCTTATAGGAACCTGTGGTGAGCGCCGTCGCGTCGGGCGCATTGGCGGCCGCGTTGTCATCAAATGTCAGGTTGATGTTGTTCACGCTGAAACTGCCGCCCGCATCGGACATCAGCAGCACTTTCTGGCCAGTCGGGCTGACAAGCAGCACATCCAGATCCGCCGGGTAAGTGTGCGTCAACCCGTTGAGGCGGACCGTGACCTTGTTCAAGACGCCGGCGACGTTCGAAACCGTGATGGTGCTCGGATAAGGACCCGCGGGCCCGGAACTCGGCAGGAACAAGGTGGCAGGCAGGTTGATCAGACTGCGGTTGGTCAAGGAGCTGGCGACTCCGAGATCAATCGTGAAGGCCGCAGTGCCGAAGATGCCGCCCAGATCGCTTAGCTGGAGGGTGGCCGTGATGGTCTGCGCCTGTGTGGCGGTGAAGGTGAACGGCATGGCGAAGGCCGAACCGCCGGCCACCAAGTTCGTATACACCTGCGGTCCGCTGGGATTCATCACGCCGCCAGTGGTCAGCAGGGTGGCGGTAATGTTCGAGGCATTGACGTTGCCGGCATTTCGCAACGAGAAGTTCATCGTCACGGTCTCCAATGCATCCACGGCGTTGTTCGTCGGGGTGAAGCTCTCCACGGTTAGCACGGTCCCGGCGGCAACGATGGTGCGGAAGTCGTCGTCAATGATGTTGACAGTCAGGTTTGTCTGCGAGCCCAGAGTCACTTCACCAAACGCATCCACCAGCTGCACCCGGAAGGATTCCGTGTTTTCGACAATGGTGTCATTGGTCAGGAAGATAGTGACTGAGCGGGAAGCGACCCCCACATCAAACACCAGGTTGGTAAGCACTGAGCTGTAATCAACGTTCTCCGTTGCCGAGGCTGTGGGCGAATTCGTCGTGAAAAGTCCGACAGAGACCACCGAATTTGTAGCCCCGACGCGCTGCACCGTCACGGAGAGGTTGCCTGCACTTTCGGAGACATTAAGCGAGGTGAAGGGGAACTGCAGGACGCTGTCGTTATCCAGCACGGTAACGACTGTGTTGGTGACGGAGCCCAGGCTTGCCTCGCCGGTGACATTGGTGAGCACGAGGCTGAAAGTCTCCGTCGGTTCGGCTGTCTGATCATTCAAGATCGGAACTGGGAAGGAGACACTTACCACACCCGCGCCGAAGCTCAGCGAACCGTTGGTCGCAACGAAATCAGACGCAGCCGTGGCGGACCCATTGATGGTGGTAAATCCGGCTGACACGGTGCTGTTGGTGAAGCCAGTGCGGTTCACCGTCAACAGAACGTTGCCGTCGTTCTCGTTTACGGTGACCGCATTGGTGGCCATCGAGATGGTGCTGTCATTGTCGAGCAACGTGACCGCGACGGTCGTGTTCGTCCCCAAACTCGCCTCGCCGACTGGGGCCCCGAGCAGGACCGCAAAAGTCTCAGCGGCTTCCTCTCTCTGGTCATTCAGAATGGGGACGGTGATGGTCAAGGTGCTGACGTTTGTGTTGAAGAGGAGGGTGTTGGTGACTCCCGTATAATCGAATCCATGCAACGCGGTTCCGTTGGTGGTTCGGAAGGGCAAACTCACAGCGGAGTCGATCACGCCCGTCCGCTCAACCGTGAGCACCAAGCTTCCGCCATTCTCAAAGTGGTTGGTCGCACTTAGGTTGAACTGGAGCGTGCTGTCATCATCGAGAATGGTGACCAGCGCATTGCTAACCGATCCAAGCGTTCCACCGACAACACCGGACAACCCAACGGTGAACGTCTCGCTGGACTCAGACAGAGTGTCATTCAAGAGCGAAACGACAATGTCCTGATTCGTAACTCCCGGGTTGAAGGCCAACACCCCATTGGTGGCGACATAGTCCACCCCTGCAGAAGCCGTGCCGTTCGTCGTGCCAAAGTTCACGGTGATCAAGCCACCTGCGCCAAAGGATCGGCTGACCCTGAGCGTCACATTCGTTGCCCGCTCCTGGATGCTGGCGGAGGCCGAGACGAACTGGATCACCCCCGGCCCACCGTTAATCCGCGCCACGTTGCCGCGAGCCACGCCGTCGAAAGTGGTAAAGTCACCGCCAACCACAGGCTTGCCATCTGGCTGTAGCGCCAGCGTAAAGACAGAGCCAACGATGCCCACTCCGGGGTCGTATGTGGCGTCGACTGTGCCTGTTTCATTCAAACGGCCGAAGCCGGAACGGCTGGCCCCGGACAGCACCGTGAAGTCGCCACCCACGAGAATCGCGCCGGAGGCCTCGCGCGCCAACGCGCGGACCGTGCTATTGGCCGCCGCCGCCGTGCTGAAAGACGGGTCAATCGCGCCGTCCGCAGGCAACACCCGGGCAAGGTTCGTCCGCGCAAAAGCGCCGACGTTCGTGAAGCTGCCGCCAACCAGAATGTTGCCATCCGGTTGCACGAGCACGGCGAACACCTGCGCCCCCACACTAAACGCTGGCGCGAATGCAGCGCCCAGCGCTCCGGTCGGTGTGACCTGCGCCAACTGGTTGCGCGTGGTCCCGTTGAGGCTGGTGAAGACGCCGCCGACCAGGAGGTTGGTGGCCGAGTCAAACGCGATGGCGTGCACCACGTCGTTCGCGCCAGTCGCGGGCGCAAAGCTCGTATCCAGCGTGCCGTCGGTGTTTAGACGAGCCACCCGACCACGCGCTGTGGAATTGTAAGTGGTGAAGGCGCCGCCGATGACGGGCTTGCCGTCTGGTTGCAGCACCAGTGCGCGCACAGACCCGTTCGGGCCGGCACCGCCGGCGTTAAACGCGGCATCCAAAGTGCCGTCGTTGTTCAATCGCGCAAGGAATGGGCGTGCGACACCACCAACGGTCGCAAAGCCACCACCAATCAGAATCCGCTCGTCAGACTGGATCGCCGCTGCGAATACCACGTTGTCCACCCCGGAACCCGGGTTGAAGCTCGTGTCCAAGGTGCCGTCTGGGTTGAGGCGCGCCACCCGGACTCGGTTGGTAGTATCAACCGTTTGGAAGTCGCCGACGATGATGACCTTGCCGAAGTTGGTTGAAGCAGCGTTGGTGTAGACCACCGCGCCCAGCACGTTACGGTTGGCACCGACGGCTGTGAGGAACAGTGAGTCGAGACTGCCTACACGGTCGTTATCGACAACGCGCAAGGTCGCGACCGCTGGAGTGCCCAGAGTCGCGCCACCGCTAGGCCCGCTCAAGGCGAGGCTGACTGTCTCGTTGGATTCGGAGAGGATATCGTCAAACAGGCGCACCGCGAATGACAGGTTGGTCACAGCGTTGGCAAAGGTTAATGTCCCGTTGGTGAGCGCGAAATCCGTGCCCGCCGTGGCGGTGCCCACCGTGGCCGCGAAGTTGACACCCACAACTCCACCACCCGAGCCTGACCGTGTGACACTAATCAGGGCATTGGTCTGATCCTCCAACACGCTGAAGGTCGCGGCGCTGAACTGCAAAGTAACTTCATTGTCATTGATGGTGAGCACAGCCGCAGACTGAGGGCCGAGGACCGCGCCGCCGGTAGGGTTCGAGAGGGACAGATTCACCGTCCGATCGCCCAATGGCACCAGGTCGTCAATCAACCGAACCTGGAAGGCGTTGCTTGTCGCTCCGGAAGCGAAATTGAGAACGCCGTTGGTGGCCACATAGTGCGTGCCGGCCACCCCTGTGCCATTGGCCGTGCCGAAGCTTACGCCGAAGGCCGTGGTCGTCACACCGAGTCGGCGCAGCGAAATCAACGCGTTGGTTTGGTTTTCACCAACCGAGAATGAAGCAGCGGTGAACTCGACGCTCGTGTCGTCATTCTGGATGGTTAGTGTGGCCGTCGCATTTGCTCCCAGCACCGCGCCGCCAGTGGGGGCCGTAAGGCGGAGGTTCACCGTCTCATCGGGCTCGACCACGCTGTCATCGAGAATCGTTATGTTGAAGGTCTTGCTGTTCTCCCCCACGGCGAAAGTGAGTGTCCCGAGCTGGGCTTGGTAGTCTTGACCGGACACGGCGGAGCCATCGCTGGTTTCGAAGGTTACCGCGACGGATGAGTTGGTAGCACCCGTCCGGGTCACGGTGATCGTGGCATTCGGCCCTGCCTCCGCTACAGAGAAGTTGGCGCTGGAGAACTGAACGCTGATGTCGTTGTCGACGATGGTGATGGTCGCGTTGGTCTGACTGCCCAAGATGGCCGAACCCGCGGTAATGGGACCTAACGAGAGATTAAATGTCTCATTCGGTTCGGCAGTTTGGTCGTCCAGAACGGAAACATTGAAGGTCTGGCTGGTAACGCCAGTGGCGAAAGTAAGCGAGCCGTTGGTCGATACAAAATCTGCCCCTGCGGAAGCGGAGCCTCCTGCGACGGTGCTAATCGCCACCACAACCGGCGCCGCGTTAGTGATCCCGCCGGTGCGGTTGACCGTCACCACTGCGTTGGTGGCATTTTCGAACACCACAAAGTTGGCAGCAGCAAACTGCACCACGCCGTCATCGTCGATGATGGTGACGGTCGCGTTGGTGACACCCAAGGCGGCCCCGCCGGAAGCGCCGCCGATAGCGACCTGGAAGGTCTCGTTGCCCTCCAGCACGCCGTCGTCGAGAATGGTCACAGAGAACGTCTTGGCCGCCGCGTCTCCATCCGGCCAACTCAAAGTGCCCGAGGTGGTTGTGTAGTCACTGCCTGCCAGCGCTGAGCCGTTGGCGGTGACATAGTTGACGCTGACGAGACCTAAGGTGCCGCCGGTGCGCGTGAGTGTGACCACCAGGCTGCCGGCGTTTTCCGCCACGGTGTAAGCGTTAGTGCTCAAGGCCAGCGTGCCGGGGCTGAAATCATCGTCCAGAATGGTAAGCGTGGCGGAATTGATCGTGCCCAGCACGGCCGAGGCGTTGCCCACGCCATTCGGATTGGACATGGTCAAGAGCACAGTCTCGTTGCCCTCAACGTTGGTGTCGCCGAGCACTCGGACATTGAACGTGGCCGCGATGACGCCGTCGGCAAAGGTGATTGTCCCGTTGGTCGCAACGAAGTCCGAGCCAGCGGTAGCGGTGCCCCCCACGCCCGTGGCAAAGTCCACTGTCACCGCGCCATTGGTGCCGCCGGTGCGCACTAGCGATATGGTCGAGTTGGAGCCGCTCTCCGAGACGGTGAAGGTCGGCAGCGTGAAGGCCAACCGAGCGTCATTGTCCGCAATGGTCATCACTGCGTTGGAGCGTGCGCCCAACCCTGCGCCACCGGTGGGGTTGGTGAGCGCGAGATTCACCGTTTCGTTGCCCTCGACCTCGGTATCGTTCAGGTTGGTCACCGTGAAAGAGAGTTGGTTGACGCCCGCCGCGAAGCTCAAGGTCACGAAGTTGGTCAGGTAGTCGCCCGCCGCCAGGGTCGCGGTTCCATCCTGAGTGCGTGCATCGACGCTCGCCACGCCATTCAGGCCCCCATTGCGCGTGACTGTGATTGTCGCCAGCGCACCTTCGACAACCGTGTAGCTTGCTTGGCTGAACTCGAACGAGCCCGAACCGTCGTTATCGCGTCCGTTGACACGAACCAGTCGGTTGGCTGGCACACCGCCAAAATTGCTGAAAGCGCCGCCCAAAACGAGCTGGTCATCGTAGAACTGAACCAGGGAGACGGTGATGTCATTGTCTGCGCCGCTGCCGAAATTGATCGCCGAATCCAGCGCGCCATCGGGCATCAGCCGCGCCACGCGGCTGCGGGGCACGCCGCCCACCGTGCTGAAGCCGCCGCCCACCAACAGCTTGCCGTCCGGCTGCACGGAGATCGTGTTGACCGTGTTATCCACCGCGTTCGAGAACGTAAGCGAAGGCACGCCGTTGGTGCCCAGACGCGCCAAGTTCTGCCGGGTAAGGCCGCCCACGTCGCTGAAGGTTCCGCCGATTACCAAGTTGGTGCCAAACTGCACGGCGATGGCGTTCACGGAGCCGTTCACGCCGCCTGATCCGAGGTTCGGGCCGAAGAGTATGTCTAGCGCCCCGGTGGTGCTCACCCGCGCCAAGCCGCGGCTGTTGCTGCCGTTAAAGAACTGGAAGTCGCCGCCAACGATGACCGATCCGTCCGGCATGAGCGCCAAGGCGCGCACCGCCGCGCTGGCCCCCGCGCCAGTGTCGAAGGTGTCATCCAGCGTGCCATTGCTGTTCAGGCGCGCGATGAAACTCTGGTTGGTGCCGCTGATAGACGTGAACTGGCCGCCGATGATGATCTTGCCGTCCGGTTGAAGGGCTATGGCATTGACCTGACCGTCCGGCCCGGCGCCCGGATTGAAGGTCGTGTCCAAGGTGCCGTTCACATTAAGGCGCGCAATGTAGTTTCGCGCCGTGCTGGCGACATTGGTGAAAAAGCCGCCGATGATGACCTTCCCGTCCGGCTGCACCGCCAAGGCCCGGACGGAGTCGTTGGCCCCGCTGCCTGCGTTGAAGGTCGAGTCGAGGGTGCCATTCCGGTTGAGCCGCGCGATGCGGAACCGGCCCAGTCCGTTGATGGCAGTGAAGTCACCGGCCAGCACGAGCTTGCCGATCAGGTTCGGCAGGGCCGTGTTTGTGTTGATGCCCAGCGCATACACGGTCCCGTTGACCGTCGCCGAGAAGCTCGGATCCGCCGTGCCCGCCACCGCTGCTGGGTCTTCATTGGTGATGGTCAACGTCGCCCCCGAGATCGCGCCCAACTGCGTGCCGAACGGCCCCACGGCGTTCGACAGCAGGAGGCTCACCGTGCGGCTCACGTTGCTCACTGTGTTGTCACCCACCACCACGCTGAAGCTCTGGGTCAGCACGCCTGAAGCAAACGTAAGCAGGCCATTCGTGGCGAAGTAATCCAGACCGTCAATGGCAGTGCCGCTGCCGGTGGCGAAATTCACCGTGACCGCCGTGTTCGTGACGCCCGTGCGCACCACGTTGATGAGTGCCGTGCCGTTGGTCTCGGCCACCGTATAAGCGGCGACATCGAAGGCCAGCTCAGTCTCGTTGTCCACGATGGTGAGGGTGGCGTTGGTCGGCGCGAGCAGGCTGTCAAACACCACCGCACCGACTGGGGCGGAAAGGTTAAGCAAGACGGTTTCATTGCCCTCGACCGCCGGTCCGCCCGCCACCAATGACACTTGGAAATCATCCGTCCTGCTGTTGATGACGAAATACGACGTGTTGGTCGCAAGTCGGGTCGGCAGGGTGCCCGTGGAGGCAAACTGCACCACCGTCCCGTTGGCCAATCCGTGCCCAACGCTCTGCAGCCGGTCGGTGATCGGATCCGCGACCACGACACTGTTCGTGAGGCCTCCGACGAGGACAAAATTTGTCCCAAGGCCCGCGTCCGTAAAGTCCACGGGGCCATCGTCAAGGATGTTGAGGAGGAAGTTAGTGGTAGTTTGGCCCGGCGCGAACGTGATGATGTTGGTGACCCCGAGGAAGTCGCTGCCACTGCTTGCCGTGCCGTCGGTCGTGGCAAGAGTAACCTGCACCGTCGTGTTAGTCGCGCCCGTGCGGATGATGGTGATGGTGGCGTTGGTCCCGGTTTCGCTGATGGTGAAAGCGTTGGTGCTGAAGCCCACGAGGCTGTCATTGTCCGCGATGGTGAGCACGGCGTTGGTGATGCCCGCGGCCGCGCCACCACTGATGGCACTGAGCCGGAGATTAACGGTGAGATTGGGGTTGGTGACGACGTTGTCCGTCAACGGCACGCTGAATGTGCGCGAGGAACTGTCACCGCTGGCCCAGGTGAAGGTTCCATTCGTCGTTGTGTAATTCGTGCCTGCGCCGGCCGTGCCGCCTGCGATGGTGGCGAAATTGACCGACATGGGGCCGCTGCTGCCATTGGTGCGTATGACGGTGATGGTGGCGGTGCCGGCGTCTTCCGCGAAGGTGAACGCCGCACTCGAGAAGCCGATTATGCCAGGACCGAATTCATCGTCTATGATCGTAAGGGTTGCATTGGTCCTGCCGCTCAATTCTGAGCTCACCCCAAGGGTCGTATTGGTGGCGTTAAACAGCGAAAGATTCACGGTGAGATTACCGTTGGTCACGAGGTTGTTGATGATGGGCAAGGAGAACGTCTTAACGGCGGTGTCCCCGTCGCCCCAAGCCAGCGTGCCATTGGTGGCCGTGTAGTGCGTGCCGGCCTGGGCCGTGCCATTGGCGGTGGCAAACTGCACCGTATAGGCGTTGGCGCTGCCGCCCAGACGGTTGACCGAGATGGTCGCGCTGCCGCCCTGCTCGGAAATGCTGTAGCTGGCGAGGCTGAAGTTCGGGATCGCGTCATTGTCCACCAGGGTGACGGTGCTTGTGCTGGTGATTCCACCGGCGACAAGCCGCGTCTCGAACACGCGGTTCGCGTTCGTCCCGGCGGTATCAATGATGCTCACCTGGAAGTTGGTGGAGCTTTCGCCCGAGGCAAGGGTGAAGACATTCGAAATCCCGGTGTAATGGACGCCATTGGTTGCCGTCACGTCCGCCGTGAAATTGGTCGCGGTCAGCGGGCCGGTCAGACCACCGGAACGGATGATGTTGATCTGCACCGTGGGGCCGTTCTCGCTCACTAAGTAGTTGGTTGCGCTTAGGGCCAGCACTCCCGCGCCGTCGGTTACCCGGCCGTTGACGCGGACGAGACGGGAAGCCGCCGTGCCGTTAAAGGTGGTGAATCGGCCACCAAACAGGATGCGGTCGTCGTAGTCCTGCAACAGCACCGTCTCCACGTCGGCGTCCGCACCGAAGCCTAGGTTAATGGTCATATCAAGCGTGCCATCGGCGTTGAGTCGTGCGAGACGACTGCGGCTCTGTCCATTGATGGTGGTGAACCCACCGCCGAGGATCAGCCTGCCATCCGGCTGCGCGACCACCTCGTTGACGTAGTTATCAGCCGACGCGCTAAACGTGCCGGGGGGCACCACTGCTCCGTTGGTGCCAACCAGTGCGATGTTGGCATGCGCCCCACCGCCGGCGGTGGAGAACTGACCAACCGCGACGATGTTCGTGGCCGTCAGGGTGCGTTGCAGTGCGAGTCCGAAGACGGGGCCGCTGAAGCCGCCGCTCAGTTGCGTGGCAAAGGCCGCATCCACCGCGCCTGCCGCGGTCAAGCGGGCCAGTCGCGCGCTGGGCACGCCGTTGACGCTGGTAAAGTCGCCACCGATGATGATATCCCCGTCTGGCAGTAACAGCACTGCGCGCACGACATCGTTAGGCCCACTGCCCGTGGCGAAGGAGGCATCGTCCGCGCCAGTGTCCAACAGTCGCCCAAAGAAGCTTCTGGTGTTGTTATTTGCCAGAGAAGTGAACTCGCCGGCCACCAGCAGCCGACCATCCGGCTGCAATGCCATGGCCAACACGGCGTTATCTGTCCCAGCAGCATCAAAACTCGCGTCCCGAACACCATTGGTGCCAATGCGGGCAACGAACGGCGCAGAGAACGTGTTGTAGCTGGAGAACTGGCCGCCGATATAAACCTTACCATCCGGCGCCGCCAGCACCGCCAGCACGGCCCCATTTGCACCAGAGCCAACCGCGAAGTTGGTGTCACGCGTGCCGTCGCGGTTCAGGCGCACAAGGCGGTTCTGCGCCACCCCGTTCACATTGGAGAACTCGCCACCAACAATGAGTTTGGTAACCAGGTTGGGCATGCTGGAATTGGTAAACATTGCGACCGCGTGGACCACGTTATTGAAGGTCGCGGCGAAGCCGGTGTCGCTCGCGCCTGCCACGCCCGCAACGTCGTCGTCGGTAATTGTTAAGGTCGCCGTGCTCACTGATCCGAGTTGTGTTCCCAGCGGGCCGGTCGGACTGGTGAGGGAGAGGTTCACAACGCGGCTGGCATTCGTAACCGTGTTGTCGATGATGGGCACGGTGAACGACTGGGTCAGCACGCCCGAGGTGAAATTGAGCACTCCGTTGGTGGCGAGATAGTGCAGGCCGCTGATCGCACCGCTGCCGTTGGCGGTGGCAAAGGCCACGGATACGGTGGTGTTGGTGACGCCCGTGCGGACCACTTCGACGACCGCTACGCCGGCATTCTCCGCCACGTTCAGAGCCGCCGTGGCAAAGGCCAGGCCGATGTCGTTATCCGTAAGGGTGAGGGTCGTGGACTCGCTGCCGGCAGCGACCACCGCTGAACCACCGCCGGAGACAGTGGCCGGATTGCTAAGCGAGAGGGTGATCACCTCATCGCCCTCGATGAGCGAGTCATCGTGCGCCGCGCTGGCCAGTGCGATTGTTACATTCGTTGTGGTCTGCCCGTCCGCGAACACCACGGTCTGGCTGACAGCTGCATAGTCTGCGCCACCCAATTGCTCGCCCACGAGCGCATAGTAGACGACACCCGCGCCAAGGCTGGTGAGATCAATCGCCGGCCCGCCCAAAGTCAGGGACAATTTGAAATCATTCGCGGTGCTGTTGACGACAAAGTAGTCCGTCCCCGCCGTCAACGGAGCGGGCAGCGTGCCTGTGCTAGCCAGACGAAGCGTTGCCCCATCCGCCAAGCCGTGCGCCGTGCGCAGCAAGGTGTCGTTCACGTTGTCCACGGTCACCACCCGGGTGACACCACCCAGCGCTTGGCCGGTGGGCACCATTTCAATCGTGCCCGCGCCCACCGTGGTCAGGTCAATCGCCGCGCCGTTGCGCGTCGCCGACACCTGGAAATCGTTGTCGCTGCGGTTCACCACGAAGTAGCGCGTGCCGGCCGTCAACCCGCCCGGCAGCGCGTTGGTGGCGGAGAATCGGACGATCAGGCCATTGACCAAGCCGTGGCCCGTGCGCAGCAGTCGATCGGTGCCCGCGTCAGCCGTCACCGTTCCTGCGGTCGAGTTCACCACGGCATACGTGATCGAGCCCGTTCCCGCGCTGGTGAGATCCACTGCCCCACCGCCGGCGGTCAGTGAGATTTGGAAGTCATTTGGCGTGCTGCCGACAACGAAGTAAGTCGTGTCGGCGGACAATCCACCGGGCAGTGCTCCGGTGCTGGCGAAACGCACGGTCACGCCGTCCACCAATCCGTGTGCCAAGCGTTGCAAACGGTCGGTGCCGGTGTCCACCGTGACCGCGCTCTCCAAGGTCTGGATCTGGACGGAGACCGAGCCATTCGTTCCGCCCGACCGCGTCAAGGTAAACGTGAACGAAGCATTCGTCTCGCTGGTAGTATAGGGATGGCCGGTGAAAGCGATCTGGCTGTCATTGTCAACGATGGTCACGGTGGCCAAGCTGACGCCAGCCACCGCCCCACCGGTGATGTTGGTCAACGCCAGCGTGAAGTTCTCATTGCCTTCCACCAACGTGTCCGCCGTCAACTGGACCGCGAAGCTCTTCTGAATCTCGCCGTTGGCGAACGTCAGCGTCCCGCTCGCCGCGGTGTAGTCGCTGCCCGCCGCCGCCGTCCCGTTAGCCGTCTGGTATTGCACGGTCACCGTCCCCAAGCTGCCCCCGCTGCGCTGCACGTTCACCGTCAGGCTGCCCGCCTCCTCGTTGACCGCATACGCTGCGTTTTCAAAGCCCAGCGTCCCGGGCGCGCTCTCGTCATCCAAGATGGTCAGCGTCGCGTTGGTATGCACGGTCCCGCTCACTCCTACCACCACCGCCTGATTGTTCGCCGTCGCCAAGACCGCCGACGCTCCGCCCTGGCCCCGCGCATTGCTCAAGGCCAGCGTCACCGTCTCATTGCCCTCGCTTAGGGCATCCTGTGTAATCGGCACAGTGAAGTTCAGATTCGTCACGCCGCTCCCGAACGTGAGCGTCGCGCTAACCGCCGAGTAATCGCTACCCGACGTCGCCTTCCCAAAGCCCGCTTCCGCCACCGTCGCATAGTCTACGAGCACCGTCCCACCCGTGCCACCCAGCCGGGCCACGAGGATGCTCGCCGTCCCGCCGGCTTCGCTGACCGTGTAGCCCGTCTGCGCAAATCCGATCACGCTGTCATCGTCCAAGATGGTGAGGGTCGCATTCTGAATTGCCGCCACACCCGGCTGAACCGGCAGGCTTAGGGCGATCACCGCATCCGCTTCCGGCGTGCTGTCGTCGGCCGGCAGGGTTACTACGAAGCTCGCTGCGGACTGCGCAGCCGCAAAGGTCAGCGGACTGCTGGGCGTGGTCGTCAAGCCGCCGCCGACCGTGAAGGCCACGTTCGCTGTGCCATTGAGCCCCCCCGAGCGGTTGACCGTCAACGTCACGGTCCCCTGGCTCTCCGTCACGGTGTAGGCCGCCTGACTGAAGCTAAACGTGCCAGCATCCGTGTTGAGGCCGCTCTCCAGCCGCACGATCCGGCCCGCCGCCGCCCCGTTGAACGTCGTAAACGCCCCCGCCACTAACATACGCCCATCGGCTTGCACGCCCACCGCGTTCACCTGCCCGTTCGCCCCTGTGCCGAAGTTCACCGTAGCGTCCAAGGTGCCGTCGTCATTCAGCCGGGCCACCCCGGCTCGCACCTGGCCGTTCACCGTCCCAAACGCTCCCCCCACCACGATCTTGCCGCCATTGACGAGCAGTGCCGTGACAAAGTTATCTGCGCCCGTAAGCCCACCCGTGCCGTCCAGGAACGCCTGGAGGGTCCCCGTGCTGTTAAGCCGGGCCAGCCGGCTGCGGCCGCTCCCGCCCACACTCGTGAAGTCACCGCCCACCAGCAGATCCCCGTTACCCGCCAGCGCCAGCGCCCGCACGGCTCCATTGATTCCGCTGGGCGGAACAAAGCCGGCGTCAAGCGCCCCCGTCGCCATGAGCAGTCGCGCCACGCGGCTGCGCCCCGTCCCGTTCATGCTGGTGAAGTCGCCACCCACGTAGACATGACCATTGGCCTCGTCCAAGACTACGGCGCGCACAGCGGCATCCGCCCCCGATAGCCCGCTCAGGAAGCCTGTGTCCAGTGTCCCGTCCGCGTTCAAACGGGCGATTCCGCCCCGCGCCACGCCGTTGACACTCGAGAAGGAGCCTACCAACAGCACCTTTCCGTCGCTCTGCGCCGCCAAAGCTTCCACCGTGTTGTCCGCCCCCGCCAACCCGTTCAGGAAGGTGTTGTCCAGCGTGCCGTCCGCGTTGAGGCGAGCCACGCGTCCGCGCGTCAACCCGCCCACGTTCGTGAACGTGCCTCCGATCACCACCTTGCCAATGTTCGCCGTCAGGAAAGAGTTCGTGTTGCGGTCCACCGCCACACCGGCGATCACCGTTTGCACCGGCAGGAGCGCCGCCGGCACAAAGGCCGTGTCCAGGGTCCCGTCCAAGTTGAACCGCGCCAACCGAGCCCGCGCCACCCCGTTCACGTTCGTGAACTGGCCTCCGATCACCAACTGCCCGCCCGCGTTAAACGCCACGGAGTTGATCGCCGCGTCGGCCCCGCTGGCCTGGTTGAAGCTCCGGTCCAAGGTTCCCGCATTGAGCCGCACCAAGTTGTCCAAGCCGGGCCCGCTCTGGCCGTTGTAGCCCGTGAAGCTGCCCCCCACCACGTAATAGGTCGTCGCCCCCACGGTCTGCAGGCTCACCGTGCTGACAGCCCCGTCAAACCCGTTGCCAAAGCTCACCGCCGGGTCCAGTGCGCCCGTGCTGGTGAGCTGCGCCACCCGGTTGAACACCAAGTTCCCCCGCGTCGCACTGGCCGCCGTGCTCACCGCCGACGGCGCCACTACCGCCGCCGTTGCATAGGTGAAGGTCGTTGCGCTCGGCGCCGTGGCCACCGTGAAGGTCCCATCCAGCGCCCCGTCCACCCCGGCCACCACCACCACGTCTCCGGCCACCAGCCCGTGCGCCACCGTCGTCGTCAGGGTTGCCGTGGTCCCATTGGCCACCTTGTTGTTGACCCCCACCCCAAAGCCCGCCCCGCTAAAGCTTCCGCCCACCACGAAGCCGCCACTAGCCAGGCGCGCCACCGCGGTCACCCCCGAGTTGGGCCCGGTGCCCACCCGGTCGCTGAAGCCCGCGTCGAGGGTCCCGCTGCTCGCGAGCCGCGCCAATCGGTTCACCGGCCGGGCTGCATAACCAGCCTGCCCAATGGGGCTGACGATCCCGCTGGCCACGTCCGTTGCCGTGCGGACGTAGGTGAACGTCGTCGCCGTCGGCACGCTGGCAACCGTGTAGGTGCCGTCGAAGGTTGCGTCCACACCGCTAACCGTCACCACGTCGTTCACCACGAGGTTGTGCGCCGTTGCCGTCGTCAGCGTCGCCACGTTCCCGCTCAGCGCCTTGTTCGTCACCGCCGCGCCGAAGGAGGGTCCCGTAAAGTCACCGCCCACCACCAGGCTCGTCCCGTCCAGCGCCAGCGCCCGCACAGTCGCATTGGCGCCGCCCCCGGGGTTGAAGCTCAAGTCCACGCTGCCGTCGGAGTTGAGCCGCGCCAGCCGGTTCACATTCACTCCGTTGACGGCCGTGAAGTCGCCGCCGATCACGATCTTACCGTCCGCCTGCACCAGGACCGCCTGCACAGGCGCATTGGCCCCTGACAGGCCGTTGAGGAAGGTCGCGTCCACCGCGCCAGTCGTCGCGTCCAGCCGCACCACGTTTTGCCGCCCGGACACTGTGAAATTGCCCACCACCAGCACTTTTCCGTCGGCCTGCACCGCCACCCCCGTCACCGTCCCCACCGCCAATGGCGACACGAAGGCTGTGTCGAGCGTGCCGTCTACGTTCAGCCTTGCTAGGCGGACCCGCGCCGTCCCGTTCACGGTCCCAAACGCCCCGCCGATTACCACCTTGCCCACGTTCGCCGTCAACAGCGGGTTGCTGTTGCCATCTACGGCCACCGCGCTGACCGCAGCGTCCGCTCCCGCCAACGCGTTCAGGAAGCCAGTGTCCAGCGTCCCGTCCGCGTTTAGCCGCAGGACGCGGTTGCGCGCCACTCCGTTATAGCTGGTGAAGCCACCCGCCACGACGACCTTCCCGTCGCCTTGCACGACGCTGGCATTGACCGCGCCCGCGACACCCGCCCCGAGCGCAAAGCTGCCATCCAACCCGCCACCTACCGCATCGTTGTCCAGAATGGTCACCGCCGCCGCCGCCGTGGTCACCACCACCGAACCGCTGCCCGCCGCCAAGCTCACCGTGAAGGTCTCGGCTCCCTCGACCAAAAGGTCCTCCGTGATGGGCACGAGGAACGTCTTGTCCGCCGCATCGCCATCGGCCCAAACCAAGCCCGGCTGAACTGCCAGCGTCGGTGTCCCGTTGGCCAGTGCCACCGCCACCCCGTTGCTAAGCAACTTGAAGCTCCCGGCCGTCACGTTGGTCACCACGTAGCCGAAATTCGCCACCAAGCCCGCCGCCGTCAGATTGGGCGCGGTGCCGGTGAAGACCACCGGGTTGCCGGTGGTCAGCCCGTGGGCCGCCACATTCACGGTGTCGCCCCCGCTGAGGCTCCCCACATTCTGCGCCGCCCCCGGAATCGCCGTGTAGTCTGCCGGTGCCACCGCCGTCCCGTTCGCCGTCCCGTAATACGCGCTCACCAGCCCGTTGGTGCCCCCCGTCCGCCGCACCGTCACTGCCACGCTCCCGTTGGTCTCCCCCACCAAATAGCCCGGCGCGCTGAAAGCCACCGCACTGTCGTTGTCAACGATGGTGAGCGTGAAGGTCGTCTGGCCCGGCGCGGCACCGCCGGTAAGGTTGCTCAACTGCACCAGAACGGTCTCGTCTCCTTCCACAAGGGTGTCGCTGATGATGGCGATGGAAAAGGTCTTGCTAAACTCACCGTTGCCGAAGGTCAGTGTTCCAGAGGTCAAGGTATAGTCGCTGCCGGATCCGGTGGCAGTGCCGCCGGTCGCCGCGTAATCCACGGTAACTGCACCGAAAGTGCCGCCGCTGCGGAGCACCGTCACGGTGTAGTTGCCCGGCGTATCCTCCAGCACGCGATCGGCAGCAAGCTGGAAACCCAGTGTCCCCGGGCTGGTCTCGTCGTCCAGAATGGTCACGTTGTTGGTCAGGAACACAGTCTGACCAAGGAACGAGGAACCGCCACCCAATGCCAATGTCACGTTCACACCGCTGGGTTGGCCCGTCTGCCGGCCGGAAACGGTATTGGTAAGGACGAAACTCTCATCACCTTCAGAGATGGGATCCTGCACTATGGGAATCGTGAATGAGACGTTGGTAACGCCGTCGCCGAAAGTCAGGTTGGTGCTGGTCGTGGTGTAATCAGTGCCCGCGGTGGCCTTGCCGAATCCGGTCTCGGTCAAAGTTGCCACCCGGTTGGTGATGATGCCCGCAGTTCCACCGATACGTCGGACGTTTACGGTCGCCGCTCCCGCGCCTTCGCTCACAGACATGGTGGCCACTGAAAACCCGAGCACGCTGTCGTCATCGCGAATGGTTAGCAGCGCGGTGCTCTGGGTTCCCAGCGATGAACCGCCCGCCGGGTTCTGCAACCGCAGTCCTACCACCCGGTCCGCCTCCGGAGTTGCGTCATTGGCCTTCAAAATCCCAATCGTCACCGTGTCACTCTGCTGACCCACACCAAAGTTCCGCGCCTCCGCGGGATAGTCGGTGTAGTCGGTGCCGGCAACCGCCGAGGCTCCAAGCACCGTCGCATCAGTCAGGAACTGCACGCTAACGCCCGCGCCCGTCAAACCTCCCGAGCGATTGATGGTGACGACCACCGAGCCGGCGCTTTCCGTCGTCGTGTAGGTGGCGCTGCTGAAGTTGAAGCTGCCGCTTCCCGTGTTGGCACCGGCTTCGAGCCGGACCAGTCGGGAAGCTGGCTGTGCGTTGAAAGTGGTGAACGCACCACCCAGGATGATTCGGCCATCGGCCTGAACCGCAGCCGCACTCACCACGTTGTCCGCGCCGGATCCGAAATTGATCGCCGCGTCCAGAACACCGCCATCGCTCACCCGGGCGACGCGGTTCCGCGTCTGGCCGTTGACCACGGTGAAAGAGCCGCCCATCAGAATCTGGCCGTCAGGTTGCACCACCAACGAGAACACAGAGTTGTTGGCCCCGCCGCCGCCGGTCAGGAACGAAGTTGGGCTGCCAGGGGTCCCGGTGATCTCCAGCTTGGCAATGTAGAGCCTTGCGCCACTGCCCGCGATGTCCGTGAAATCACCGCCGATGATCAGGTCACCGCTCTGGGCGAAGGCGAGGGCGCGCACGGCCCCATTGATCACGCCGGTCGGGGCGTAGGAATCAACCGCGCCCGTGGTCAGGTTCACCCGCGCAACCCGACTGCGTGAGCTTCCATTGAAGGTGGTGAAGTCGCCGGCGACGTAGGCCCGATTGTTAGCCTCATCCAGCAGAATTGCCCGCACCGCGCCATCTGCACCCGCGAGCCCGCTGAGGAAGGCCGTGTCAACGGTGCCATCCGTGTTCAACAGCGCTAGTCCGGCCCGACCGGTGCCGTTCACCGAGGTAAACTGACCGCCGATGAGCACTTTTCCGCTGCCAAGGATGGCAACCGCATTGACCGTGGCGTCAGCGCCGGACAGGCCAGCCATGAAAGACGTGTCCAAAGTCCCATCAACGTTCAGCCGCGCCACCCGGCCGCGCGCTGCTCCGCCCACGCTCGTGAACTGGCCGGCGATGAGCACCTTGCCAATGTTGGCGGTGAGGAACTGATTCGTGTTGGCATCCACAGCCACTGCGTTGACCGCCACCGAGCCGCCCGAGAAAGCAACCGTTGGCGGGACGAACCCTGCATCCAAGGTGCCGTCGGCGTTGAACCGACCGACCTGACTGCGGGCCGTGCCTGCCAGGTTGGTGAAAGTGCCACCCACCACCAATTGGTTGCCGGCAGCGAGCGAAAGCGACAGCACGCTGGCATCTGCGCCAGCCACGGTGGCAAAGGTCTTGTCCAGCACGGCCCCAGTCGAAAGTCGGAGGAGGTAGTCGTAGCCTGGACCGCTGACTCCCTGATATCCGGTGAACGCGCCGCCCACCACAAAATACCCGGTGCTGCCCACGGTCTGTGCCGTCAGCGAATGGACGGAATTGTCAAAGCCTGAACCGAAGCTGACGCCCGTGTCCACCCGACCGGAGCCTAGCAGCAGGGCGAGCCGGTTGAAGAGCAGACCGCCACGCGTGGCGCTGGCCGCGCCGGTAACGGGTGTGCTGGCCAAATTCGCCGCCAGGCGAGCGTAGCTGAATTTCGTGCCCGTGAGGGCAGTGTCCACGACCGTCACCCGGTAGGTCCCGTCGAAGGTGCTATCCACGCCACTGACGACAACCAGATCCCCAACACTGAGGCCGTGTCCCACCGCCGTGGTGATGGTGGCGACATTGGCGGCCACGTTGTTCTGCGCGTCCGTGCCAATCTGCTTCGCGGTGACCGTCGTCCCAAAGTTGTTGCCCGTGAAATCGCCACCCACCACAAAGCCACCCCCTGACGTGCGCAAAAGGCTGCGCACCGTGCCGTTGACGCCAGTGCCCACATTGTCTCGGAAGCTGGTGTCCAGCGCACCGGTGCTGTTCAGTCGGGCGAGCCGGTTTGCGGGTCGCGCTGCGTTACCCGCGATGCCCAGCGGGCTGACCGCTGTGCCGGCCACGTCCGCCGCCGTCCGGGCATAAGTAAACGTCGTCGCCGTCGGCACGCTGGCGACCGTGTAGGTGCCATCAAAGGTCGCGTCCACACCGCTAACCGTCACCACGTCGTTCACCACGAGGTTGTGCGCGGTGGCCGTCGTCAGCGTCGCCACGTTCCCGCTGAGCGCCTTGTTCGTCACGGCTGCCGCAAAGGAGGGTCCGGTGAAGTCACCACCGAGCACATAGCCGGTGCCATCGGCCACAATGGTCAACACCGAGCCATTGGCCCCGCCGCGTGGATCAAAGGTGGTGTCCAAGCTGCCATCCGCATTCAGGCGGGCCACCCGATTGACCGGCGTCCCGTTGAAGGTGGTGAAATCACCGGCGATGACAATCTTGTTGTCCGATTGCACCAAGACCGCGCGCACCGTGGCGTTGGCGCCGCTGAGGAGGTTGAGGAAGGATGTATCCAGCGTTCCATCGATGCCGAGTCGGATGATGTTCTGGCGACCGCTCACCGTGAAGGAACCAGCCACCAGCACCCGGCCGTCGATCTGCACGCCCACGGCAGACACTTGACCCGCAATCGCCGGCGGGACAAAGGCTGCGTCCAAGGTGCCATCCGCCATGAGGCGAGCCACCCCTGTGCGCGCGGTGGAATTCAGGGTGGTGAACGCGCCGCCAACGAGGATCTTGCCCACGTTCGTGGTCAGCAAAGGATTCTGGTTTCGATCAATCGCCACCGCGGTCACCGTGTTGTTCGCACCGGCCAGACCGTTGAGGAAGGAGCCATCCAGGGTGCCGTCGGCATTGAGCCGGGCTATGCGACTGCGGCCGGTGCCGTTGAACGTGGTGAACTGCCCAACCACGACCACCTTCGCATCATCCTGCACCGCAGAGGCGAGGACCAGATTGTCCACGCTTGCACCGACGGTGAAGGCGATGTCCTGGCTGCCGCCCGCCACGTCATTGTCCACAATGGTAACTGAAGCCTGGCTCGTGGAACCACCCGGTCCACCGGCACCCACTAGGTTGGCAATGACATCGGACGCCGTCTCCAATTGGAGGTTCAGGTTAAACTGTTCGCCGGCATCAATGACCGTGTCATCAAGGATGCGGACGGCAAAGGTCTTGTCGGTGGTGTCGCCGGTATTCCACACCACGGCGGGGCGGACCGTGACCGTGCCAGCGAGCGCTCCGAGGGTGACCACATTCCCGCCGACGGCGACCTGGAAGGTATTCGCCGTCGCGTTGGTGACGACGTAACCAACCGTGGTCAGCGTCAACCCGCCCACCGAACCGCCGCCGGGCGTCTCGAAGACGACTGAATTGCCGTCGCGCAAACCGTGGTTGTTCCGGGTAATCGTATTGCCACTGACACTGGCAAGGTTTTGGGCCACGGACGGGATGGCCGAGTAATCGCTGCCAGCAGTGGCCGTGCCGTCACTGGTTGAGTAGTAGAGGGTGATGTTACCGACGGTGCCGCGGAGTCGGCGCAGCGTAATCGTAACGCTGCCGTTTGTTTCACCCACCTGATAGGGGAGGTTCGCAAATCCCACTTCGTTATCATCGTCAACGATTCGGACGGATGCTGAGCTCAGACCCAGAACGGCTCCGCCCGTTGGATTCGCCAGATTCACCGTGAAGAATTCATCCGACTCCACCAAGCCGTCGTTGGTGATGTTCACCGTGAAAGTCTTGTCCAGAATGTCTCCCGAGGCCCAAGAGATGGACTGACTGTTAGTGGTGTAATCCGCTCCCACCGATGCCGAGGAAGATCCCGGTGCCAGATCCTGGGTGAATACCGTCACTGACACCACCCCGGAGGGACCGCCAACGCGCTGCAACGTGAGCGAAACCGTTCCCGCATCCTCGTTCACAGTGGCGCTCGCGGCCGCAAACTGCAGCTGGCTATCGTCATCCATGACTGTGATGTGGGCGATCGACTGTGAGCCGAGCACTGCGTTACCGCTCTGCACAGACAGGGCGAGCCTGATGGTTTCCGGGCCTTCCACGGTCGTGTCATTGGGGATGGCAACGGAAAAACTACGCGTGGTGGCGTCGCCATCCAACCAAGTAAAGCTCGTGTTAACCGGCGTATAGTCGGTCGCGGAGGTGCCGACGGCCGCCGTGGCCCGCCCCGCCGGGCTGACAATCGCGGAGGCAACCGTGGCGTTGTTGTTGGTGAAGTAGGTGAAGGTGTTGGCCGTTACGTTGGTGATGGTGAAAGTGCCATTAAACTCGCCACCCACGCCCTGCACCACGACCACATCGTTTGATGCCAACCCATGTGCACCTGAAGTCGTCAGCGTAGCGGTGCCGCTGGCGATGACCTTGTTGGTCACCGAGACAACGACCGGCGTGCGGGCCTGGGCCACGGTCTGCGCCTGAATGGTGATGGATCCTGAGTTGCCGCTGGTGCGCGTAACCGTGATCGGGACCGTCCCGACGTTTTCGCTCACCGTGTAAACAGCGGCGGAGAAGTTGATCGTGCCGCCGCTGAAATCGTTCTCCACGATCGACAACGTGGCGGAACTCGGGAGCAGCGCGGTGTTGAAGATGGCTCCCTGGGGATTGGACAGCTGCACCAGCACTGTCTCGTTACCTTCGTCGGGCACCGTGTCATCGATCACCGTGATCGTGAAGGTCTTCTGCACCTCTCCGGCGGCGAAGTTGAGCGTGCCGCTGACGGCAACGTAGTCCGTGCCTGCGGTGGCCTTGCCTGCCCCGGTTTCTGACACCGTGGCATAGTTGACCGAGGAAGAACCCGAAGTGGAGCCCAGGCGCGAGACACTCAACGTAGCGGTGAGCGTGCCTTCGTTCACGCTGAAGCTGTCGAAGTCGAAGCCCAGCACCGAGTCATTGTCGAGCACGGTCAAAGTGGCAGTAGTCGGCCGGGTAGCATCACCCAGCGCCGCCGTGCCGCCCGATGGGTTCGATAATGCCAGCGCGATATCGTGATTGCCGTTGAGCGTGGCTTCGGCGGCGATAAGGACGTTGAAGGTAACTTCGTTCGTGCCGGGGTGGAACGTGAGCGTATTGCCAGCGGAGGCAGTGTAATGAAGCCCGGGCACGGCCGGACTGGTGCTGGTGGTGCTCAGATAGAACCCCAGCGGCCCGGAACCCGATCCGGCAAAATCAATGGCCGCACCGCCCACCGTCGAGGCCACCTGGAAATTGTTCAACGTCTGGTTGACCACGAAATAGGTCCGATCCACGACCAACCCGGTCGGAAGCGTCGAGGCCGCATCAGTGGAGAAACGGACGGGGGTGCCATTGGCCAGGCCGTGTGCGTTGGTGGTGACGAGGTTTGCATTCGCCGTGTCATTGAATGTGACAGAGCGCTCCACCGTAGCCCAATTTACCGTGACCAGGCCCTGCAAGCCACCTGTGCGCTTCACACGGATGGTCTTGAGCGTCGCGTCCTCGTCCACCGTGTAGGTGCCAGATTCAAACTCAAACTTGCCGCTGAGATTCTGGCCCGCAGTGATGTCGCCGCCGAGCAACTGTGCCACGCGGTTGCGCGTCAACCCATCGAAAGTGGTGAACTCGCCGCCGATTTCGATGCGCGGTTTGGTGGCGCGAACGACATGGGTGCCGGAGCCTTGGCCGTTAAAATTCAGAGCCGCTCCACCAGGAGACAGCGCAACTTGGAAGGACACATTAGCTACAGCCCCAACCACGTAGTAGGTCAGTCCTGCGACGAGGGGAACACCTCCAACAGTCGGGAGTGATCCCGCCCCCGCCACCCCGCCACTGCTGAAGACGATCGCATCACCGTTCACCAATCCATGATTGGCTAGTGTGATCACGTCTGTCCCGGTATTGAGGGCCGTGGAGGCGAACGCGCTTCGCGTGATCTGCCCCGCTACCGAGAGCACCCGCGCGTTGGCCCCGGTGCCGAAGTTGATCAATGTATCCGTCGTCCCGTCGGCGTTGATCCGGGCCAGATAGTTCCGGCTGATGCCGTTGACGGAGGTGAACTCGCCGGCCAGCAGGATTTTCCCGTCGGTCTGCACGGAGATTGAGCGCACCTGCCCGTTCAGGTTGAGCGTGCTGGAGGGCAGGGGCGAGCCGGCAATTGCACCCGTAGTCGGATTGAACCGCTGAATGTGCTTGTGGCTCGTGCTGCCGCCGACGGAAGCGTAGCTGCCGCCCACCAGCACGGTGCCGCCGCCCTCGAACGCAAGCGCGTTCAGGGACACTGCGCCATCCCCCACGGTGAAGGGCGAGAGAAACGCCGTGTCGAGCGCGCCCTCAGAGAGCAGCTTGGCCAGGTAGCGGCGCGGCGTGGTGGCGCTCGCGATGTTGCTGAAGTCACCGGCGACGAAGATCTCGCCGGCCGCGCTGATGGCGACGGCACGCACGGTTGCGTTAGCGCCCGTGCCCGGGGTGAAGGTCTCGTCCACCGTGCCGTCGGCATTCAGCCGGCAGATGCGCGGGCGGCTCAGGCCGTTGACCTGGGTGAAGTCGCCCACGATGACCACCTTGCTGCGGTTGGCCACGACAGGGTCGGTCGAGGGATGGATGGCGATGCCGAACACGGTGCCGTTCGCCCCCGCGCCGGGATTGAACGAACTGTCGATCGACCCGTCCGTGTTGAGCCGGATGATGCGGTTTAGATTCGTGCCGTTGAACGTGGTGAATGCGCCGCCGGCAATGACCTTGGAATCATCCTGAATGGCGACGGCATAGACGGAGTTGTTCGCCCCCGAACCAATGTTGAACGTGCTGTCCACCGCACCCAAAGCAGTCAGTCGTGCCAGGCGGCTGCGGCTGACGCTGTTGTAAGTGGAGAAGTCGCCGCCGATGACGACCGTGTTGGCGAACAGACCGGAGCTGGACTGATTGATGGCCACGGCCTGCACCGGGTTGTCCGCTCCCGCCGCCACCGCAAAAGTGGCATCCACCGAACCCGCCGGAACGCCGCCGGTCGGATCATCATCCGAAATCGTCAAGGTAGCGGTGGAGAACAGGTTGGCCGTGCCACCCGCCGGCAAACTGCCGTTGCTCGCGGAGTTGGTCGCACCGCCGGTCGGGGTATCCGTGCGCAACTCGATGATCTTCACCCCGTCCGCGGAATTGTCGTTGAGCAGCGGGATGGAGAAGATCTTGTTGGTCTCACCTGCGGCAAAGAACAGGGTGTTCGTGACGCCCGTGTAATCGGTGCCCTGGGCCGCCGTGGTGGCGAAGCCCTCGCCACCTTCACCCACCGTTGCCGTGGTGCGGACCCGAATGGAGACCGGGCCGAAACTGCCATAAACGCGGTTGACACTGATGTTGGCGGTGCCCTGATTTTCCGTGGCGGTGTAGGTGGCGGCAGAGAAACCAAGGAAGCCCGGCGGGAAATCATCATCCACGACCGTCAAGGTTGCGCGGTCAATAAAACCAATCGCAGGGTCAATTGCGTAGGTCTGATTGATAAAGCCCGCCCCGAGTCCGCTTAATCCTGCGGGATTAGATATGGACCAGCCAAAGCGCGGTAGCGTGAGGCCAGCGGTAGTCTGGCCGGTGTGCTGGGTTGGACGTGCATTGGTCATGGCAAAGAGCGCATCCTCATTGCCTTCGACCAAAGTATCGTTGACAGCGATGGTCATCGACAATGGGGCGGTCACCCCATTGCCTGTTTGACCATCGATCATACTGGCAAAGTTGTTGTTGTCGTAGTCCCAAGTAAGGGTGTTTCCGCCGGGCGATCCCTTGGTGAAATCTGTGTTGAAAGTGGCGCTTTGACTGGTGATCGAGAAGTCTGCCGAATGAGCACCTAGCCCACCGTTGAGGCGATCAACAATCATTAGCAAGGTGCCCGCGTATTCATCCACGAAATAGGTGCGGCTGTTGAAAGCCATCTGCCCAGGACCAGTGATCGATCCACCCTTAAGGCGGGCTAGGTTGTTACGAGGATTAGTGCCAAAAATCGAACTGGCATCGGTAAAATTACCGGACGGGCTAATAGGGGATGCTTGACCAGTCGGTTCATCGTCACCGCCCACCGTGTCGAACTTGCCGCCCACAACGATGTTCCCGTCCGCCTGCGTGGCAATCGAGGTAACGAAACTGGACTGTCCTCCCAGCCGGCGGACGCGGAATCCGGTGGCATCGGGATCACCTTGGTTTAGGAGCGACAGCCGCTGGACGCCACCGATGGCGGTCGATGGAGTGGTGGACACGTAAAAGGTATTGGCATCCACTACCACTGCGTAATAGACAGTGCCACCCAACAACCCGCTAGGAAGGCGCTGCCGGCCAGGCGTCGGGTCCGCCAGAAATATGATCGCGTCGTCGTTTGCCAACCCGTGGCCAGCGACACTGGTTTCAGTCGGTTGCGCTCGCAAACCCAGAGTGGCATTCAACTGACAGCCCGTTCCTCCGGCCGGGGCGACTGTGGTATTGGCGGGTGCCGCCAGCACGGAGTAGATGCCGCCGTCGATGAGAGCGACGCTTTGAACACGGCCGTCGGTATAAGCTAGGTTCACCGTCGCTCCCGCGCCTACCGCGCCGTTTTGAGAAGTCAGGCCAATCCCG